>NZ_JAVRPS010000312.1:0-11324 GCF_032162105.1 Mycobacterium sp. | reverse complement strand
CGTCGTTCTTGGTCCACAGCTCGATCTGGGCGATCACCTGGTTGGAGAAGCTGTTGCTCATCACGAACGACGGGTGCCCGGTGGCATTGCCCAGGTTCAGCAGCCGGCCCTCGGACAGCACGATGATGGAATGGCCGTCCTCGAAGACGAACTCGTCGACCTGCGGCTTGATGTTGATCCGGCGGATCTTCGGGTCCTTCTCCAACCGGGCCATCTCGATCTCGTCGTCGAAGTGGCCGATGTTGCCCAGGATCGCCTGATGCTTCATCGCCTTCATGTGCTCGAGGGTGATGATGCCCTGGTTGCCGGTGGCGGTGATGACGATGTCCGCCCAGCCGATGGCCTGTTCGACCGTCTTGACCTCGAAGCCATCCATCAACGCCTGCAGCGCGTTGATCGGATCGATCTCGGTGACCGCGACGCGCGCACCCTGGGCCTTGAGCGCCTCGGCGCAGCCCTTGCCGACGTCGCCGTAGCCACAGACCAGCGCGGCCTTGCCACCGATCAGCACGTCGGTGCCACGGTTGATGCCGTCGATCAGCGAGTGCCGGGTGCCGTACTTGTTGTCGAACTTGCTCTTGGTCACCGAGTCGTTGACGTTGATCGCGGGGAACGCGAGCTCGCCGGCAGCGGCGAACTGGTAGAGCCGCAGCACGCCCGTGGTGGTCTCCTCGGTCACGCCCTGGACCGCGTCGGCGATCTTGGTCCACTTGTCCTTGTCGGTCTCGAACCGCTTGCGGATCAGCGCCAGGAACACCTTGTACTCGTCGGACGCGTCGTCCTCGGTGGGCGGCACGACGCCTGCCTTCTCGAACTGCGCGCCGCGCAGCACCAGCATGGTGGCGTCCCCGCCGTCGTCGAGGATCATGTTGGCCGGCTCGCCCGGCCAGGTGAGCATCTGCTCGGCGGCCCACCAGTACTCGTCGAGGCTCTCGCCCTTCCATGCGAACACCGGTACGCCCTTGGGCTCCTCCGGGGTGCCGTGCGGGCCGACGACCGTCGCGGCCGCGGCGTGGTCCTGGGTGGAGAAGATGTTGCACGACGCCCAACGAACCTCAGCACCGAGAGAAACCAACGTCTCGATCAGCACCGCGGTCTGCACCGTCATGTGCAGCGAGCCCGAGATCCGGGCGCCCTTGAGCGGCAGCACGTCGGCATACTCGCGGCGCAGCGTCATCAGGCCCGGCATCTCGTGCTCGGCCAGCCGGATCTCCTTGCGACCAAACTCGGCCAGGTCCAGGTCAGCCACCTTGAAGTCGATGCCATTGCGGACATCGGCGGTCAGTGTCGGTGCAGTCATATAGAGCCCCTTTTCGTTCGACATTTGCCTGTGAGCGCACGGATGCGCAGCGGCGACACCCATGCAGACACCCATAGCCTGCGGGCTCGCGGGACAGGCGCTGCGGCGCTCTGCCAGCTAAGGGGTATCTACAACACCGTAGCGTTCGGCGAACGGGGTCATCAATCGGGCCAGGTCTCGGGCCACATCGTGGTCGGCCTCCGGTGGCATCGAGACGTAGCTCATGGCCAGCCGCACGATGGCCCTGGCCAGCACTCCGGCGTCCTCTTCGCTGGCGCGTACCCAGCTGGACACGAGCGTCGACGTCAGGCGCTGCGAGCATCTGGAGATGATCGGCGCGCTGTCCGTGGTGATGATCTGAAGCAGGTCGGGCTTGGCGCCGCCGGTCAGCAGCGAGATGACGAGCGGATCGGACGCCGACTCGGCGAAGAACGCGCGGAACCCCTCCAGGAAGGCCGCGTAGATGTTGCCGACGTTGCCTTCGATGGCGCCGGCGACGGCGTCGACCAGACGGTCGGCCAGTCGCAGCGCGTAACCCTCGGCCAAGCCCTGCCGCGACCCGAACTCGTTGTAGATGGTCTGCCGGCTGATGCCCGCCGCCCGGGCGACGTCGGACAGCGTGATCGACGACCAGTCCCGGCTCAGCAGCATGTCCCGCATGCCATCCAGAATCGAGTCACGCAGAAGCACCCGCGACGCCTCGGCGAACGGCACGCGCGGTGCCGGGTTACCCATACGCGCGAGGGTAACGGTCACGGACGGGCAATCTCGACCATCTCGAAGTCCGACTTGGCCGCGCCGCAGTCGGGGCAGCTCCAGTCCTCCGGGATGTCGTCCCAGCGGGTCCCGGGTGCGATGCCGTCCTCCGGCCACCCCTTCTCCTCGTCGTACTCGAATCCACATTGCACGCAGACGAACAACTTGTAGTCATTCACTTCATTCACTTCATTGCTCCCATCTCTTCGAAATCGATCTTCTCGCGTACCGCACAGTCCGGGCAGCACCACTCGTCGGGGATCCGATCCCAGGGCGTGCCCGCCGGAAAGCCCTCCCGCGGAGCACCCTTCGCTTCGTCATAGACATAATCACAGCCCGGGCAGCGGTACGCGCTCACTGATGCACCCCGTACTTGGCGAGCACCTTGTCGCGCATCCTGGGGTGGACGTTGACCCGCGTGATGTCGCCGTCGTAGTGCTCGAGCACCCGGTGATCCATCACCTTGCGCCACAGCGGCGGGAAGTAGGTGAGCCCGATCATCGACGCATACCCGCTGGGCAGGCACGGCGCCGTGTCCATGCTCCGCAGCGTCTGGTAGCGACGCGTCGGGTTGGCGTGGTGATCGCTGTGCCGCTGCAGGTGGTAGAGGAACAGGTTGGTCACGATGTGATCGGAGTTCCAGCTGTGCTCGGGCGCGCATCGCTCGTAGCGTCCGCTGGCGGGCCTGCCTTCTCTTCGCGCAAGCGGCTCATCGACCTTTTGCCGGAGCAGTCCGTAGTGCTCGAGGTAGTTGACGGTCTCCAGCAACGTGAACCCGAAGACGGCCGAGATCACCACGTACGGGATCAGTGCGACGCCGAAGATCGCGATGAGCGCGCCGTACAGCACCACCGACATCGCCCACGCGTTGAGCACGTCGTTGGACCAGTGCCACGGACTCTTGTCGAGCCTGCGCAGCCGCGCCGCCTCGAGTTCCCATGACGACTTCAGGCTGCCCCAGACGCTGCGCGGCAGGAATTCCCAGAACGTCTCGCCGAAGCGGGCCGACGCCGGGTCCTCCGGTGTCGCGACCCGGACGTGATGGCCGCGGTTGTGCTCGATGTAGAAGTGGCCGTACAGGGTCTGGGCCAGGGTGATCTTGGCCAGCCAGCGTTCCAGCTCGTCCTTCTTGTGGCCCATCTCGTGCGCGGTGTTGATGCCCACCCCGCCGAGCATGCCCACCGACAGCGCCAGACCGATCTTGGCCACCCAGCTCAGGCCCCCGTCGAAGCCCAGCCAGCTCAGATCCGACGCCGTGAACAGGTAGGCGCCGAAGATCACGCTCGCGTACTGGAACGGGATGTAGATGTAGGTGCAGTACCGGTAGTACTTGTCGTTCTCCAGCCGCTCCATCACCTCATCGGGCGGGTTCTGGCCGTCGGGACCGAACCGCAGGTCCAGGGCGGGCAGCAGCACATAGAGCAGGATCGGGCCGATCCAGAACGGCACCTGCGCCGCGGCGTGCCAGCCCCACTGGTTGAACGCCCACACCAGCGGCAGCACCACGAACAGCGCCGTCGGCGCGATCAGACCCATCAGCCACAGGTACCGCTTCTTGTCGCGCCATTGGTCGACCGGGGCGACGGACCCCGATACCTCCGAAAGATCTGATGCCATCGCTGGCTACCTCCTATGAGAGCTGCGTCACTGTCATCGTTGACGATAGCTCGCATTTTGTCCGTTGTCTAGACACAGATGTATATTTTGTAAACTCGGTGGGCGGCCGGGGTCGAAAAACTGACGGGTTGAGATTGCAGTGCCTCATTCGTCGACCCGGCGGGTAGCCTGCTGCCGATGGGGCGGGAACACGCGATCGTCATCGGCGCGAGCATCGCGGGCATGTGTGCGGCCCGGGTGTTGTCGGACCACTACGCCAAGGTGACGGTCTTCGAACGCGACGACCTTCCCGACGAACCGGCCAACCGGTCCGCGGTACCACAGGGCAAGCACGTCCACCTGTTGATGGCGCGCGGTGCCGCGGAGTTCGACGGGCTGTTCCCCGGTCTGCTGGACGACATGGTGGCCGCCGGGGTGCCCGTCTTGGAGAACCGGCCCGACTGCATCCACTTCGGCGCGGCAGGCCACGTCCTTGGCACCCATGCCACGCTGCGTGACGAGTTCACCGCCTACGTACCGAGCCGGCCGCACCTGGAATGGCAGATCAGGCGTCGGGCGCTGGCCATCCCGAACGTCGAGCTGGTGCGCCGCGGCATCGCCGAACCTCAGTTCGACCCGACCGAGGAACGCGTGACGGGGGCGCTGCTCGCCGACGGCGACGACGCGAGTGCGATCGCGGCCGATCTGGTCGTCGACGCGACCGGGCGCGGCACCCGCCTGCCGGTGTGGCTGGAGCAGTGGGGATTCGGCAGGCCCACCGAGGACACCGTCGACGTCGGCATCGGCTACGCCACCCATCAGGTGCACATCCCCGACGGCCTGATCGAGGAGAAGGTCGTCGTCGCAGGAGCGTGCCGCGACCAGCCGCTCGGCCTCGGCATGCTGCGCTACGAGGACGGCAACTGGGGCCTGACGACGTTCGGCACCGCGAAGGCCGAGCCGCCGCAGAACTTCGCGCAGATGTGCACACTGGCCGACGAGATCCTGCCTGCCCACATCAGCGCGGCGGTACGCAAGGGCGAACCGATCGGGGACGTGGCGTTCCACAAGTACCCGACCAGCCGGTGGCGCCGCTACGACAAGATGGACCGCTTCCCGACCGGCATCATCCCGTTCGGCGACGCCGTGGTGACCTTCAACCCGACGTACGGCCAGGGCATGACGATGACGTCGATCCAGGCGGGCAACCTGCGCGAGGCGCTCCGGTCCGGCGATCCCGACATCGCGGGCAAGCTCTCGCGGGCGACGGCCAAGACCACGTGGCCGGTGTGGATGATGACCGTCATCGGCGACCTGAGCCTGCACAACGCCACGGGTGAGGCGCGGTGGTGGTACAAGCCCGTTGGTGGCCTGTTCGACCAGTTCCTCGGCGCCGCGGAGACGGATCCCGTTCTCGCCGAATGGTTTCTACGGCGCTTCAGCCTGCTGGACAGTCTCTACATGGTCCCGTCGGCACGACTGGTCGGCCGCACCGTCTGGCACAACGTGCGACTCTGGTTGGCAGAGAGGCGCGGCGCTAGCCGGTCAGGGCACGATCGAGATCGGGTTCCAAGTAGATGACCCGCGCCGCGGGTACCGCGGCACGGACAGCCGACTCGGCGGCGTCGATGGTGGCGGCCACCGTGGCCAGATCGGTGTCGGCCGCCAGTGCGATCTTGGCGCCCACCAGAAGTTCGTCCGGTCCGAGGTACTGCGTGCGGATGTGAATGAGGCGGTCGACGTTCGGGGTCTGCTCGAGCGCCGCGCGGATGGCCTTGTCCTCCTGGCTGGTCGCACCCTCGCCGATGAGCAGGCTGTGCATCTCGACCATCAGGATGACGGCGATGATGCCGAGCAGAACGCCGATCGCAGCGGTGCCGATGCCGTCCCACACCGGTTCGCCGGTGAGCATCGTCAGCCCAACGCCGCTCAGCGCGAGGGCCAGACCGATCAACGCGCCGGTGTCCTCGAGCAGCACCACCGGTAGCTCGGGATTGCGCGACGTCCGGATGAAGTGCCACCAGCTGCCCGAACCCTTGAGCGGTCGCGACTCCACCGCCGCGGTGCGAAAGCTGTAGGACTCCAAGCCGATTGCCACCACCAGGATGACGATCGCCACCAGCGGCGACGTCAAGTCCTCGGGGTGAGTGATCTTGTGGTAGCCCTCGTAGAGCGCGAACACCGAGCCGAGGGTGAACAGCACCAGCGCCACGACGAACGAGTAGAAGTAGCGACTGCGGCCGTACCCGAACGGATGCAGGTCGTCGGCCTCCTTGCGCGCCTGCCGCTGCCCGAACAGCAGCAGGCCCTGGTTCGACGTGTCGGCGACGGAGTGCACCGACTCGGCCAGCATCGAGGAACTGCCCGTGATGATGAACCCGACGAACTTCGCGACCGCGATGCCGGCGTTCGCCAGCAGTGCGGCCACGATTGCCCTGGTGCTACCGGCCGTCGACATGGTCGCCTTCCACTAGATCCCCACCGTGGCCCTGAACAGTTTCGTCGGCTGTTCGGCGACGAGCCGGATGGGCCCGTCGTCGGCCGCCACCCATGCGGCCGCACCCTTCTCGAGCGTCAACACGCTGGACTTGGCGTGCACCGTCACGGCGCCCTCGGTGCACAGCAGAATCTGTGGCCCGTCGTGGCGCGCGGGAGCGTCGACCTCGTGGCCCAATTGGTCGCGGTCCAGCCGCAGCACCGACACCGCGAACTCCGGTGCGGGCGTGTGGTAGACGAGCTCGATTCCATCCCCGACTACCTCGGGACGAATGGGCGACTCATCGGTCGGGGTGAAGTCCAACACCCGCAACAGCTCGGGCACGTCGACGTGCTTGGGGGTCAACCCACCCCGCAACACGTTGTCGGAGTTGGCCATCACTTCGAACCCCACGCCGTGCAGGTAGGCGTGCAGGTTGCCTGCGGGGAGGTAGATGCCCTCGCCGGGGGCCAGGGTAATGCGGTTGAGCAGCAAGGACGCGAGCACTCCCGCATCGCCTGGATAACGCTCACCGAGCTCGAGCACGGTCTTGGCTTCGGCGGTGAAAGTCGTTTCGCCCGAACGGAGGTAGTTCACCGCACCGTCGAGCACCGCAGGCACCAGCACGTCCAGGTCGGGTTGGGGTGCGGTGATCCAGGTGGTGAACAGCGCCCGCAATCCGTCGGCCTCGGATTGCCCGGACAGCAGGGCGATGAACGGGTCGAGGTCGGAGACGGCCAGCGCACGCATCAACTCGACGCTGCGTGCGGCGGGCCGGAATCCGGCCAGGGCCTCGAACGGGCCGAGCGCCACGATGAGTTCGGGCTTGTGGCTGCGGTCGCGGTAGTTTCGCGTCGGCGCCGTCACCGGGATATTGAGCCGGTCCTCGCGGGCGAAGCCCTCCATCGCCTGCTCCGCGCTCGGATGCGCCTGCAGCGAAAGCGGTTCGTCGGCAGCCAGCACCTTGGCCAGAAAGGGCAACGCGTCACCGAAGCGCTCCCTGGTGGCCGCCCCCAACTGCCCCTCGGGGTCAGCCCTGATGACCTCGAGCAGCGATTGCTCACCGCTGTCCGTCTCGAGCCGAGCCGGATCGCCGGGGTGGGCGCCGAACCACAGCTCCGCTTCGGGATGCGCTGTCGGACTTGGTCGTCCAGTGAATTCGGCAATGGCGGTGCGCGACCCCCATGCGTAGGTCCGCACCGCGCCGTGTAGCAGGTCCACTCGTCTAACCTCGAACCAGTCTCAGGTAAACCGCCGTCATCTCCAAGCGCACCGCCAGCGTCGCCAACTGCTGTTCCAGGCGGCCGCCCGCAGGCGTCGCGACGTCCGGAACGTCCTTGGCGCTGACCACGTCGAGTTCGTCGTACCCCGCGAGTCTCGCCGCGATCGCCGGACGCTCATCGTCCGCCGCGAGGACGACGGCGCGGATCCGTGCAGGCAGTGGACCGTCGAGTTCCTCGTCGTGGAACAGCGACGTCTCGTAATTGGCTGCGGTGCTGCCGATTCCGCCGTGCAGCGCGACGACGAGGTCGGCGAGCCCGACGGCCGCGACGGGTTGGTGGCCGATCCGCAGCAACACGGCCCCGGCATGCCGGGCGAGCGCCAAGGTGGCCGGTTTGTCGCCGGCCAGCACGACGTCGCGCCCGGACATGCGGTCGGCGAGCGTCTTGGCGGGGTTGGTGAACAGCTCGCGGCCCGCGCTGTTGCGCAACGCCTCGGAGTCCAATTCGTCGGCCAGCCCGGCGATGTCGACCTGCATCCCGGGATCCACCACGTGCAGAGTGGCCAGGCCTGCGGAGAAATAGCGGGCGAGGCCGAAGTCATCGGGCACCCGCAGCCGCGGCGCAAGCACCACCGCGCGCCCCGCGGTGACATCCTGCAGCGGACCCTCCTGCGGAGCCACGACGATCACGCGCGCGCCTCGCCGAGTTCCCGTCGCCGCGGCCGAAACCAGCACCGGATCCACGGGATCGTCACCCGCGACGACCAGAACGTCCAGTGCGCCGATCCAGGGCGGCACCTCGGGTGCAACCACGATCGGTGCCGCCGTCGACCCACCGAGGGCGGCGGCCAGCATCAGTCCAGCCGTCTCGGCCGCTCCGCGACTGGCCACCCAGATCACGGTGCGCGGCGGCATGTCTGACCGCAGCGGATCGAGCACCCCTTCGTCCAGCGCGGCGGCCGTCGCCCGCACCTGCGCACCCGCCATCGACGCCGCCCGCAGCAGACCCTCACGATCGGCGGCAAGCAACCCCTCGGCGTCGTCGAGGTCGATGGCCGCCGCCCGAGCGCGGGAGTCAGCGTTCACGTGGCGGTCCCGGTCTGAGTGGCGATCAGGTCCGCGACGTGTTCGACGACCTCGTCGACGCCGTCTGCGGTGCGGGACTCGACGTTCAACCGCAGCAACGGCTCGGTATTGGACGTGCGCAGGTTGAACCACGTTCCGTCGCCGAGGTCGACGGTCACGCCGTCGAGGTGGTCGATGGAGTGGATGCGGCTGCCGAACGACTTCAGCACGGTGTCCACGCAGGACGGCGCATCGGCGACGGTGAAGTTGATCTCGCCGGAGGCCTCGTAGCGCTGATAGTCGGCCATCAACTGCGACAGTGGCCGCGGCTGTTCGCCGAGCGCGGCCAGGACGTGCAACGCGGCCAGCATGCCGGAGTCGGCGCCCCAGAAGTCGCGGAAGTAGTAGTGCGCGGAGTGCTCACCGCCGAAGATCGCACCGGTCTCGGCCATCAGCCCCTTGATGTAGGAGTGACCGACCCGGGCACGCACGGCGGTGCCGCCCCGTTCGACGATCAGCTCCGGCACCGCCCGCGAGGTGATCAGGTTGTGAATGACGGTGGCCCCGATCTCACGGCCCAGTTCGCGGGCCGCCACCAGTGCCGTCACCGCCGACGGCGAGACGGGTTGACCGAGTTCGTCGACGACGAAGCAGCGGTCGGCGTCGCCGTCGAAGGCCAGTCCGATGTCGGCGCCGGTCTCGAGCACGTAGGCCTGCAGGTCGACGAGGTTGGCCGGATCCAGCGGGTTGGCCTCGTGGTTCGGGAAGGTGCCATCGAGTTCGAAGTACAACGGCAGCAACGTGATCCCCTCGATGGGACCCAGCACTCCAGGGGTGGTGTGACCGGCCATTCCGTTGCCTGCGTCGACGGCCACCCGTAGCGGCCTGCCGCCGGAGACGTCGACGAGCGAACGCAGGAACTGGCCGTAGTCGTCCAGCACGTCTCGATCCCGGATCACGCCAGCGGGTCCGTCGTGCGCGGGGACGCCGTCGATCACCTCCCCGCTGATGGTGCTGAGCCCGGTTTCCTTGCCCACCGGCTTGGCGCCCGCCCGGCACAACTTGATGCCGTTGTAGGCGGCGGGGTTGTGGCTGGCGGTGAACATGGCGCCAGGACAGTCCATCAGACCCGACGCGAAGTACAGCTGATCCGTGGACGCCAGGCCGATCCGGGTGACGTCGAGCCCCTGGGCCACCACACCCTCTGCGAACGCGTCGGCCAAGGACGGCGAGCTGGACCGCATGTCGTAGCCGATCACCATCTGCGAGACAGTCCCGGAGTCGGGCCCGCCAGGCAAGACCTCGTCGCGCACCAACCGCGCGAATGCGCCACCAACGTCGGAGACGAACGCCTCGTCGATCTCGTCACCGACCAGACCCCGCACGTCATACGCCTTGATGACGCGGTTGACAGCCGCAGCGGGCCGAGACATAAATCTCCCTTGGATCCCCTAGCAGGAAATGGTCGTGGCGCCAGCCTATCGGCTCGCGAATCCTCATGCCGACGCTCTTCCCGGCGTGGTTGCAATCTCCGCATAGTCAACGGAGCGCAGGGACGTGAGCGGCTACTCGGCCGGGTCGGGCAGGACGCGCAGGTGGCCTCGCCGCCGACCGTTGTGCTCCGAGCGGCGGGCGGCCGGCGCCATCAGCGCGCCGCCGTGAACGCCGGTCGAGGGGTCGGTGAACCCCGTGGCTATGCCGCCCATCGGCGATGGGCCGTCGCGCCCCTCCCTGACTGCGTCGGCCAACGCCACCAGATCGTCGTCGTCGCCATGCGTCGGCAGCGGGCCGGCGTGCCGTACCAGCTCCCAGCCGCGCGGGGCGGTGATCCGGCCCGCGTGCTTGACGCACAGATCCCAGGAGTGCGGTTCCGACACGGTGGCCAGCGGCCCGACGACCGCCGTCGCGTCCGGATACACGAAGGTCAGCGTCGCCACGGCATAGTGCGGGCACCCGGGCCGGCAGCAGCGACGGGGAACGTTCACGCAAGCGAGGCTATCGGTTGGCGACGTCGCGCGACGACGACACGCGCAGCCAGGCCTCGGCCGATCTGCAACCGTTACGATCTGCAAATGGCCGACCCGCGATCACGCCGTGGCCGGGACATGCGCGGTCCGCTGCTGCCGCCCACCGTGCCGGGTTGGCGCAGCAGGGCCGAGCTCTTCGACATGGCGGTCCTGGAGGCCTACGAGCCGATCGAACGGCGTTGGCAGGAGCGCGTCTCGACGTTGGACGTCGCGGTCGACGAGATCCCGAGAATCGCACCGAAGGACCCCGACAGCGTGCAGTGGCCGCCGGAGGTGATCGCCGACGGGCCGATCGCGCTGGCCCGGCTGATCCCGGCAGGGGTGGATGTGCGGGGCAATGCCACGCGCGCACGAATTGTGTTGTTCCGCAAGCCAATCGAGCGGCGGGCAAAGGACACCGCCGAACTCGCCGACCTGTTGCACGAAGTTCTGGTGGCCCAGGTGGCCACGTTCTTGGGCGTCGAGCCCTCCGTCATCGACCCGACGATCGACGACGACTGAGCCCCAACGCGGTTGGTCAGCTCAGATGATGCCGCGCTTGAGGCGACGGCGTTCCCGCTCGGAGAGACCGCCCCAGATGCCGAAGCGCTCGTCATGCGCCAGGGCGTAATCCAGGCACCGGTCCTTCACCTCGCAGCCCAGGCAGATGCGCTTGGCCTCGCGGGTCGAGCCGCCCTTCTCGGGGAAGAACGCCTCGGGGTCGGTCTGCGCGCACAATGCGCGTTCCTGCCATTGCTCATCGTCATCGGTTGCCGGCCCGAATTCGGATTGATCGGGTACCACGCTCAGTTGAGGCCGCCCCGTCGCCACGCTCTGTGCCGGTCCAGTGTTGGTGTGCGGGGTACCGCCTACTGAGCCGAGCATCCGACTGTCGAATCGGAT
>NZ_JAVRPS010000311.1:0-13874 GCF_032162105.1 Mycobacterium sp. | reverse complement strand
TCAAACAGGTCGAACAGCACCGACACCGACTCCACCGCGGCACGGTGCGCCTCGAAATCGGCACCCACATCCACATACCGCGACAACGACGGTGTGCCATCGGGTTTGGGCTTACCGGCAAGATGCGCTCCGCCGGTGGCCGCGGCGATCTTGGCGGCCCGACCCCGGGTACGCATCCCGACGATCACGGCGCCTCGCCCGATCCATGTTCGGTGGCCGCCAGCACGCGCATCGCCAGGTTCCGCGCCCCGTGCCGGCAATACAACCGGGCACACATCGAGGGGAGGACGTCGATGACGTCGCCCACCAGATCATCGGTCCTCTCCCCGGGACCGGCGACCACGATCCGGCTGCCCTGCGCAGACAACGCAGCCTCCACATGCTCCACCCCGACACAGGCCAACCGGTCGCGATGCTCCACAACGATCACCTTCGCATCCGGGTCCGACAAGACCGGGCCCAATTTTCGGGCGTTTGCCATTGAGACCCAACCCCACCTGCACCACGACCTGCCGCACTGTCAGATCCTGGTCAGTCGCCCACACCGTCAACCGCGACACCCGGCGATCCAAATCGGCGCGCTGATCAAGGCTGCACACCCGCGCATACCCCACCACCGGCCGCGCCATCACCGGCCGGCGCCGTGCGCACCAGAATCAGCCGGCCCACCCCCTCCGCGGGCACCAGCAGCGTCCCTTCCCGAAACCAGCGATAAGCCGTATGTCGGTTCACCCCAACCGACTCCGCCCCATCCGCCAGATTCACAACATCAACTCAACACACTTACGCACACTCAAATACACTCAACACGCAACAGTTCGTAACCCCTCGGCGATCGAAACAGGTGCGGGCGATACCCTGTCCAGCCCGGGACTGCTGGTGGCTGCGCGGATCTGCTTCCTGCTGCTGACAGTGATGGGCCTTTGGCTGACGTACGTCGGGTGGGCTCGGCGTTCTGGGTCAAGCGCAACGACCTGCCTGTGGATGAATCGAGCAGGCCTGCCTGCTGACCTGCCACGGTGAGGCATGGGAGCGAATACCGAAGTCGACCTGGTCCAACTACGCGCGATCGCCGATCAAGTCATGTCGGCGGCCGACGGGCTGGCCGAAATGCGTTGGCCGGCGCTGGACGCCGACGAATTGCGGGGGTCGGCCGTCGGCCGCATCGCCGCGCCCGACCTGATCGCCGCGAAGCTCGACGACGTCGTCGCCAACATGCGTGGCTGGGCGGTCGCGGCACACATGTCGGCCGATGCGTTCGAGCGGGCCGACGGCAGGGGCGCCGCCCGTTTCGAACGGCCATGACCCGTCCGACCGTCACACAGGCGCAGGCGTGGCGGCCGGACTCCCTGCACGAACTGGCCGACGGGTGGGATCGGGCCGCGCGTGACCTGCAGGCGCACGTCGGCGCTGCGGTGCGAGTCGTCAACGGCAGCAGCACCTTCTGGACCGGCCAGGCCGCAGACGCCGCCCGTGACAGCGCCGCAACGTTGTCCGCCGACGGCGCCGCACTGGCGCGGGCACTGGTCACAGCCGCCGTCACGGCCCGCGACGGCGCCGACCAGCTCGCCTTGGCCCAAGCCGATGCGGCGGCGATGGTGGACGAGGCTCGCGCGGCGGGGTTCGAGGTTGGCGACGACGGCACCGTGTCGCCGTCGGCTCCCCCGCCGCTGCTGATCGCCATGTCCGGCGGCGACGCCGGCGTGGCACGCCAACTGCTCGCGCTGCGCGCCGCCGAGTTGACCCGCGAGATCACCGACGCGCTGGAAGCGCTTGACGGCGCCGACCTCGATGCGGCACACGACATCGACGAGGCATTCGCGTCAACGCCGGCAGGCGCCGCACCGACGGCACCCGCCGCCTGGCCGTCGATGAGCCAAGAGCGGATCGCCGGCCAGATCGCGGCGATGACGGCAGAACAACGCGCCGAGCTGATCGACGGCTTCCCACGACAGGTCGGCAACACCGAAGGGGTGCCGTGGGACATGCGGGCCGCCGCCAACCGGATCAACATCGCGCAGGCGATCGTCGACGAGACCGGTTCTGATCCAGATGCCAAGCGGCGCATCGCCTTCTACCAGGATCTCCTGCGCGAGGTCGACGACCCGGCTGGTGGTGGGCACCGCGTCGACCGACGGATCCTGGCGTTCGACCCGGCCCGGTCCACTCTGGTCGAGTTCAACGGGAACCTGGATACGGCCAAGAGCGTCGCGGTGCTGGTGCCCGGCATGAACACGACGATCGGGGGGTCGGCCGCCGACACCGAAACCGCAAGGCGCTTCGTTGCGGCGAGCCACGGCGAAGTGGCGGCCATTACCTACCTCGGCGGCCCGTTCCCGCATGGCACGAATCTGGTGACGTCTCTCGCCGAGGCCGCCGATCCCCACTTCGCGCTGGAGATGGCGCCGAGACTCGCGGCGTTCAGCGCCGACGTCGACCGCACGGTCGACGCGACCGGCAGGCAGGTGGCCGTGACCTACGTCGGCCATTCCTACGGCGGGTCCATCCTCGGCACCGCCGAGGCGCTGGGCCTGACGGCCGACCGCACGCTGTACCTCGCCGCCGCAGGCGCAGGGGTGGGCGTCGACGATCCCGGTGACTGGCACAACCGCAACCCGGACGTCCTGCGGTTCTCCATGACCGCGCCAGGCGACGTCATCGAACTCGTCCAGGGCCTGCCGGGCGGACCGCACGGCGCCGATCCCGACGAGATGCCTGGTGTGATCCGTTTGGCCACCGGACATTACGACGACGGCAGGCCGATGGCAGGACCGCGGGCACACACCGACGTCATCGACCGTCCAGACTCCGATTCGTGGCGCACCATCCTGGCCGTCATCACCGGCGACCGGGAGCACATTCGGGTCGCGGGATGATCATCGACGGCCAGCCGCCCGGGGCTAGAGTCGGCCCCGGCCTCGGCATGTCGGTGGCTCACCGCTTCGGCTCCGAGGGATACGCCGTCGGCCTCATCTCCCGCTCCGCCGCGCGCCACGACGAGTACCTCCGCTCGCTTCACGACGCCGGCGTGGAGGCCGCCGCATTCGTCGCCGACGCGGCGGACTCGGCAGCCCTTCACCAGGCAGTCTGCGCCGCCCGCGCACATTTCGGCCGCATCGACGTGGGTTACTACGGACCCGCCGCCACCGCTCCGTTGGCCGACATCACCGCCCTCGATGTGGCGGGTGCCGAGGCTGCCCTGGTCGGCGTCGTGCCCGCGGTGGACTTCGCCTCGCTGCTCCTCCCCGAACTGAGCGAACGCGGCAATGGCGGACTGCTCTTCGCAGGCGGTCTGAGCAGTGTCGTCCCGATGCCACCGCTTGGCGGCCTGGCCCTGGCCTCGGCGGCATTGCGCAACTACGCGGTGACGTTGCATGCCGCGTTGGCGCCGGCCGGGATCTACCCGGGCACGTTGACCATCGGCGGGCTCATCTAGCGGGGCGACCTCCATCGGGCGCTGCTCAAGCAACCGGATCTGTTCGGGAACGTGTCGGTGTCCACTCTCAACCCGGACGAGTTGGCGGATCAGCTCTGGCGGTTGTACCGGGACCGGACGGAGCCGGAGGCTGTGGTCAACACCCTGGTTGCCTGAGCCGCAGAGGTTTTCGTGTCGTGAACGGGGTCAAATCTCCCACTTGAGACGCCACGCAACCGCCGCCACGATGAGGCAGAGAACGCCGATGAGGAGGGGGACGGGGAGCCAGTAAACGCACCCGGGCACCACGAGTATCACCCCCAACACCAGAGGCGTTCGCCAGCTTGTGGGGGCGCGCGTCCCGAACTCCTCGGTGAAGCGGCCAACGTGTTCGAGGAAGGTCTGCGGCCCCCGTTCGTCGACCAGATCCGAGGCCAAGCCGAATTTCTCGGCAAGCACGAGCCATTCCGCCTCTACGACAAGGTAAGCGGGCTTTCTTCGACTTGGGCGACGTGCGCCATTGACCCGGTGGTGGGTGCGGGATGATGGTCAAGGTTTCCAAACCGGGTCCGTCCACGATCAGCACGGGAATCCCGCTGTATTGCGCCGGTTGTGCGGTCACCTCCGCAACCGATACCGAGGCGATGAGGGCATTGCCGTTCAGGTCGACCACGCGGAGCGCATCCTTGCCCACGTCGATCGCGAGGACCGGTGTTTGCTGGTCCGAACTGGCGTACCGATAGAGCAGACAGCGGATGGGTTCCTCCGGGCCCTGGCCCGGTTGCTTCGGCCCCTGGCCCGGTACGCGGCCGCTCAGGTCAGCCTTGACGCGGTCCAGAAACCTATCGACCTCGGCTTCGCTGTAACCCAGCTTTCCAATGGGCGGCTTGGAGAACGCCACATCGTCAAGATCCGCTGGATAAACACCACCCCGTGCCGTCGGATCTCGCAGCATTGCCTCAACGCGGTCGACAAATGCGTCGACCTCGTCTCGGTGGTAACCGCGGCCGCGGGATGCGTCGGAGAAGGCCACGTTGTGGACCTGCGCTGACGCGAATGGGAACTGGTTGTCCCCGGGGTTGCCGACCGCGCGCGGGTCAGCCAGCCGACGTTCGAGTTCGGAGATGCGCTTCTCCGGGTCGTCGTGGTCCATCAGCAAATGGTCCCACCGCGCAAGCAGCGAGTTCGGAAATTCGCAGACCGAAGCCCGCCGTACTAGTGGGCGTCCGATTCCGGCTTGGGCTCCGACTCCACCGCCGGCAGAAGCGCTTCCAGCGCCGAACCGGTGATCCGGCGGAAGGCTCGCCGCGGCCGGCTCGCGTCGAGGATGGCCACCTCCATCGTCGACACGTCCAGTGTCCGCAGTTCAGTAGCGGGAGTCGAGCCGTTGCTGCTGGCGATGCCGACCCGTAGCGCATCCACCGCGATTTTCACCGCTTCGGACAGGCTGGCGTTCTCGGTGTAGGACTCCTTGAGCGCGGTGATGATCGGCTCGGTGGTTCCGCCCATCACGACGAACTCCGGCTCGTCGTTGATCGACCCGTCGTAGGTGATCCGATAGAGCTCAGGCGTTTTGGTCTCGCCGAAGTGGGCGACCTCGGCCACGCACAATTCGACCTCGTACGGCTTGGCCTGCTCGGTGAAGATGGTGCCGAGCGTCTGTGCGTACACGTTCGCGAGCTGGCGTCCGGTGACGTCCCGCCGGGCATAGGCATATCCGCGGGTGTCGGCGAACTGGATACCGCCGCGGCGCAGGTTGTCGAACTCGTTGAACCGGCCGACTGCGGCGAAACCAACCCGGTCGTACAGCTCGCTGACCTTCTGCAGCGACCGCGACGGGTTCTCGGCGACGAACAGCACGCCACCGGCGTAGCCCAGTGCCACCACGCTGCGACCCCTGGCGATGCCCTTGCGCGCGAGCTCGCTGCGTTCACGCATCGCCTGTTCTGGTGAGATGAAGTACGGGAAGCTCACAGCTCGGCCTTCCCGTCGTGCGGGCCGGACGTGTCAGCGCGCGAACGGCTTTCGATGACCTCGCGAGCCAACTCGGCGATGCGGGCCTCGGCGATCTCCGCGGCACCCTCGACGGCGATGACCACGGCCGTTGGATAGATGCCGCGGACCAGGTCGGGACCGCCGGTGGCCGAGTCGTCGTCCGCCGCGTCATAGAGCGCTTCGACGGCCACCCGCAGCGCGGACTCAGCGTCAACCACGCGGCCGTACAGCTTCTTCATCGACGACTTCGCGAAGATCGAGCCAGAACCGACCGACTGGTAGCCCTCCTCCTCGATGTTCCAGCCGCCAGCAGCATCGAATGACACGATCCGTCCCGCGCCCTGTAGGTCGGGGTCGTCGAGGTCGTAACCCACCAGCAGCGGCAACGCGATGAAACCCTGCAGCGCCGCCGCGAGGTTACCGCGCACCATGATGGCCAACCGGTTCACCTTGCCTGCGAACGTCAGCGGCACGCCCTCGAGCTTCTCGTAGTGCTCCAGCTCGACCGCGTACAGCCGGGCGAACTCGACGGCGATCGCGGCCGTCCCTGCGATGCCGGTGGCCGTGTAGTCGTCCGTGACGTACACCTTCTGGACGTCGCGGCCCGCGATCATGTTGCCCTGCGTCGACCGGCGGTCACCGGCGATCAGCACGCCGCCGGGAAACTTCAGGGCGACGATCGTGGTGCCGTGCGGCAGCGCGTTCGTCGGGCTCGGCGGCACGCCATCGGACCCGACGGTGCTGCCCGCCGGGAGCAGATGCGGAGCCTGCCGGCGCAGCATCTCCGAGAAGGACGAGGAGTCCATGGCGGAGGCTCGGGAAATCGATTGATTGAAGGCCAGCTTGTCGCTATGCGGCCAGGTCACTGTCCGCCCTTTTGGACGTATGCCCGCACGAAGTCCTCGGCGTTCTCCTCGAGGACGTCGTCGATCTCGTCGAGCAGATCGTCGGTCTCCTCGGTGAGCTTCTCGCGACGCTCCTGGCCAGCCGCAGTGGTGTCGGTGGGATCGTCGTCATCGCCGCCACCACCGTCACGCTTGGTCTGCTCCTGAGCCATCGCTGCCTCCTGCTCGTCATCGGCGGGCTCGCAGCCCGCCGGTTCTACTCCACACTACCGTTCGAGGGCCGAATTGCCTGGGATCGCCTGGAGCGTCAGTTCGTGAGCTGTTCCACGAGTTCCGCGGCGCTGTGGACCGAATCGAGCAACGCACCGACGTGTGCCTTGCTTCCCCGCAGGGGTTCCAGCGTGGGAATCCGCACCAGCGAGTCGCCGCCAAGGTCGAAGATCACCGAGTCCCAACTGGCCGCGGCGATGTCCGCGCCGAACCGCCGCAGGCATTCGCCACGGAAGTACGCGCGCGTGTCGGTTGGCGGGTTGTCGACCGCATCGAGCACCTGTTGTTCGGTGACGAGCCGCTTCATCGAGCCGCGCGCCACCAGGCGGTTGTAGAGGCCCTTGTCCAGCCGGACGTCGGAGTACTGCAGGTCGACGAGGTGCAGGCGGGGCGCTGACCAGCCCAGGTTCTCCCGACGCCGGAATCCCTCCAGCAGCCGCAGCTTGGCGGGCCAGTCGAGGATCTCGGCGCATTCCATCGGATCGCGCTCGAGCAGGTCGAGCACTCCTGCCCAGGTCTCGACGACCTGCGCGGCCTTCGGATCCGGGTCACGGGAGTCGACGAGCTTGGCCACCCGGTCGAGGTAGATGCGTTGCAGCGCAAGCGCGGTCAGCTCGCGGCCGTCTGCGAGGGCTACCGTGGCACGCAGCGACGGGTCCCGGCTCACCACGTGAACGGCGTGCACCGGCCGGGCCAGCGCCAGGTCGGCGAGGTCGAAACCCTCCTCGATGAGGTCGAGCACCAGCGAGGTGGTGCCGACCTTGAGGTAGGTCGACGTCTCCGCGAGGTTGGCGTCGCCGATGATGACGTGCAGTCGCCGGTACTTGTCGGCGTCGGCATGCGGCTCGTCGCGGGTGTTGATGATGCCGCGCTTCAGGGTGGTCTCCAGGCCGACCTCGACCTCGATGTAGTCCGCGCGCTGCGTCAACTGGAAACCGGGCTCGTCGCCCCCGGGGCCGATGCCGACCCGGCCGGACCCGGTGATCACCTGGCGCGACACCAGGAACGGCGTCAGACCGGCGATGATCGCGGAGAACGGGGTCTGGCGCGACATCAGGTAGTTCTCGTGCGAGCCGTACGAGGCGCCCTTGCCGTCGACGTTGTTCTTGTACAGCTGCAGCTTGGCGGCACCGGGCACGCTGGCGACGTGGCGGGCGGCGGCCTCCATGACGCGTTCGCCTGCCTTGTCCCAGATCACGGCGTCCATCGGGTCGGTGACCTCGGGCGCCGAGTACTCCGGATGGGCGTGGTCGACGTACAGCCGCGCCCCGTTGGTGAGGATCATGTTGGCCGCACCGACCTCGTCGGCGTCGACGACCGGCGGCGGGCCCGTCGCCCTGCTCAGATCGAATCCGCGCGCGTCACGCAGCGGCGATTCCACCTCGTAGTCCCACCGGGTGCGCTTGGCGCGCTGGATCCCCGCGGCGGCCGCGTATGCCAGCACAGCCTGGGTCGACGTGAGGATCGGATTCGCGGTCGGATCGGACGGCGAGGAGATGCCGTACTCGACCTCGGTTCCGATGATCCGTTGCATATGGTCAGCCTAGGCGACGTCCCGCAGTAGCCTGCGACCGTGCCGTCCGAGCAACCCGATGTAGCCGCGCCGCGGTTCGTGGCCGCGCTCGGCGCTGCGATGGCCGCGGCGAACTATCCGGTCACGATGGTGCACCGGGTGATGGAGCAGACAGCTCGCGCGTACGGCCTCGACCACGAGTTCCTGGCGCTTCCCAACTACGTGCAGGTCGGCAGCGCCTCGGGCGAGGGCATCTACATCGCCAACCCTGATTTCAATGTGCGCTACGACCAGTCCTTCCCGTTGGCCACGTTGGTGGCGCAGGCACCGTCGGGAACGGTCAGCCCTGCGGATGGCATGGCCGAACTCGACCGAATTCGTAATCTGGACAAGCGATTTCCGGTTTGGATCACAATTATCGGCTACGCGGTGCAGAGCGTCGGGCTGGCACTGATCCTGCAGCCGACACCGTGGAGTCTCTACGGTGCCGCGATCCTTGGTCTGCTTGTCGGCGGGCTGAGCGTGATCGGGCGTCGCATCGAGGCCATCGGCTACATGCTCCCGACCGTGTGCGCGTTCCTGGTCGCATTCATCGTGTTCAGTTTCGAGAACCGATGGCACGTCGGGACCGACAGCCTGCGCGCGCTCGCGGCGCCACTGGCCACCTTCCTCCCCGGTGCCGCCATCACGCTGGCGGTCATCGAGCTCGCCACTCACCATGTGGTGTCCGGCGCCAGCCGGTTGGTGGCAGGCTTCATGCAGATCGCTCAGTTGGCGTTCGGCATCCTCATCGCGGCACAGGTCGCGGGCGTCGCCGACGCCAACCTCGTCACGACGCAGTTGAACCACCTCGGCCCGTGGGCGCCGTTCCTTGGGGTGCTGGTCTACGGACTCGGGATATGGCTGAACTTCGCTCCCCCGGCGAAATTCCTGCCGTGGATGGTTGTGATGCTGTACGTCGCCTATGCGGGCCAGTGGATCGGCAATGAAATTCTCGGCAGCTACGCCAGCGGGTTCGGCGGCGGCTTGGCGCTAATCCTGTTCGCGCTGGCGATATCCCACCGCCCCACCACACCGCCGACGATGTCGCTGGTGGTGCCCGGCTTCTGGCTGCTGGTTCCTGGGTCACTGGGTTTCATGGGCATCACGCAGCTCCTCGGCACCCACAGCACCGCGGTGTTCACCGCGACGCTGATCTCGATGATGTCCATTGCGATCGGCGTGCAGACGGGGCTCCTGCTGTGGCGCGCGGCCGTTCAGCTCACGGCATCGCCCGACCGGAGCGCCTTTCACGATTGACAGCGAGACCTGGCGGAGGCCATCGATGACCCCATCCGAAGTAGCCGCGCGACGCGCCGCCGAGCGCTGGTTTCTCGACCGCGGCCTGCCATCGGTGGTGACGCAGCGCGCGCGGCTGCGGGCGGTGTGGCCTCGGTCGGCGCCCGCGCTGGCGGGGTTCGCCACGATAGCGGTCTGCACGACGGCCATCTACCTGTTGACCGGTTCGGCGAGGATCGACGTCGACGGCGAACCCACCGCGAAGGAGTGGGCCGTGCTCGCGCTCCTCGCGCTCGCGATACCGCTGGCGATTCTCGCCGGTTGGCTCGTGGCCCGGATGGTGACCAACCGGGCGCAGGCGATCAGCGCAGCGGTGTCGGTGGCCGTTGGCGTGGCATCCGCGGCGATCCAGCGCGACCTCGAGGCCCTCATCACCACCGGCGTGGTCGTCGCAATCGTGTTGGCGCTGACCGCTTCCGGCATCGGCTCCGTGCTCGGGTGGGCGGCCAAGCTGACGCTGTCACAGCTGGCGGCGGTGGGCGACCTGTTGGTCGGTGCGCTACCGGTGGTGCTGCTCACCGTGTTGGTGTTCTTCAACGCCCCCGTCTGGGCCATGGCGTCGACGATCAGCCGCCAGCGGCTGTGGCTGGCGCTGGCGTTTCTGCTGCTGATCGCGGCCGTATTCGTCGTCTCCAGCCTGCTCAAACGAGTCGAACCGACGCTGGAATCCGCGACGGCATCGGTCGGGCTGACCCGGCTGGAGCGGCTCAACGTCGTCTTCGTGCTTGCGGCATCGCAGATCACGCAGATCCTGATGGTCGCCATCGTCACCGCTGGCATCTTCCTGGTGCTCGGTCTGATCGTGCTCAGCCCGGAACTCCTTGCGATGTGGACGCGCAACGGCCCCAGCGACGGGACGCTGCTTGGCATGACGATCCCCGTGCCCCAGGCGCTGATCCAGGTCGCCCTCTTCCTCGCCGCGCTGACGTTCATGTACGTCAGTGCCCGGGCCGTCGTCGACGGCGAGTACCGCTCGCGGTTCCTCGACCCACTGATCGATGACCTCAAGCTGACGCTGGTGGCGCGCGACCGATACCGGGCCGACACCCTGCCACCCGCCGCGCCAATGGAAGAATCAGCTCCGACATGAAGGTCCTGGTAGTCGAGGACGAACCCCTCCTCGCGTCGACCCTGGCGATCGGTCTGCGCGCGGAGGGCTGCGTGGTCACCGGATCGGCCAACGGTGTCGACGGGCTGCGGCAGGCGGTCGAGAACGACTTCGACGTGATCGTGCTCGACATCATGCTGCCCGGTCTGAGCGGTTACGAGGTCCTGCGCCGCATGCGTGCGCGGGACGTCTGGACCCCGGTGCTCATGCTGACCGCCAAGGACGGCGAGTACGACCAGACCGACGCCTTCGAACTTGGCGCCGACGACTACATGACCAAGCCGTTCTCCTTCCTCGTGCTGGTGGCCCGGCTCCGAGCGCTGGTGCGCCGTTCCGCGCCGCAACGACCGCCGGTCCTGACGGCGGGCTCGTTGTCGCTGGACCCCGCCCGTCGGGTCGTCCAGCGGGACGCGTCGCCGATCTCGCTGACGCCCCGCGAGTACGGTCTGCTCGAGTATCTGATGCGCAACAAGGACACCGTCGTCACCAAGACCGAGATCCTGCAGAACGTCTGGGACGCGCACTACGAGGGCGCCGACAACGTGGTCGAGGTGTACGTGGGCTACGTACGTCGCAAGATCGACATTCCGTTCGGCACCAACACCATTCAGACCGTCCGTGGGATCGGCTACCGGCTCGAGTCGGGTGCCTACGCCAACGGCAGCTGAAGGCTGACCACCGTTCCGCCGCCGACGCGGTCATCGATCGACACCGTGCCGCCGTGCGCCATCACGATCTCCCGCACGATCGCCAGGCCGAGGCCGGTGCCCCCTGTGTCGCGCGAGCGGTCCTGGTCCAGCCTGACGAAGCGGTCGAACACCCGTGAGCGGTCGACCGCCGGGATGCCCGGCCCGTCGTCGGCGACGTCGACCAGTACGAAACCGTCCGCGGGACGCACGTCCACCTCGACGCGCGCTGCGGCGTGCCTGGCGGCGTTGTCGAGTAGGTTGCGCAGCACCCGGGACAGTGCCTCGGCGTCACCGGTGAGGCGGGCCGGGCTGATGTCGGCGCGCACGTCGAGCGATGTCTTGCGGCGCAGTCGTTCCACCTCGGCGGACGCGAGGTCGTCGAGGTCGACGTCGTCGTCGGCCACCGTGAGGCCCCGTTCGTCGGCGCGGGCGAGCAGCATCAGATCGTCGATGAGCGTCTTCATCCGTTGCGCCTCGGGGATCAGCGTGCCAGTGGCCAGGTCCGCGTCGAGCAGCTCGGGATGCGTGACCGCCACCTCGAGCGCCGAGATGATCGTGGTCAACGGGCTACGCAGCTCGTGTGATGCGTCGCCGACGAAGCGCTTCTGGGCGGCATGGCCCGCCTCGATCCGGGCCAGCATCTCGTTCATGGTCACTGCGAGTGCCGCGATCTCGTCGCGGCTGTCTGGCACCGGAACCCGCTCGGTGAGGTCCGAGGCGCTGATGTCGGCCACGCGGGAACGGATTTCGTCCACCGACCTCATCGAGCGCCGGACCAGAAGGTAGGTGGCGGCGCCGGACACGGCGATGACGAACGGCGCGGCCAACGCCAGCACGACGACCACAGTCCGCACGGTGGAGGCGATCGTCGCGCTGCCCTCGCCAACCAGGATGGTGTAACGGCCGTCGGGAGCGTCCACGGTGAGCGCGCTGAACCTGATCCGGCCGAAAGGCGACGTCTGCTCAGGCATTCCGATGTGCGGCCCGCCACTGACGCCGACGAGTGGGAGCAGCGGGACGTCCGGCGCCGACGCCGACCGGCGCACGACGCTGCCGTCCGCCGTGATGACCTGCACGGCGACGACCCGCTGATCAGTCTGCAGCAGTGCCGGCTCCACCCCGGCGGGCCCTGCGGTCTGGACGGCGTCGGCGATCTCACTGATCCGGACGGCCGCGGCGCTGTCGACGCCCGACAGCATCGTGCGGTAGAGCACCGTGGCCAAGCCCGCGCCCGCGATGCCGAGGACGACGAACACGACGCTGGCCGCCACGAACGCCGAGCGGGCCGATATGCCCCATGTCGACGTGCGTCCCCTCGCCATAGCGGCACAAGTCCACCACAATGTCAGCCGTGTCCGACATGCAGCAGATCAACGACTGGTTTCTTGGTCGTGGGCTGCCGCTGGTCCTGACCCGGCGGGTCCGCTCCCGCGACCTAATCGTCCGGTCCGCACCGGTGGTCAGCGGCGTCGGCGCGCTCACCGCGACGACGATGCTGCTCGCAGAGGTCAGCGGTGACACCCTCACTACGGCTACGCGGTGCGTTTGGGCGTCATCGCCGCGGTCCTAGCCGCCGCACCCTTCGCGCTGTATCTGCTCCACCACAGCGGAACAAGACTCGGCAAGGCAGGCCGCCGCACCGCCGCCCTGCTGGTGATGGCGATCTTCGTGGTGATCACGCCGGTGACGGTCGACGGGTGGTCGGGCGCGGCTGCCGCGGAGGCGCCGATCTTCGTGCTCATCACCTTGCTCGCGATCTGGCTGACCTACATCGGTTTCGGCTCGATCGCCTTGTGGGCGTTCCGGTTCGCCTCGGTACAACTCGGTGCGGCGGGTTCCCTGTTGAGCCGCGCGCTGCCCCTGCTGATGTTGACCGTGGTGGTCTTCTTCACCGGCGAACTATGGCAGTTGGCCGCCAGGATGACGCGGCAACGGTTGTGGCAGGTGATCGGATTTCTGGCCCTGATCGCAGTGCTCTTCATGGTGACCACCATCCGCGACGAGGTGCGCGCGCTGCGCGACGACCGAGCCGAGCGGAGCGATCCGAGAGACCTGCTGGCCGGCACGCCACTGGCCGAATGCATCGACCACGACCCGGTCCGCACTCCCCTGTCGAGGGGTGAACAGTTCAACGTCGTCGCGGTGATGGTGGTGTCCCAAGCGATCCAGGTGGTGTTCTTCACCACGGGCGTGTTCGCATTCTTCCTTGCGCTCGGCGTGATCGCCGTCCCCTACGACGTCGCGGTGCTGTGGTCGGCAGAGCAGACCTGCGCGGTGGGCCAACCCCCTGCGCCGGAACGTGGTTCGGCATTCACATACCGGTGCCGCAGACGGTGGTGCACATGTCGCTGATCGTTGCCGTGCTGTCCGGCCTCTACTTCACCGTCAGCACCAGCGTCGACCCGCTGTACCGGCAACGCTTCTTCGACCCGCTGATCGCCGACGTGGCGGTGAGCCTCGCAGGCCGCGACGCGTACCTGGCCCTCGAGGAACACGACGCATCCGGCAAGCCCGTCTAGAGGTACTGCCCCAGGTTCGATTCGGTGTCAATGGCACGGCTGGCGCTGCTGCTCTTCCCGGTGACGAGCGTGCGGATGTAGACGATCCGTTCGCCCTTCTTGCCCGAGATACGCGCCCAGTCATCGGGATTCGTGGTGTTGGGCAGGTCCTCGTTCTCGGCGAACTCGTCGACGATCGAGTC
>NZ_JAVRPS010000310.1:0-7191 GCF_032162105.1 Mycobacterium sp. | reverse complement strand
AGACCGGCGCGACGCTCCGTGCGGGTACTCGCGGGAAGTGCGTGCGTCGTCGCGCTGGTGCTCGTCGTGCCGATCACCGTGGTCCTGGCGTTCGCGATCCTGGCGCTGACGCTGGCCGCGCGACGGCGCAGGGCCGTCCTGAGCGCCCAGCGTGCCGAGGAATCCGCCGCCCTGCAGGGAGCGCTCTCCGTCCTGGTCGGTGAACTGCGCGTCGGCGCCCACCCCATCGCGGCCTTCGAGACCGCCGCATCCGAAGTGGACGGTCCGGTCGCCGCCAAATTGAGTGCGGTGGCGGCCCGGGCGCGGCTTGGTGCCGACGTCGGGACGGGCCTGAGAGCCGTTGCCGCGCAATCGATGTTGCCAGCCCAGTGGGAGCGCTTGGCGGTGTGCTGGCAGCTGGCCCAGACGCACGGCCTGGCCATCGCGACGCTGATGCGCACGGCGCACCGCGACATCGTCGAACGGGATCGTTACGCGTCCCGGGTGACCGCGGGCATGGCCGGTGCCCGCGCGACGGCGGTGATCCTGGCCGGACTGCCGCTACTGGGTGTCGGCCTTGGCGAACTGATCGGTGCCGCCCCGGTGCGCTTTCTCCTGTCCGGCGGTCCCGGCGGCTGGCTGCTCGTCATCGGCGTTGCCCTGGCGTGCTGCGGGCTGGCGTGGTCGGACCGCATCACAAACCGGGTGCTGACATGAGCTGGTCCGCGGTGCTGCTGGCCGTGGCACTGCTGATCGGCGGTAACTCCGCGCGGGCCGGGCGGCGGCTCGACCGGGCGACCGCCGCGGCCCACCCCCGTCCACCGGCAGCCGACCGGTCCCGCGATCCCCTTGCCGTCGCATCCAGCCTCGACGTGTTCGCGGCCTGCCTGACCTCGGGCATGGCGGTGGCCACTGCCGCCGCCGCGACTCGACCGTCCGCCCCGCACCAGTTGGCCGGCGTGCTCGCGCGGGCGGCGGATCTGCTGACGCTGGGCGCCGCGCCCGCGACCGCATGGTCGGATCCCGGCCAGTCGGGGGATCAGCGGATGACGGCGCTACTGCGGCTTGCGCGACGGTCGGCGTCGTCGGGCACTGCGTTGGCGCAGGGCGTGGCCGACCTCGCCGACCAGTCCCGGCTCGACGCCGGTGACGCGGCGCAGGCCGCCGCCGAGCGTGCGTCGGTCCTGATCGCGGGCCCACTCGGCTTGTGCTATCTGCCGGCCTTCCTGTGTCTTGGCATCGTGCCGGTGGTTGTGGGCCTGGCCGGTGACGTTTTGCGGTCAGGCGTGTGGTGAGCGGGCCCACCGAGTTGTCGCTTCGCGGGTGTGCCGCGGGTAGGAGGACCAATGAGGAGGAAACACGAAGATGAACAACGTCTTTCGTCAGTTGAAGGTGCGGTTGACCATGCTTGCGGTCGACGAGTCCGGGATGTCGACGGTGGAGTACGCCATCGGCACCATTGCTGCGGCGGCGTTCGGCGCCATCCTCTACACGGTGGTCACCGGCGACTCGATCGTGAGCGCGCTGACCAACATCATCACCCGGGCGCTGAACACCAACGTCTGAGGGCGGCGGGCAGGAGCGCGGCGACTCGGGGGATTGGCAATGATGCGGGCAGTGTCACGGTCGAGGCTGCGTTCGCGATCGCGTCGCTGGTCGTCGTGCTGGTGTTGTGTGTGGCGGGACTTACCGCGGTGTCGATGCAGGTGCGTTGTGTCGATGCGGCGCGGGAGGCGGCGCGGCTGGCCGCCCGCGGAGATGACCGCACCGCCGTGGAGGCCGCCCGCGGGATCGCCCCGGACAGGGCAGTTGTGCAATTGCGGCGCGATGGCGAGTTCGTCATCGCCAGAGTCAGCACCCGCTCACCGCTGCTACCCGGTCTCACCGTTGCGGCGGAGGGGGTGTCGGCGGTCGAGCCGGCGGGGCGATGATCGTGGATCGGCCAGCATCGTGGCCGCGGTGATGATGGCGATGCTGCTGTCGATCACGATTGCCGACGCCTACCTCGGGTCGGTCGTGGTGGCGCGCCACCGCGCCCAGGCGGCTGCCGACCTCGCCGCACTGGCCGCGGCGGCGCGGCTGACGGCGGGGGCCGACGCGGCGTGCGCCCAGGCGTCGGCGGTGTCGCGAGCGATGGGAGCCGCCGCCGCACACTGCGCCGTGGACGACCTCGATGTCGTGGTCACCGTGGATGTGGCTGTGGCATTCGACGGGTGGGGCGCGGGACCGGCGCGCGCCGCGGCACGGGCCGGACCCGTGGACGCCGGCTAGTTTCCAGCGTGGTCAGTCGGCCGGTGTCGCTGCGGTAACTCTGCGGTGGGCCATGCCACTCCGGGGGTTTGATGTACCTAGGGTGACGGTGTCAGCCACCGATGTAGGACATCTCGATCCGGGGGCGGGTGGGGTCGTGGGTGCCGCGCAGTTCGGAGTAGCGGTCGCTACGGGATGCCCAATGCCGGGCGACAACCTCGGACAGATCGGCATCGGTGGCGCCGAGGCGAATTGGTCCGCGGAGATCTAGTCCCGTGGCCGCGAACAGGCAAGTGTAGAACTTTCCGTCCGCCGACAGCCGGGCCCGCGTGCAGTCACCGCAAAACGGCACCGACATCGACCTGATGATGCCGAACTCGCCCGAGCCGTCGCAGTACCGGTACCGCGTGGCGACTTCGCCGGCGTAGGCCGGGTCGACCGGTTCGACTCCGAAACGTGCGTCGAGCGCGGCCAGGATTTCCGCTGCGGGCACCACGTCTCGAGGCTGCCAGCCGTTCGTGGTGCCGACGTCCATGAACTCGATGAACCGCACTATGTGTCCGGTACCCCGAAAGTGATCCGCGACATCGAGTGCCGAGCTGAGCCCGGCGTCACCGGTGGTCCCTCGCTGCACGACGGTGTTGATCTTGACCGGGCCCAGTCCGGCGTCGACCGCCGCGTCGATGCCGGCAAGTACGTCCGCCACGCTGTAGCGGGCGTCGGTGACCGAGCGAAACGTCGCGTGCTCGAGTGAGTCGAGGCTGACCGTTACCCGCTTCAGCCCCGCCGCAGCGAGCGCGGAGGCCATCCGCGGCAACAGGGACCCGTTTGTGGTCAGCGCGAGGTCCACGTCGAGCGCGGCGAGCCGGGAGACGATGTCGACGATTGCCGGCCGGACGAGTGGCTCGCCGCCGGTCAGCCGAATTTTTCGCACACCCAGCCGCGTGAACGTGTGGGCCAGGCGCTCGATCTCCTCCGCGTCGAGCAGTTCGGAACGCGACATGAAGGTGCGGTTGGGTCCGAACTTGTCGCGGGGCATGCAGTAGGTGCAGCGGAAGTTGCATCGATCGGTGACCGAGATGCGCAGGTCGCGCAGGTCGCGTCCCCGAAGGTCGGTGACGGCCTAGGTGCGCGGGACCTGCGAGGCGAGTGACATGCATGTGTCCTAGTGCGTTGGTAGCAGGGAGGCCGTGCGGGTTTGCCGGGGATTACAGCGACTACGCGAGCACTGTCGTCTTGGTGACTTCGACCAGGTTGTCGGAGTAGACCCCCGCATTTCCGAGTTGATTGTGTTTGTCGAGGGTGATTGCGTTGACGGTGCTGCCGGAACTCTTGTACTGCCAGTGGCCCACGTTGGCCATGACCAGGCCGGGCATCAGCGCTTCGTCGAGGTGTGCGGGACCAGTAAACTCGCCGCGGTCGTTGAACACCCGCACCACATCGCCCGATGTTATGCCGCGAGCGGTGGCATCGTCAGGATGCAGGAACACCCGCTGCTCTCCCTGGCTGCGCTGCTTGTCCGCGGCGTTGCCGTACTGACTGTTGAGGAATGCGTGCGGTTTGGGGGTAACGATGCTGAGCGGAAAGCGCGCGGCCAATTCCGGGTTGGAGTCCGGTGATTCGAACGGCGGCACGTAGTCCGGGAGCGGGTCGACGTAGCCGCCGGGTTGCATCGCCTCGTACATCGAACGCCACACCGGCACCACGAAGTTACCGCCCTCGGCGAGACTGGATTTGAACTCGCATTTTCCCGACGGGGTTGGGAAGTTGCCTTCCGCGTGCGGGGCCCTGGTGTCCGGCGCTCCCACGTTTAGCCGCATGTAGCCGAGTTCTTTGAGCATGTCCCACGTGATGCCTTCCAACGCTGGCGCGTCCCAGTCGTGGAAGTCGATCAGCATCTCCTCGTCGGTGCGGTCCCAGTAGTCGTCGTCGAATCCCATCGTCTTGGCCAGGCGGCGGAACAGTTCGACGTTGGGCACACACTCACCCGGTACCGGGATGGCCGGTTGATTCAGTGATATGTAGAAGTGGCCCCACGTGACCATGATGTCGAGTTGTTCGGCCTGCATCGTCGCCGGGAGCACAAGGTCGGCGAACTTCGCCGTATCGGTGACGAAGTGGTCGCTGACCACCGTGAACAGGTCCTCGCGCATGAGTCCGTGCATCGTCTTGGTTTGCGCCGGCCCCTGCGACACCGGGTTGGAGTTGTAGACGAACAGCGATTTGATTGGCGGATCCAGTTCCATTTCACCGGTCAATGCGGCGCCGAGATCGAGTTCGTTCACCACCCGGGTGCCTTCGGGAATCCATTCGGGTTTGCAGATCCGGTCGAACAGGGTCGGAAACTCCCAGATCGGCATCTCCATGGTGCCGCCGCCGACATGCCGCCATGCCCCCACCAACGCCGGAAGGCACGTGATGGCGCGAATGGCCTGCCCACCACCCCTGCTACGTTCGATCGCCACACCCTGGCGGATCGCTGCCGGCGCGGTGGTGGCGTACTCACGGGCCAGTGTGCGAATGTCCTCGGCCGGGATACCGGTGATCGCCTCGACCCGCTCCGGCGGGTATTGCCTTGCGCGCTCGGCTAATTCGTCGAAACCGACCGTGTACTTCTCGACGTAGTCGACATCGGTCAGGCCCTGGGCGATGATTTCGTGGATCAGCCCCATCGCCAGCGCCCCGTCGGTGCCGGGCCGGATGGGAATGTGCCAGTCAGCCTGACGCGCGGTTCGGGTTCGCACTGGGTCGATGACGACGATCTTGGCGCCGTTCTCCTTGCGCGCCTGCAGCAGAAACGGCCAGCCGTGCAGATTCGTGCTGGTCATGTTCATGCCCCACACGATGATGTACTTCGAGTACGCCATCGACTCGACGTCGAGTCCGCCGGTGCCGCCGACCGTCATGTGCCACGCGGTCGAGGACCCGGACTCGCAGTAAGTCTTTTCCGCCACGGTCGACCCGAGCCTGTTGAAGAACGCATCGCCGGAGGTGAGGCCGTTGAGTACACCCTGATGTCCGAGGTAGGCGTGCGGCATGATCGCCTGGCTGCCGTAGCCGTCGATGATCTCTGTCCATCGGTACTTGATTTCGGCTAGCGCATCGTCCCAGCTCACCGACTCGAAAGAACCCTCGCCCTTGGGGCCGACGCGTCGCATCGGGGACATCAAGCGGTCCGACTGATAATGGTGCTCGGGAAAGTTCTTCAACTTCACACAGAGTCCGCCGCGGGTCATCGGGTGCTCCGGATCGCCCTTGACGTCGACGAGTTTGCCCCTATCGACGGAGTAGAGCATCGCGCACGTGTCGGGGCAGTCGTGCGGGCACGCCCCCCGAACGATCGTTAACTCCCTGCGGGCGGCCGTGCCGGATTCTGGCGCTAGCGTCATCGGAATAATCCTCGGTCAGTAAGGGGCTGAATTCGGTCAGAAATTCAACCGAAGCGATAACCCAAACTAAGCCGAACTTGTTACCGATATATATCAAAGAGTAAAGGCTGCGTAACTCAATTCATTGCGTCTCCAGACTAATGTCCAGGGCACCTGAAAATGCAGGTGGTGGTTGAAAACGTTGCGTACCGTGTGCGTTAGAACCAGATAACACCGCAGCTCAACCTGGGTGTCGCGTTAGGCCTACATAGAATACCTGCAATTAGAGGTGTTGTGCCCGCATTACGCAACTAGTCTCGATACTGCTTAAACAAAAATGTGTCACAAGTTCGTGACAGTTACCACGAATCGAAGGGGAAAGAGACGAGATGACGACGCAGACCACCGAGTACGTACGCTCCGTGATCACGGCGGAGGACTGGGAGCCGTTCATCGTGGCCGGCGAGGCGATCGGGGAGGTCCACTGGATCCGCACCGAGGGGTCGGAGGGCGCGACCCTCGCCGTCGGCTTGTGGCGTTCGGAACCGCAGAGCTTTCCCTATCCGTTCAACGCGGACGAGACCATTCATGCGCTGGACGGCGAACTCGTCATCGACCTCGAAAGTGGTGAGCAGGTCACCCTGCGTCCCGGTGACGTCGCCTCGTTCACGAAAGGCACCAAGTCCACGTGGACGGTCACCGAGCCGTTCAAGAAACTCTTCGTGATCAGCGGCTGATCGTTGGGTCAGGGCGCGCGGGCGTCGGTCCCGCAGATCAGGTCCGGTCATCGGAGGAGTCCCCGGTGACCGGCGCCTTGCCCGATGCCACCCGCACCGGACGCGACGCCGAAGTGGTCGCCCCGCAATGGGACGGCACGGGCCTGACGTGCCACGTCGACGGCACCGGGAACGATATGGGGGGCGATCCTGTGGCGGAGGCGTTTCGGGCGTGGATGCGGGTGTGCGCGTATTCAGGCCGGGCGGCGCCGGTGGAGTCCGAGGTCGTCGGCCTTGCCCGCGCGGTTCGTCGGATCACCGCCGAACCGATCTTGGCACTGTGGTCATCGCCGTCATATCGCGCAGCGGCGATGGACGGTATCGCGGTGCGAGCGCTCGATACCGCGGGTGCGTCCGAACAGCACCGGCAGAGAGTCGGGGGCGAACGGTTTTTGCGCGTCGACACCGGTGATCCGGTACCCGACCAGCTCGATGCCGTGGTCATGCGCGAGGACGTGGAGTTCGACGCGGACGGCGACGCCCTTGTCCGTACCGCGGTCGTGGCTGGGCGCCACGTTCGGCAGGTCGGTGAGGACATCAGGGTCGGCCAGGTCGTCGTGGATTCCGGGCACCGGATCCGGCCGATCGACACGGCCGCGCTGGCCGCCGCGGGCCACGCCACCGTCCTGGTGCGCCGCCGGCCGGTCGTCGCGATCCTTCCGACGGGCGACGAAATCCGGCCCCTCGGTACGGTTCCGACGCGTGGACAGGTGCTCGACACGAACTCGTTGATGCTCGCCGCCATGGTCGACGACGCCGGTGGCCACGCACTGTGTCTGCCCATCGCGCCCGATCAGCCCGACAGCATCGCCGCCTCG
>NZ_JAVRPS010000309.1:0-23053 GCF_032162105.1 Mycobacterium sp. | reverse complement strand
CGGACCGTGTAGCCCACCGGCCCGGCGACCGGCAGCGGCGTCGTCGTCGAGAACACCTCGTTGCCACCGTCGGCCGTCCCGGTGTGGGCCATCGGCACGGTCTCCGGATCCACCAGCGCGTCGCCGGCGTCCACCCGTCCGACGACGGCCTGCACCACCACCTCGTCGGGGCGTAGCCCGGCCAGCTGCACGGTCGCGGTCAGGGTGAGCTCGGAGCCGAGCAGCGGCGTATCCGGCAGCCCGTAGCTGTCCACGTCGGTGATCTGGATCTTCGGCCAGGCGTCGTGCGCCCGCTGCCGGTAGGACGCCAGCTGCCGGGCCGCGCCGAACGGCACGCCGTCGACGGGCTCGATGGTCCGGTGCAACGACGCGGCGGCAGGCGCGTAGTACTTCTGGGTGTAGTCGCGCACCATCCGCGACGCCAGCACCTTGGGGCCGAGCACCCGCAGCGTGTGCCGCACCATCTCGACCCAGCGGGTCGGGATGCCGTGCTCGTCGCGGTCGTAGAACCGCGTGGTCACGGAGTTCTCCAGCAGGTCGTAGAGCGCGGCGGCTTCCAGGTCGTCGCGACGGGACTCGTCGATCACCCCGTCGGCGGTCGGGATCTCCCAGCCGTTCTCGCCGTCGTACCACTCGTCCCACCAGCCGTCGCGGATCGATAGGTTGAGTCCGCCGTTCAGCGCGCTCTTCATGCCCGACGTGCCGCACGCCTCCAGCGGGCGCAGCGGGTTGTTCAGCCAGACGTCGCAGCCCCAATAGAGCAGCCGGGCCATCGACATGTCGTAGTCGGGCAGGAACGCGATGCGGTGCCGCACCTCGGGCCGGTCCGCGAACTTCACCACCTGCTGGATCAGCGCCTTGCCGCCGTCGTCGGCCGGGTGCGACTTGCCCGCCACGATGAGTTGGAGGGGACGCTTCTCGTCGAGCAGCAGCTGCTCGAGCTTCTCCGGGTCGCGCAGCATCAGCGTCAGCCGCTTGTACGTCGGCACCCGTCGGGCGAATCCGATGGTCAGCACATTCGGATCGAACGCTGTTGCGATCCAACCCAATTCGGCGTCCGACGCGCCGCGCTCCAGCCACGACCGGCGCACCCTGGCCCGCACGTCGTCGATCAGCAGCGCACGCAGCTGCGAGCGGATCCACCACAGGTGACCGGGATCGACCTGCTGCAGCCGCTCCCAGGTGTCGGGCTCGCTCAGCGAGCCGAGGTCGTCGCTGCCGAGCAGCTCGCGGCCCAGCTCAAGCCATTGCGGCGCCGCCCACGTCGGTGCGTGCACGCCGTTCGTGATCGAGCCGATCGGCACCTCGGCGGTGTCGAAACCTGGCCACAGGTCGTTGAACATTCCGCGACTGACCCGGCCGTGAAGCAGCGACACTCCGTTGGCGCGCTGCGCCAGCCGCAGGCCCATGTGCGCCATGTTGAACTTGGCCGGATCGTCCTCGGCGCCGAACGCGACGATGCGGTCCAGCGGCACGCCGGGAAGCAACCGCGAATTCGCCCCCGACGGGGTGCCTGGCGGGTTTTCCCCCGTCGCTTCGCTCGCCCCAGATCTGCCGAAGTAGTGCTTGACCATCTCCACCGGGAATCGGTCGATGCCCGCGGGCACCGGCGTGTGGGTGGTGAATACGGTGCTCGACCGCACCACGGTGAGCGCGGTGTCGAAGTCGAGGCCGCCGTCGGTGACGAGTTCGCGGATGCGCTCGACGCCGAGGAAACCGGCGTGGCCCTCGTTCATGTGGAACACCTGCGGCTCCGGCAGCCCTTCGACGGCGGTGAACGCGCGAATGGCCCGCACCCCGCCGATGCCGGCGAGGATCTCCTGCTTGATCCGGTGCTCCTGGTCGCCGCCGTAGAGCCGGTCGGTGACGCCGCGCAGATCGTGTTCGGTCTCGGGGATGTCGGAGTCCAGCAGCAGCAACGGAATTCGACCGACCTGGGCAATCCAGACCCGGGCGTTGAGTTCGGCGGAGTCCGGCATCGCCAGCGAGACCAGAACGGGTTCGCCCTCGGCGTCGATGAGCAGCCGCAGCGGCAGACCCTGCGGGTCGAGCGACGGGTAATTCTCGTGCTGCCAGCCCTCCGCGGTGAGCGACTGCCTGAAGTAGCCCGACCGGTAGTACAGACCGACCGCGATGAGCGGCAACCCCAGGTCCGATGCCGACTTCAGGTGGTCACCGGCGAGGATGCCGAGGCCACCGGAGTAGTTCGGCAACACCTCGGCGACGCCGAACTCCATCGAGAAGTACGCGATGCCGTTGGGCAGTGCGACGCCCGCGGCGGCCTGCTCCTGGTACCACATCGGCCGGGTCAGGTAGGTGTCCAACTCCGCAGCCAGGTGGTCGAGCCGGGCCAGGAACGATTCGTCGACCGCCAGCTCGTCCAGCCGCTTCGGGCTGACCCCGCCGAGCAACGCCACCGGGTCGCGCCCCACCTGGTCCCACAGCTCCGGCTCCACGGTGGCGAACAGGTGTTGGGTGGGCGTGTCCCACGACCACCGCAGGTTTATCGACAGTCTCTCCAGCGCGGCGAGACGCTCGGGCAAATGGGTGCGGACGGTGAACCGGCGGAGGGCTTTCACGTGGCTTCACCTTACTGATAAATCCTGGGCTTGCCGCGACGAGCACGTGCGCGAAGAGCAAATGTGCAGGGGTCGCCGTGATGACTACATCAGGCCCATTGGGTTGAGCCGGACACTACGGTGGGTATAGGGCGCGACGAGGCTTTGAACGAAACAGACGACAGCGCGCGGCGGCTTGGCCGCGCCAGCGTAAGGAGTTGGGTGGTGGCCGGTCGTATCGAGATCGACGACGTCGCGCCAGTGGTTTCGGGCGGCCGTTTCCCGGCCAAGGCCGTGGTCGGCGAGGTGGTGCCGGTCAGGGCCGTAGTGTGGCGCGAGGGCCACGACGCCGTCGCGGCCACGCTGGTCGTGAGGTACCACGGCACGGCCTACCCGCGGCTCGCGAAACCGCCCGCGGGCGTCCCGGCCGCACAGGTCGCCGCGGTCCCGATCGAGGAGGTCGTCGGCGCCACTCCGAAGGTCAAGCCACAACTGTTGCCGATGTCACCCGGTCGCATGCCCGACGTCTTCCACGGTCAGTTCACCCCAGCCGCCGTCGGGTTGTGGACATTCCGGGTCGACGGCTGGGGTGACCCCCTCGCGACGTGGCGGAAGAACGTCACTGCCAAGCTCGAAGCCGGCCAGGGCGAATCGGAGCTGTCCAACGACCTGCTTCTTGGCGCACAACTACTGGAGCGTGCCGCGACGGGTGTGCCGCGCCAGGACCGCTATCCGCTGATCGAGGCGGCAGTCCAACTGCGCGAGCCGGGCGACCCGTTCGCCCGCGCCGGCGGAGCACTCGCGCCCGAGGTCGCCGACCTGCTGCGAAAGTACCCGTTGCGCGAACTCGTCACTCGCGGTGAGCAGTACGGCGTCTGGGTCGACCGACCGCTGGCCCGCTTCAGCGCCTGGTACGAGATGTTCCCCCGGTCCACCGGCGGGTGGGACAGCAAGGGCAACGCCGTCCACGGAACGTTCGCCACCGCCAGCAAGGCGCTGCCCCGCATCGCGAAGATGGGCTTCGACGTCGTCTACCTGCCGCCGATCCACCCGATCGGCAAGGTGCACCGCAAGGGACGCAACAACAGTGTGACCGCGGCCCCGAAGGACGTCGGGTCACCGTGGGCGATCGGTAGCAGCAAGGGCGGCCACGACGCGGTCCATCCGAAACTCGGCACCATCGACGACTTCGACGACTTCATCAACGCCGCACGCGATCAGGGCCTCGAGGTCGCCCTCGACCTGGCGCTGCAGTGCGCCCCGGACCACCCGTGGGCCAAGGACCATCCCGAGTGGTTCACCGTGCTGCCCGACGGCACCATCGCCTACGCGGAGAACCCGCCGAAGAAGTATCAGGACATCTACCCGGTCAACTTCGACAACGACCCCGCGGGCATCTACCAGGAGGTGCTGCGCGTCGTCCGGCACTGGGTCTCGCACGGCGTCAAGATCTTCCGGGTGGACAACCCGCACACCAAGCCGCCCAACTTCTGGGCGTGGCTGATCGCCGAGGTGAAGAACGACGACCCCGACGTGCTGTTCCTGGCCGAGGCGTTCACCCGGCCGGCACGGCTGTTCGGGCTGGCCAAACTCGGCTTCACGCAGTCGTATACGTACTTCACCTGGCGTACGGCGAAGTGGGAGCTCATCGAGTTCGGCGAGCAGATCGCCGAGCATGCCGACTATGCGCGGCAGAACCTGTGGGTCAACACGCCCGACATCCTGCACGAGGCCCTGCAGCACGGCGGGCCGGGGATGTTCGCGATCCGCGCCGTGATGGCCTCGACCATGAGTTCGGCCTGGGGCGTGTACTCCGGCTACGAGTTGTACGAGCACCAGGCCGTCCGCGTGGGCAGCGAGGAGTACCTCGACTCGGAGAAGTACCAGTTGCGGCCCCGCGACTTCGAGGCCGCGCTGGCCAACGAGGGGTCGCTGGAGCCGTTCTTGCTGCGGCTCAATGAGATTCGCCATCTCCACCCCGCATTGAGCCAGCTCCGCACCATCAAGTTCCACCCCATCGACAACGACGCGCTGCTGGCCTACAGCAAGTTCGACCCGGTCAGCGGCGACTGCGTCCTGGTGGTGGTGACGCTCAACGCGTTCGGCCCGGAGGAGGCCACCATCTGGCTCGACATGGCTGCACTCGGGATGGAGGCCTACGACCGGTTCTGGGTGCGCGACGAGGTCACCGGCGACGAATACCAGTGGGGGCAGACGAATTACGTCCGCATCGAACCCGCCAGGTCCGTTGCCCACATCCTGAACATGCCGCAAATACCGAATGAGAAGCGGCTCAACCTGCTGCGGAGGGAATGACGCACATGACCCGAGCCAACGACATCGCCAGCCAGCACCTTCGGCCCGACAACGGGGACCTCACCCGGCTGCTGTCCGGGGAACACCACGACCCGCACTCGGTGCTGGGTGCGCACGAGTACGGCGACCACACGGTGATCCGGACCCTGCGACCGTGGGCCAGCGAGGTCGTCGCATTGATCGGCGACGAGCGCTTTCCGTTCACCCACGTCGAATCGGGACTGTTCGCCGTCGCGGTGCCGTTCACCGACTTGATCGACTACCGGATCGAAGTCAGCTACCCGGGCGGCGACTCTCCCGTCGTGCACACCACGGCCGACCCGTACCGCTTCCTGCCCACGCTCGGCGAGGTGGATCTGCATCTGTTCGCCGAGGGGCGCCACGAGCGGCTGTGGGAGATCCTCGGCGCGCACCCGCGCAGCTTCACCACCCCCGACGGGGTCGTGGAGGGGGTGTCGTTCGCCGTGTGGGCGCCGAATGCCAAGGGCGTCAGCCTGGTCGGCGAGTTCAACCACTGGGAGGGCGACGAGGCGCCGCTGCGGGCGCTGGGCTCCACCGGTGTTTGGGAGGTGTTCTGGCCGGGCTTCCCCGCCGACGGCCTGTACAAGTTCCGGGTGCACGGCATCGACGGGATCGTCGTCGACCGCGCCGACCCGATGGCGTTCGCCACCGAGGTGCCACCGCAGACGGCGTCGAGGGTGACGTCCAGCGACTACGCCTGGGCCGACGGCGACTGGATGGGCGGTCGCCCGCTGAAGAACCCGGTGTTCGAGCCGATGAGCACCTACGAGGTGCACCTGATGTCGTGGCGCCCCGGCCTGAACTACCGCCAACTGGCCACCGAACTCACCGAATACGTGGTGGAGCAGGGGTTCACCCACGTCGAACTGCTGCCCGTCGCCGAGCACCCGTTCGGCCCATCGTGGGGCTATCAGGTCACGTCGTACTACGCGCCGACGTCGCGATTGGGAACTCCCGACGATTTTCGACACCTGGTCGACGCGTTGCACCAGGCCGGCATCGGCGTGATCGTCGACTGGGTGCCCGCCCACTTCCCCAAGGACGCCTGGGCGCTCGGCCGGTTCGACGGCACGCCCCTCTACGAGCACTCCGATCCCACGCGGGGCGAGCAACTCGACTGGGGCACTTACGTGTTCGACTTCGGCAGGCCCGAGGTGCGCAACTTCCTGGTGGCCAACGCGCTGTACTGGTTGCAGGAGTACCACATCGACGGCCTCCGCGTGGACGCCGTCGCGTCGATGCTCTACCTCGACTACTCGCGCCCGGTCGGCGGTTGGACGCCCAACGTGTACGGCGGACGGGAGAACCTGGAGGCGGTCCAGTTCCTGCAGGAGATGAACGCCACCGTGCACAAGATCGCACCCGGCATCGTCACCATCGCCGAGGAATCCACCTCGTGGCCCGGCGTCACCCGGCCGACGAACCTTGGCGGACTTGGCTTTTCGATGAAGTGGAACATGGGCTGGATGAACGACACGCTGGCGTTCATCAGCCGTGACCCGATTCACCGCAGCTACCACCACCACGAAGTCACGTTCTCGATGCTCTACGCGTTCAGCGAGAACTTCGTGCTGCCGATCAGCCACGACGAGGTGGTGCACGGCAAGGGCACGCTGTGGGGCCGGATGCCCGGCAATGACCACGTCAAGGCCGCCGGACTGCGCGGGTTGCTGGCCTATCAGTGGGCCCACCCCGGCAAGCAACTGCTGTTCATGGGCCAGGAGTTCGGCCAGCGGGCCGAGTGGTCCGAGGAGCGGGGCCTGGACTGGTTCCAACTCGGCGAGGGCAGCTTCTCGACCGGAATCCAGCGGATGATGCGCGACATGAACGGCATCTACCGCGACCGGCGGGCGCTGTGGTCGCGCGACAGCAGCCCCGAGGGCTACTCGTGGATCGACGCCAACGACTCGGCGAACAACGTGCTGAGCTTCCTGCGGTACGGCGACGACGGTTCGGTGCTCGCCTGCGTGTTCAACTTCTCCGGCAGCGAGCACACCCGTTATCAGCTCGGCCTGCCGCACACCGGCACGTGGCGCGAGGTGCTCAACACCGACGCGACGATCTACAACGGCACGGGCGTCGGCAACTACGGTGCCGTCGAGGCCACCGACGAGCCGTGGCACGGCAGGCCCGCATCCGCGGTGATGGTGCTGCCCCCGATGGCCGCGCTGTGGTTCGAGCCCGCCTGACACCCGCCGAGCAGTCGGAAAAGTGCCCTAAACCACGTGGTTTGGGGCACTTTTGCGGCTGCTCGCGGGGGTGGGGAGGGGCTCGCGGGAGGTGTCCTGCTAGTACAGCGCGTTGGCGAGGTTCCGGCGGCCCGCGATGACCTGAGGATCGGCGGGATCGAACAGGTCGAACAACTCGATCAGGCGGGTCCGCACGGCCGTGCGCTCGTCGCCCGCGGTGCGCTTCACCAAGGCGATCAACCGCTCGAACGCTGCAATGACGTCCTGCTGCAACATCTCCACGTCCGCCGCGGCGAGGGCGGCGTCGATGTCATCGGGTGCGGCATCGGCAGCCGCCAACGCGTCGGGGCGCTGCGCGGTCGCGCGCTGCAGGAAGGCGATCTGGCGGACGGCGCCCTTGGCCTCGGCGTGGTTGGGCTTGGCGTCGAGGATCGCCTGATAGGCCGCCAGCGCGGCGTCGAAGTCGCCTGCGTCGAGATGGTCACGCGCCTGCGCGACTTCGGGGTCGACCTCCTCGGCGTCCTCGGCCCCGGCTTCGAGCGTGCCCGCGGTCGCATCGAGCAGCGAGTCGACCCAACGCCGCAACTGCTCGGGCGGTTGCGCCCCCTGGAAGCTCGACAGCGGCTGACCACCGGCGAGGGCGACCACGGTCGGGACGGCCTGCACGCCGAACATCTGCGCCACCCGCGGCACGGTGTCGACGTTGACCGTCGCCAGCGCCCACTTGCCACCGTCGGCGTCCGTCAGTCCGGAAAGCGACTGCCCCAGTTGAGCGCTGGACTCGCTGCGCGGCGACCACAGCAGCACGACGACGGGAAGCTGGCTGGACCGGACCAGTACCTCGGCTTCGAAGTTCGCCTCGGTGATCTCCACGCCGCCCGGCGCACCGGCGGCGGGTGCGGCGCCCTGGGTGGGCGGAGGCTGTTTGAGAGCCGACAGGTCGACCGCGCCGGCCAGGCCGGCGCCCATGGAAGGTCGTGGACGCGTCACGCCCTCAAGTCTGTCACGTCGTTCCGGACGCCGACGGAGCCGGTGCGGCCACCGTCCTGGCGCCCAGTCGACCGGTGCGATCCACCCATATGAGGAAGATCACACTGCCGAGCGGCACGATGCTCGCCAGCAACGCCAGCAACCACGTCGACACCGTCCACTTGAACGCCATCCCGACCAACACCGCGGTGACCACGAAGGCGATGAAGACCAGCCCGTGGGCCATCCCGAATACCTTCACGCCGATCTCCGTGCGCGGGCTGCCCAGGTACTTGAAGTACATGCCCACCAGCAGCCCGACCCATGTGACGGCCTCGGTCAACGCAACGAGCCGGAACCATCCCGCGATGCTCGGGCGATCAAAAGTGCTTGTCATGGCGCCATTGTGCCCGAAACAGGTACCAGCTACTACGCAGCGTCGTTGTTCACCCACGCCGGCGAAGAATCAGCGCGTCACCCTGACCTCCCGCGCCGCAGAGCGCCGCGACTGCGTAGCCGGAACCGCGTCGTGCCAGCTCAAGCGCCGCATGCAGGGCGATTCGCGCACCCGACATGCCGATCGGATGGCCAATCGCGATGGCGCCGCCATCGACGTTCACCTTGGCAGGATCGAGGCCCAGCTCCTTGGTCGACGCCAGCGCGACGGCCGAGAACGCCTCGTTGATCTCGACGACGTCGAGCTGATCGAGCGAGATACCTTCCTTGGCGATGGCCTTCTTGATGGCGTTCGCCGGCTGGCTCTGCAGCGTCGAGTCGGGCCCGGCGACCACGCCATGTGCGCCGATCTCGACAAGCCAGCTAAGTCCGAGCTCCTCGGCCTTGGCCTTGTTCATCACCACGACCGCGCAGGCGCCGTCGGAGATCTGCGAGGCCGACCCGGCGGTGATGGTGCCGTCCTTGCGGAAGGCGGGCTTGAGCCCGGCTAGGGACTCGGCGGTGGTGTTGGCGCGAATGCCCTCATCCTCGGTGAACTCGATCGGGTCGCCCTTGCGCTGCGGGATCTTCACCGGCACAACCTCATCGGCGTAGACGCCGTCCTTCCACGCCGCGGCGGCCCGCTGGTGCGAGAGTGCAGCGAACTCATCCTGCTGGGCCCGGGTGAACTGGTCGACGTCGTTGCGCTGCTCGGTGAGCGCCCCCATCGGCTGGTCGGTGAAGACGTCGTGCAGACCGTCGTAGGCCATGTGGTCGATCACCGTGACGTCGCCGTATTTGTAGCCCGCCCGGCTGTCCATCAGCAGGTGCGGCGCCTTGGTCATCGACTCCTGACCGCCCGCGACCACCACGTCGAACTCCCCGGCGCGGATCAGCTGATCGGCCAGCGCGATGGCGTCGATGCCGGACAGACACATCTTGTTGATCGTCAGCGCGGGCACGTCCCAGCCGATGCCTGCGGACACCGCCGCCTGGCGGGCGGGCATCTGCCCCGCACCCGCGGTCAGCACCTGGCCCATGATCACGTACTCGACGGCCGAGGCCTCGACACCGGCCTTCTCGAGCGCCCCTGCGATGGCGATGGCGCCCAGGTCGCTACCGGAGAAATCCTTCAGCGAACCCATCAGCTTGCCCACCGGAGTGCGTGCTCCAGCAACTATCACCGATGTCGTCATTTATTACCTCCAAGGGCTTCTCCGAAGGGCTGTGTGGCCCATCACACATTCCGCAAACGTTCTCGTAAAGGTTACCGTGGCGTTATGACGACCGAGCAGGTTGATGCACGTCCAGTGCTTGCCAGTGCGCTGGTGACGGCAGTCGACCACGTCGGCATCGCGGTGCCCGACCTCGATGTCGCGATCAAGTGGTATCACGATTACCTCGGCATGATCGTTCTGCATGAAGAGGTCAACGAGGATCAGGGCATTCGCGAGGCCATGCTGTCGGTCCGCGGCGCGCCAAAGGGCAGCGCCCAGATCCAGCTGATGGCTGCGCTCGACGAAACCTCGACCATCGCCAAGTTCATCGACAAGCGCGGTCCCGGGATTCAGCAGCTCGCTTACCGGGTGAGCGACCTCGACATGTTGTCCGACCGGCTCCGCGAGCAGGGCGTCCGGTTGCTCTACGACACCCCCCGCAGAGGCACGGCAAACTCCCGGATCAACTTCATCCACCCCAAGGACGCGGGTGGCGTGCTGGTCGAACTGGTCGAGCCGGCCTCCGAAACGGACTGAGTCGAGCACTACGTCTTTAGGACCACTTCCTCGTCGGGCCGCGGTTGGCCCGCTTTGTCCAGCACGGCGTGTGCCAGTGCCGCCGGTCCTCGACCCCAGCCTCGCCGAGCTCGGCCTTCCACACCACCACGTGAGCCGTATTCGGCCTGATCTCGTGATCGCACCCCGGACAGCGGTAGGTCTTCGTCGCCCGTGCCGCGGCGACCGGCCTGACCTCGTAGTCGTACCCGTCCGGGCCCACCTCGACGGGGCGCGGCGCCGGGAGAGGCGGCAACGAACGTTGCCTGCGGGGCGGGATACGGCGACTGGCCATCCCACCATTCTAGGCCGTCAGAACAGCCGGAACTCGCTACTGTCCATGCCTCGCATCTGGTCGTAATCCAGAGTCACGCAACGAATTCCGCGGTCGACGGCCAGCGTGCGCGCTTGCGGCTTGATCTGTTGCGCTGCGAACACCCCACTCACCGGCGCCAGCACGCTGTCCCGGTTGAGCAGATCGAGGTAGCGGGTGAGTTGCTCGACGCCGTCGATCTCGCCGCGGCGCTTGATCTCGACGGCCACCGACTGCCCCGTCTCGTCGCGGCACATCAGGTCCACCGGGCCGATCGCGGTCATGTACTCGCGGCGGACCAGCGTGTAGCCGACCCCCAGCAGTTCGACGTGCTCGGCGAGCAGCGCCTGCAGGTGCGCCTCGACCCCGTCCTTGACCAGGCCGGGATCCACGCCCAACGCGTGACTGGAGTCGTGCTCCACGTCTTCCACCGTGATGCGCAGTTGCTCGCCCGCCTTGTTCTGCACCACCCATACCGGCGCGTCGCCAGCGTCCTCCTCGGTGACCCAGCAGGGCGGGCTCATCCAGTTCAACGGCTTGTAGGCGCGGTCGTCGGCGTGCACGCTGACCGAACCGTCGGCCTTGAACAGCAGCAGCCGACGGGCCGACGGGAGATGGGCGGTGAGACGACCGACGTAATCGACGGTGCACTGGGCGATCACGAGACGCACCCGAACCACCCTAGATGGCGGGTCCGCGGTTACTAGGCTTGCGCCACGATGACGGCGAAGAAGAGCACTGCGCAACGGCTGGGCCGGGTCCTGGAGAAGGTGACACGGCAGAGCAGCCGGGGGCCGGCCACGCCGGAGTACGGGTCGTGGCTGCTCGGCAAGGTCTCGGAGAGTCAGCTACGCCGGCGGGTGCGCATTCAGGTCATCCTGACCGTGTTCATCGTGGTCTGGAATCTGATCGGCATCGCCGTGGAGCTGCTGATGGCGGGCGTAGCGATCCCTGTGCCGAGCATTTTCACCGACGCCCCGTTGTGGCTCACATTCGGCGTCGCGCCGGCCTACATGGCGCTGGCGGTGGTGGTCGGAACGTTTTGGATCACCCGGCGAACCGTCCGGGCACTGCGATGGTCGATCGAGGGACGAACGCCCAGCCGCGCCGACCAGCGCAACACCTTCCTGGCACCGTGGCGGGTGGCAGTCATCCACCTCCTGTTGTGGGGGATCGGTGCCGCGCTGTTGACGATTCTCTATGGACTGGTGGACAGCAGGTTCATCCCGAGGTTTCTCTTTTCGCTGAGCTTCATCGGCGTGGTCGTGGCCACCGGCTCCTACCTCTTCACGGAGTTCGCCCTGCGTCCCGTGGCGGCGCAGGCGCTGGAGGCCGGTCGCCCGCCCCGCCGTTTCGCCCCTGGGATCATGGGGCGGACCATGACCGTGTGGCTCGTCGGCTCCGGCGTACCCGTGCTGGGCATCGCGTTGATCGCGTTCTTCGCACTGTCCCTACAGAACCTGACCGAGACCCAATTCGCCGTCGCCGTACTGATTCTGGCGGTGGTGACGCTGATCGTCGGTTTCTTGTTGATGTGGATCCTGTCGTGGCTCACCGCGACGCCGGTGCGGGTGGTGCGCGCCGCGCTCGAACGAGTGGAGCAGGGCGATCTGGACAGCAACGTGGTGGTGTTCGACGGTACCGAGCTAGGCGAACTGCAGCGCGGGTTCAACTCGATGGTGGCCGGCCTCCGCGAACGGGAACGGGTCCGCGACCTGTTCGGCCGCCACGTCGGACGCGAGGTCGCCGCGCTCGCCGAACAGGTGCGGCCGAAGCTCGGCGGCGAAGAGCGCCACGCCGCAGTGATATTCGTCGACATCATCGGATCCACGCAGTTGGTCACCGGCAGGCCAGCCGTCGAAGTCGTCGAACTGCTCAACCGGTTCTTCGCCGTGATCGTCGACGAGGTCGACCGGCATCACGGACTGCTCAACAAGTTCGAGGGCGACGCGGCGCTGGCCGTGTTCGGCGCGCCGGTGTTACTGGAGAACCCCGAGGACGAGGCCCTGGCGGCCGCGCGAGCGATGGCAGAACGGTTGCGCGTCGAGGTCCCCGACTGTGAGGCGGGCATCGGGGTCGCGTCCGGAAAGGTGGTGGCGGGCAACGTCGGCGCCAAGGAGCGATTCGAGTACACCGTGATCGGTGAGCCCGTCAACGAGGCGGCCCGCCTGTGCGAGCTGTCCAAGATGGTCCCCGGCCATCTGGTCGCCTCGTCGGACACGGTGGCGAACGCGAGCGAGAACGAAAGGCCCCATTGGGCTTTGGGCGAGACGGTGACGCTGCGCAGTCACGACGAGCCGACCCGGCTGGCGACACCGGTCTGACGCAGGTCGGCGCGCCACCCACGGGGTGACGGGCCGAGTCGCACGTTCACATGCAGTACGAGAACTTGATCTGGCTGCCATAGAGCAGTGCGCGGGCCGCCGCCATGGCACTACCGCGGTCCCTTCCTCTGCGCAGTTGTGCAGTGCCCACGTCGCGGCCCCTTCCTCGGTCTCGCTATGGGCGTAGCCGAACTGCTCGTCGACGGGCGAGTACGCGATAGCGACCCACTTGTGTTCGCCGGCCGCGGCAGGCGCCGCGGTGCCGAGCCCGCCTTCGGGTCGTCGCCACCCCCATGGGTGGCGTTCGACTGCTAGAAGCGGCGAGCGAGGTCAACTCGCACACTTCTTCCAGAAGTTCTTCGCGGACGCCCGATCAGTCGGCGAAGCCCTCGCGCATGGATGCCTCGGCCGCGGCGACCGCCTCGTCGACCGTGGTGAACCGGATCCCCTCGTACTCGTGTTCGGTCCTGATCACGATCCCCTCGGGGTCGACGAGGTAGCTGGCCTTGCCATCTCCACGCATGGCGGCGCAGGTGCCCGACAACAAGGCTCGCGCGACGTCGTCGATCTCGTCGACGCGGGAGACGTCGACGATGGCCACGTCGATGTCGTTCCGCTCGCGGTCGATGGTGCGCACGACCTGTTCGGCACCGCTGAACATCAGGTCACCATGGGTTTCGTAGACGCGGATACCGTCCCGTGGCTGGTAGATCGCCCGCAGCGTATTGCGCGAGTCCCGTGACACCGTCAGGAAGTGCAGGCCGAGCTGTTCGGAGAGGCTGCGGCACACTCGAACTCCCCGCACGCTGTTGCCCTTGGCGTCGAGTAGCGGCGAGTACACGCCGATTCCGAGCTGACCGGGGAGAACCGCCACGATGCCACCACCCACGCCGCTCTTGGCAGGCATGCCGACGGCGCTCACCCAGTCCCCCGCGGCGTCGTACATGCCGCAGGTCACCATCACCGACAGCGTGCGCCTCACCACGGGGGCGTCGGTCACCCGGCGGCCGGTCATCGGGTTGACGCCGCCGCGCGCCAGCGTGGCCGCCATCCGGGCCAGGTCGGTCGCCGTCACGTTGAGCGAGCACTGCCGGAAGTACACGTCGAGCACGTCGTCGGGATCGTCGTCGAGCACACCGAAGCTCTGCAACATGTACGCGATGGCCCGGTTGCGGCTGCCGGAGGCCTTCTCCGACGCATAGACGTGGTGGTCGAGCTCCAATCGCCGCCCCGCGAAGGCGGAGTAGAAGTCCTGGATCAGGCCGAATCGCTCATCGGGCGTGCCGGCCGGGACGAGCGACACCGCGGCAATCGCGCCTGCGTTGATCATCGGGTTCTTCGGCTTCTTCGTGGTCTTGTCGACGCTGATCTCGTTGAACGCCTCACCCGAGGGTTCCACGCCGATCGTCGCGTCCACCGCGTCCTGCCCGATCCGGTCGAGCGCCAACGCGTAGGTGAACGGCTTCGAGATCGACTGGATGGTGAATTCGACTGCAGCATCACCGGATTCGTAGATGAATCCGTCGGCCGACGACAGCGAGACGCCGAACCCGTTAGGGTCGACGCGCATCAGTTCGGGGATGTAGCCGGCAAGGGCGCCGTCGTCAGTGCCAGCGTGCTCGGCGCGGATCCGGTCAAGGTACTGCCCCACCAGTTGGGCCACGCCGCCGATCCTATCGGGGTCTCATCGGCGGTCGGCCAACTCCGATCGACCGCCCATCACTGCGGATACGGCGCGAATCGGTTGTCGAAACCGGCCTTGCGCACTGCGAGTTGAGCGGCACGCTCCGCGGGAGTGACGTAGACCGTGTTCGCGGGCAGGACGCTTGCGAGCCGGCTGAGCGGCGGTGAGGCGAGATGAATCACATCCGCCGGCGCAAAAAGTTAGTGATACCGGGCGTCACGGTAATTAAACTGGTGTCATGGATCGCGGTTCAGGGCACGCATTGGTGGGCCACGACGGCCTGCTGCAGATCGAGGAATGTCTGGATGCCGACGGCGGCATCGTGTTGCCGCCGGGGGTCAACCTGATCTCACTCATCGACCGCAACATCGCCAATGTCGGTGACGAGGTGGCCTATCGCTACCTGGACTACACCCGCTCGGCGGACGAGCAGGCCGTCGAACTGACCTGGACCCAGCTCGGTCGTCGAATGCGAGCCATCGGCGCCCGCGTCCAACGGGCCGCCTCTGCCGGTGACCGGGTGGCGATCCTTGCCCCGCAAGGCCTCGACTACATAGCGGGATTCTTCGCAGCGATCAAGGCGGGCACGATCGCAGTGCCGTTGTTCGCACCCGAGCTCCAGGGCCACGCCGAGCGTCTCGAGACGGCACTGCGCGATGCCAGGCCCTCGAGCATCATCACCACTGCCGCGGCGGCCGACGCGGTTCGCGCGTCGCTGACGAAGCTCGAGTTCGCCCGCAGTCCGCACGTCATCACCATCGACGAGATACCCGACTCGGACGAGGACGCGTTCGTTCCCGTCGACATCGACGTCGACGACGTATCCCACCTGCAGTACACCTCGGGCTCGACGCGGCCACCGGTCGGCGTGGAGATCACCCACCGGGCGGTCGGCACCAACCTGATTCAGATGATCCTGTCCATCGACCTGCTGGACCGAAACACCCACGGTGTCAGCTGGCTGCCCTTCTACCACGACATGGGGCTGTCGATGATCGGCTTTCCTGCGGTGTACGGCGGGCACTCGACGCTGCTGTCGCCCACGGCGTTCATCCGCAGGCCGCAGCGCTGGATCCACGCGTTGGCGGCCGGGTCGCGGCGTGGACGGGTGGTCACCGCCGCGCCGAACTTCGCCTACGAGTACACCGCGCAGCGCGGCTTGCCTGCCGCCGGCGAGGACGTCGACCTCAGCAACGTGGTGATGATCATCGGCTCCGAACCCGTCAGCGTGGACGCGATCAACACCTTCAATGCCGCGTTCGCGCCCTACGGGTTGTCTCCCACCGCGATCAAACCTTCGTACGGCATCGCCGAGGCGACCCTGTTCGTCTCGACCATCGCGCCCACCGCCCGCCCCACGGTCGTCTACCTCGATCGGGAGCCGCTGGCCGACGGTCGCGCCGTGCCCGTCGAGGCAGACGCCGCCGGTGCACTGGCCCAGGTGTCCTGCGGGCAGATCGCTCGCAGCCAGTGGGCCGTCATCGTCGACCCGGACTCCGACACCGAAGTCGTCGACGGGCGGGTCGGCGAGATCTGGTTGCACGGCAACAACGTCGCCCGGCGATATTGGGGACGTCCGGACGAGTCCCGGCTGACCTTCGGCGCCACGCTTCAGTCGTCTCCGGCGGCGGGCAGCCACGCAGACGGCGCGCCCGTCGGGGCGACGTGGCTGCGGACCGGGGACCTCGGGGTGTACTTGGACGGTGAGTTGTACGTGACCGGGCGCCTTGCGGATCTGGTGGTCATCGACGGCCGTCAGCACTACCCGCAGGACGTCGAGGCGGCGACATCGGCGGCGTCGCCGATGGTGCGGCAGGGATACGCCGCGGCATTCTCCACCGACGAGGGCGTCGTGATCGTCGCGGAACGCGCTTCGGGCACCCGCCGGGCAGATCCGGCAGCCGCGATCGAAGCCATCCGAGCGGCGATCTCCGACCGTCATGGGTTCGCCGTCGCCGACGTCCGCTTCGTGCCGGCAGGCGCCCTCCCCCGCACCACGAGCGGCAAGCTGGCTCGTCTTGCGTGCCGCAGCGACTACCTACGCGGCGCGTTCGGCGGGCAATAGATCGTGCAGCGACGGCCGACGACCCCGATACCCGTCTGGTCGGTGCCATTGCTCTTCGTGGTCGGCGCGATCTCGCAGTACGTCGGCGCAGCCATCGGCGTATTTCTGTTCGAGACGACGGAGCCGTCGACGGTGGCGTGGTTGCGTGCTGCCGCGGCGGCTGTCGCGTTGCTGCTGTGGCGCATGCCCTGGCGAGGCGGACTGACCCGGCACGACGCCTTCGTAGCGGTTCAGTTCGGTCTGGTGACGATCGCGATGAACATCGCCTTCTACGAGGCCATTGCCCGGATTCCGCTTGGCACTGCGGTGGCGATCGAGTTCCTGGGGCCGATCGCGGTTGCGGCCCTCAGTTCTCGGCGAGCCGTGGACCTCGTGGCGGCCGTTCTGGTGTGCGCCGGGGTGGTGCTGCTCGCCGGCTTCGAATTCGACGTCGATCGAGTGGGATTCGGCTTTGCCCTGGCCTCTGCGGCGCTGTGGGCGGGCTACATCCTGCTCGGCAAGCGGGTCGCCGACAGTGGCGAGGGGCTCGATTCCCTGGCGCTCGGCATGGCGATCGGTGCTGCGGTGCTGGCGCCGTTCATCTTGATCCCGCAAGCGCGCATCGATTCTTCGGTGTTCGTCGATCCGCGGACGTGGGTGCTGGGCGTCGCCGTAGGGCTGCTGTCCACTGCGGTGCCCTATGCACTCGACCAACTCGTACTCAAGGTCGTGGGGCGCGCCAAGTTCGCGTTGCTGCTCGCTCTGCTGCCTGCCACTGCGACCGTCATCGGCGCGACGGTCCTGATGCAGACCCCAACGCCTGCAGAGCTTCTCGGCATCGGGCTGGTCATGGTGGCGCTGTTGATCGGTGCGCGATCCGATGGCTCGTCGAGCAGTGCGCCGCCGGCTGCTCCACCGGCCTGATCAGCCCGGTGGAACGCGGATGCTCACGGGCACTGGCCGTTGTTCACGCATCCGGGCGCCGCCGTTGCTTTGAGAGTCGGGGCGGCGAACGATGTCGCCACGGTCGCTGCCGGCGGTGACGCGGTGACCGTGGCTCCCATCTTCAGGTTCGTCGGATCGATCGACATCGCCGGGACGGTCGGAGACGCGTACGCCCCAGCGGTCGACGAATCGCCGGAACCTCCGGCGACGTCGTGGGAAACCGGATCACTGGGATGTACGAGACTGATTGCGATCGCGGCCAAGATGGCGCTGCCACCAACCAATCCCGCGAGTTCCTTGGTGCGCATGACCCTCATCTGAGTCCTCCTCTTCGGAAACCGGAGGCAAGCATCATCGCTGACCGCTTTGGCCTCCACTTCCGTCCTACCTACGCGTATCTCCGACGGTCAAGCACTCCTGTCGCTGTCTACGCATACGCGAAGCCGACTATCAGCATCGGCCATCTTCGCTTGAGCCCGTGATCTGCTGCTCACCAATACTATTCGAGTGACGGCGCACGACGATGAAGCTGCGAACCGACGGGTGATGTTCACCTTTACCCAGCGAACGCCATCGGGAATCACAGCGGGATTCATGGTTGTCTCACTTCCGGCGCGCGATCATGGACTCATGGAATCACTTGCAGCACCGCCCCATCAGGCCCGCCGCATCCAGCGGTCCTTGGTCCAAAGGACGAATCAAGCTATGAAACAGATACTGATCGGCCTCGCCTTCACCTCGGCGATCGTGGCAACGGTGGCGACCGGAACGGGTGTCGCTCAGGCCGCTTCATCGCCGAGCGTCGTGGGACAGAAGTATTCCGACGCCCAAGGCACACTTTCCGGCGCCGGATTCACGATCGTGGTGTCGAACACGGTCGGCGATCAGACCGCACGGCCCGATTGCGTCGTCACCCACCAGCAAGACAGAACCGTTCCGCCACCAGAGAACACCTCCGCTTCACCGAGCAAGCAAACGCTTCTGGCCTTGAACTGCGACGCGCAGGTGGCTTCGGCGAAATCGCCAGGCAACTCACTGGCGAGTCCCGTAGGTCGTGCCGCCGCGGCGGCCGCTGCGGCGTCTGCAGCGGCAAAGACACCGGCCCCTGCCCCACCGTCATAACGGGTTAGCCAGCGCGAAGCGTCAGCACGGTGATCTCGCTGGGGGCGAACACACGGAAGGGTGGGCCCCAGAAACCCGTGCCGCGGCTCGTGTAGAGCTGCGTCCGCTCGCCGTGCGTGCTCAAACCGTGTACCACCGGCTGATCGAGTCTGACGAGGAAGTTGAACGGCCAGATCTGCCCGCCGTGGGTGTGCCCGGAGATCTGCAGGTCCACGCCCGCCTTGGCCGCACGCGGGACCTGCTTGGGCTGATGTGCGAGCAGTAGTACCGGTAGCGCGGGGTCGGAGTCCGCCAGGGCCGCATCGAGATTCGCGCCGTGCCCGTCGACGCCGGACGCATGGGCGGTCGCGTCGTCCACGCCCGCGACGACGAGCTCGTCACCCCCGCGCTCGACGACGATGTGCCGGTTGTGAAGCGAATCCCAGCCGATGGTTTCCATGTAGTCGAGCCAGCCCTGCGCCTCGCTGAAGTACTCGTGGTTGCCGGTGACGTAGACACGGGCGAGCTTGCCCCGCGCCGCGGCGAGCGGCGCTACCTGCTCCTCGCGAACCTCCACCGTTCCGTCGGCGAGATCACCGACATGGCACACGATGTCGGCGTCGAGCTCGTTGATGCAGTCGGTCACCGCTGCGGACCAGCGGGTGCGGTTGATCGGGCCGAAGTGGGTGTCGGTGATGATCGCCACCCGCAGGCCGTCCAGCCCGCTGCCGAGTCTGGCGATCGTGACGTCGACGTTCTTGGTGCGCGGAAGTCGCATCGCTTCTGCGTAGCCCCACGCGAGCAGTGCAACGACGACGGCGACGACCGTGCCTGCCACGACGCGCGATCTCGTCGGATCCTCGACACCGAACACGAGCAACGTGAGCCGTAGCAGTTGAGCCAACACCGACCAGACGAACAACACCCACACCGCGCCCAGCAGCGCGTCACCGGTTGCGGCCGCCCAGCCCAGGTGCCGTCGGCCATGCCCCCACATCATCATCGCGGGCAGCCCGACGAACACGGCCGCGAACACGAGCGTGCCCACGACCACCACTGCAATCGGCCACCGCGTACCGGCCGAAAGCAGCGTCCACCACGGCACCCCGAGCAGGAGCACCATGATCGCGAACACGGGAATCAGGCGCGACCCCCGGCGCCGCGGTCGGTCCTGCCCGCCGGGTTTCACCTGAACGGACGGCGAGTCTGACATCGCGGAGCGCCTCGATTTTCTGTGCGGCGGAACTACCCACGAGGCTACCTGGGGCGACCAGTGCTCGATCGGCCGTCGAATCAGCACTGGCTGGATGCGAGGATGCGCCCGCGGTGCGGCAGGATCACGTTCAGCATGACGACGAGCGACGGTTCTCCTGCGAAGTCCCGACGGCACCACATCGTGCGGCTCGCCCTGTTCGCCGCGTTCTTGCTCGGGCTGTTCTATGCGGTGGCCGTCACGCGAGTGGTCGACGTCGAGGAGGTCCGGCGTGCCGTGGCCGCGGCGGGCCCGTTTGCGCCGCTCGCCTATGTCGTGGTGTCAGCGTTGCTCGGCGCCGTATTCGTCCCTGGCCCGATCCTCGCCGCAGGCAGCGGCGTGCTCTTCGGGCCCGTGCTCGGCACGTTCGTCACGCTGGGGTCGGCGATGGGCACCGCGACCATCACCAGCCTCGTCGGCCGGCGAGCGGGCCGGGAGAGCGCACGAGCGCTGCTCGGGACACCACGCGCGGACCGCATCGACGCACAGATCGAACGTCGGGGATTGTGGGCGGTCGTCGGCCAACGCTTCATTCCCGGCATCTCGGATGCGCTGGCCTCCTATGCATTCGGCGCGTTCGGAGTTCCGTTGTGGCAGATGGCCATCGGGGCTTTCATCGGATCGGCGCCACGCGCGTTCGTCTACACCGCGCTGGGCTCGTCGATAGGGGATCTGTCGTCGCCATTGGCATACTCTGCGATCGCCGTGTGGTGTGCGACCGCCGTCATCGGTGCCTTCGCCGCGCACCGCGGATATCGACACTGGCGTGGCCACGCCGGCGGGCGAGAGCCCGACGGCGGCAATGGCGGACAGATCGCAGGCAACGGTGGCGACGACGGTGCCGACGGATAGCGGCACACCGCCTGACGTCGATGTCGGTTTTCCGCCAGTGATGTCGGACCCGACGTGTAATCGTCGAGGTATGCACGACGATTTCGACCGCTGTTACCGCGCCGTCCAGTCCAAGGACGCCCGGTTCGACGGCTGGTTCGTCACCGCCGTGCTGACCACGAAGATCTACTGCAGGCCCAGCTGCCCGGTCCGCCCGCCGTACGCCCGCAACATGCGGTTCTATCCCACCGCGGCGGCCGCGCAGAAAGCCGGCTTCCGGGCGTGCAAGCGGTGCCGTCCGGATGCGTCGCCGGGATCCCCCGAGTGGAACGTCCGGGGCGACGTGGTGGCCCGCGCCATGCGACTGATCACCGACGGCACCGTGGACCGGGACGGCGTCATCGGATTGGCGGCCCGCGTCGGCTACACCACCCGGCAGCTGGAACGGCTGCTGCAAGCCGAGGTCGGCGCCAACCCGCTGGCCCTGGCCCGTGCGCAGCGGACGCAGACTGCGCGGGTGTTGATCGAGACGACGGACCTGCCGTTCGGCGACGTCGCGTTCGCCGCCGGCTTCTCCAGCATCCGCCAGTTCAACGACACGGTGCGGTCGGTCTGCGCGCTCACCCCCACCGCGCTGCGGGCGCGCGCCCGCACCCGATTCGGGCGCGCTGACGCCGGCGGCTCGGGCGTGCTTTCGGTCCGGCTACCGGTGCGCACCCCGTTCGCCTACGAGGGCCTGTTCGGCCATCTGGCCGCCAGCGCCGTGCCCGGTGTCGAGGAAGTCCGCGACGGCGCCTACCGGCGCACGCTGCGACTGCCGTCCGGTACCGGTGTCGTGAGCCTGACGCCGCAGGTCGACCACGTCAGGTGCGAGTTGGTGCTCGACGACTTCCGCGACCTGTCCACCGCGATCGCCCGGTGTCGGCGGCTGCTCGACCTGGACGCCGATCCGGAGGCGGTCGTCGACGTGCTGAGCGACGATCCCCAGCTGAGCACCCTGGTCGCAAAGGCTCCGGGGCAGCGCATCCCCCGGACCGTCGACGAGGCCGAACTCGCTCTGCGCGTGGTGATCGGACAGCAGGTGTCGGTGAAGGCCGCGCGGACACATTCCCGGCGCCTCGCCGAGGCCTACGGGTCACCGGTCGACGACGCCAACGGCGGACTCAGCCGTGTGTTTCCCGACGTCGAACAGCTCGCCGAGATCGATCCGGCTCATCTGGCGTTCCCGAAGTCCCGCCAGCGCACCGTCGCCGCACTGATCCGCGCGCTCGCCAAGGGGGACGTCGTCCTCGATCCGGGATCGGACTGGAACCGTGCCCGTGATCAGCTGCTGGCCCTGCCCGGCGTCGGCCCGTGGACCGCCGAGGTGATCGCCATGCGTGGCCTCGGCGATCCCGACGCCTTCCCGGTGACCGACCTGGGCGTTCAAGTCGCCGCTAAGCACTTGGGCCTGCCGACCGACGTTCCCGCCTTGACAGAACACAGCGCCCGCTGGCGACCGTGGCGGGCGTACGGGACGCAACACCTATGGACCGCACTCGACCACGAAGTCAACGACTGGCCTCCCCGAGAGACCCAGACGCCTGCCGCGAAGGAGAAATGATGGAAATGCTGCAATACCGCACCGTCGACAGCCCGGTGGGCCAGCTCACCCTCGCCGGCCGCAACGACCGGTTGCGGCATCTTCGGATGGACGACCAGACCTACGAGCCCAGCCGCGAGGGATGGGAGGCCGCCGACGGCTCATTCGCCGATGCCGCCGCACAGCTGGAGGCCTACTTCGCCGGCGACCTGGTCGAATTCGATCTCGAGCTGGACATGGTCGGAACGGAGTTTCAGCGCCGTGTGTGGGCGGCCTTGTTGACCATTCCCTATGGGGAGACCCGGTCCTACGGGCAGATCGCTCTACAGGTCGGGTCACCCGGCGCTGCCCGCGCAGTCGGATTGGCCAATGGCCACAATCCGATCGGCATCATCGTGCCCTGCCATCGCGTGATCGGAGCCAATGGCAGCCTCACCGGATACGGCGGTGGAATTGAACGAAAGCGGAGTCTTCTCGATTTGGAAAGGCAACGAACGGCTCCGGTCGCCACGCTATTCGACTGACAATTCCAAAATGAAATGAAAATGCCGATGCCCCCCAATCGAAATTGGGGGGCATCGGACTTAAATGGTGTTCGGCGGTGTCCTACTTTTCCGCCCGGAGGGGCAGTATCATTGGCGCTGGTAGGCTTAGCTTCCGGGTTCGGGATGGGTCCGGGCGTTTCCCTGCCGCTGTTGCCGCCGTAACTCTATTCAC
>NZ_JAVRPS010000308.1:0-2717 GCF_032162105.1 Mycobacterium sp. | reverse complement strand
AAACGTCCAGTTGGGCCCGGTCGTCAACGAGAAGCAAGCGGCGAACTTGGATCGAATCGTCGCCGAGACTGTTGACGCCGGTGCGAAGATTCTCGTCGGTGGCAAGCGGGACGGACTCTTCTACGAGCCCACCGTGATCACGGGTGTGACGCCGGGAATGCCCTGTTTCACCGAGGAGATCTTCGGCCCCGTCGCGCCGATCACCACCTTCAGCACCGATGAAGAGGCCATCGCACTGGCCAACAACACACCCTACGGACTTGCGGCGGCGGTGGTGGGACCCGATCTGGCCCGCGCGCAGCGCATTGCCGAGGGCATCCACGCCGGCGTCGTCCACATCAACGATCAGCCGGTGTTGCACGAGGTCTATGGCCCGATCGGCGGAGTTGGCATGTCGGGCAACGGGTTCAGCCACAGCACACTCACCAACGCTGATCAGTTCACTGAGTGGAAGTGGATCACCGTTCGCGACGAGATTGCCCAGTACCCCTTCTAGTCCCCTGTCCCGCTTGCCCGGCCAGCAGTCCATTTGCGCCTGAACCCGTCCCGTTCGGTCGCGGGTGGAACACATTTGAGGAGACCAGCCGTGACCTATCACGTATTCGCACCAGAACTGATCAGGGAAGACGGCACCACCTTCGCCGACGACACCGACGTCATCGTCGTCGGAACCGGCGCGGGCGGCTTCACCGCGGCGATCACCGCGGCGAACAACGGTGCCCGGATCATCCAACTCGAGAAGGCTCAGACCATCGGCGGCACAACGAAGAAGGCGGCCGCCGCGGCGCGCGAGGTCGAAGCGATGGGCGAACCCGGACTCGCGCTGATCGAACGGTTCCTGCACCGCACCATCGCCCACCGTTCGCAGCTGGTGCTGCCGACGCACGGCGTCCCGCCCTCACAGAGCGAAGAAATCAGCCGGCTGCGCGCCGAGGTCCGGGAGATCATGACGCGCATCCTCAAGCGCGGCAACAAGGACGGAACAGTACGCGCAGACTTTTCATCTTCATGTCATAAACCGCCTTTTTTACGGTCTCATCCTCCGTGTCATATTCTCACCGACGGTGTCATGTCGGTGTCATATATGACACTGCGGGGAGGTCCGGCGACGATGTGCGGCGTGTCCGTCTCACCTGGTCCGCTTCGTCCATCGACAGCTGATGAGCCGTTCGGATTTGTATGTGACGCGATTCCTAGAGGGCGAAGATCGAAGCGATGGCCTTGGTTTCGTCGGCGACGGCATAGGTGAGAGTGGTGATGGTGCGGTCGACCAGTCCTGGCCCGAAGTTGTCGGTGGAACCCGGCGGTTGGACTCGCTTGCGTCACGCCGTGCATGCCGCGACACGCGGCAACGGACGCACAGCGCCGTCATCGTCACTAGAACGGAATCGTCATGAAGATCGGAATCGGCTTGCCGAACGGCAGCGCAGGGGTTCGTGGCTCGACGATGCTGGAGTGGATCCGGCGAGCCGAACATCGGGGATTCGACGTGGTGTCCACCATCGATCGGCTGGTCTATCCGAGCTTCGACTCGATCATCGGATTGGCGCTGGCTGCCGGAGCCAGCAGCAGCCTCGCACTGCAGACCAACATCCTGCTCGCGCCGCTGTATCCACCGGCGGTTCTCGCCAAGCAGTTGGCCAGCATCGCCGGCGCCGCGGGCAACCGGCTCACCGTCGGCATCGCCCCCGGCGGCCGTGAAGACGACTACATCGCGGCTGGCGTTGACTTCCGCGCCCGCGGACGCTTGCTCGACGACGAAATGACGCTCATGCGCCAAGCCTGGCAAGGCGAAGCGATCACCGATGGCGCCGTATAGTCCTCGCCGGCATCGGGCGCGCGGGCCGCGATGTTGACCATGGCAGTCACCTTAGGATCGACACCAGCCTGGGTCACGATTATCCCGGAATATGAATGCCCGACGAGCACCGTCGGGCCGTCCATGAGTGCAAGCGTTCGCTTCGCGAACTCGACGTCTTCCTCAAGGGTGCGCAGCGGGTTCTGTACCGACGCGACGGTGAGCCCCCGCGCCTGGAGATAGGGGATCACGTCGGCCCAGCACGATCCATCGGCATAGGCACCGTGCACCAATACCACATTCTTGGCGGCCGGTAGCGGTCCAGTCGCAGCGGGCGCGCCACGGGCCGAAGGCGCACCCATAACCGCGGCGACGCTCCCGAGGGCAACGGTGGATGCGAAAGTCCTTCTGTCCATTACTAACTCCATTCCAAAATTAAGACCGCCGGTCCCGATCCGGCGAGCTTCGACGAGATCGCGGTGCCAATTGTGGCTTAGCCGGCGCGCAGCGATCGCCCTCTTCGGAACGGCAGGGCGGCTGATCAACGGGGTCGAACGAACATTCAGTCGGCCATCTTGGCGTGCCGGTGGAGGAATTCGAGCTCGACTGCGACCACGTCGTCGAAGCTCTGGCCCCCTTGGTAGACGTCGTAGTGCCCGCCGCGACTGCGGTGCACTTCGCCGCGTTGGGCGTTGTCGGCGACGCGTAGCGCCGGGCCCACCGGCGCCATCGTGTCGTGTTCGGCAACGATGAGCAGGATGGGGCAGCGAATGGCTGCGGCGCGTCGTACTGGCCGCCGCCAGGAAAAGCTGAGCAGCGACCGCGCCGCGACCCGGTTGTTCCAGGGGATCGAGCCCTTTGGGGTCATCAGTTCCTGCCCGAACAGCGCGTCAGGGGTGGCGCCGATCGCGAGCTGCCC
>NZ_JAVRPS010000307.1:0-6755 GCF_032162105.1 Mycobacterium sp. | reverse complement strand
GAGCTCGGCGGCAAGGCGCCCTTCGTGGTGTTCGACGACGCCGACCTCGACGCCGCCATCCAGGGCGCGGTCGCCGCGTCCCTGATCAACACCGGGCAGGACTGCACCGCCGCCACCAGGGCGATCGTCGCGCGTGACCTGTACGACGACTTCGTGGCCGGGGTCGCCGAGGTGATGAGCGGCGTCGTCGTCGGCGACCCGCATGACCCCGACACCGACCTTGGGCCGTTGATCACCACGGCGCACCGCGAGAAGGTCGCGGCGATGGTCGCACGCGCACCCGGCGAGGGCGGCCGCGTCGTCACCGGCGGTGTCGTGCCCGACCTGCCAGGGTCGTTCTACTGCCCCACCCTGATCGCCGACGTCGACGAGCGTTCCGAGGTGTACCGCGACGAGATCTTCGGGCCCGTGCTGGTGGCGCGCGCGTTCACCGACGACGACGACGCGCTGCGTCAGGCCAACGACACCGAGTACGGGTTGGCGGCCTCGGCGTGGACGCGTGACGTCTACCGGGCCCAGCGCGCGTCGCGCGAGATCAAGGCCGGCTGCGTGTGGATCAACGACCACATCCCGATCATCAGCGAGATGCCGCACGGTGGCGTCGGCGCATCGGGGTTCGGCAAGGACATGAGCGACTACTCCTTCGAGGAATACCTCACCATCAAGCACGTGATGAGCGATATCACCGGCGTCGCCGACAAGGGCTGGCACCGAACGATTTTCACGAAGCGGTAGTCGCGTCCACCGAGTTCAGCGCCGCTTCGATCTGCTTGCGATATCGGGTGAACAGGCGCGGACTGTCCATCGCGAACACCGCCACCGGCTCACCCTCGCGCTCGTAGGCGGCGGTGAACGACGGACTGTCGAGTGCGCCCTCGATGACCCGCAGGCTGTCGGTGGGGGTGAAGTAGCCGGCGAACTGCAGCATCCTTCCGTACTGACACGACCAGAAGTACGGCGCCGTGCGGCGAGGTGGTGTGCGGCCCATGATCGCCGCCGCGACGACCCTTGCCTGCGTGGTGGCATTCGTCCAATGTTCGCTGCGGTGGTGGGTGCGCAGGTTCTGGTCGTACACCCTGGCGCAGTCGCCGATCGCATACACGCCGGGAATCGTTGTGCGACACGATGAATCGGTGACGAATCCACGGTCGGTCAGCAGCGCCGGATGGGCGGCCCATTCGGTGTTCGGCACGGACCCGATGCCGATCAGCACCGTGTCGGCGGGCACGTGCGTGCCGTCGTCCAAGGCGACCGAGTCCACCCGCCCGTCTCCGGTCAGCGCGCCCACCCCGACGCCGGCAAGGAGCCGGACGCCGTTTCGGGCGTGCAGGCCGGCACACGCGCCGGCGATCTGCGGACCGAGAGCAGCGGCCAGCGGGGCACTCGCGGCCTCGACGATGGTGACCTCGATGCCAAGGGCGTTCGCGGTACCGGCGATCTCGGCGCCGATGAACCCGGCGCCGATGACGGTGAGCCTGCGCGTACGGGTGAACGAATCGCGCAGGGCCAGCGCATCATCGACGGTGCGCAGGGTGTGGACGCCAGTCAGGTCGCCGCAGCCGGGCAGGGTTCGCGCGCGGGCGCCGGTGGCGATCACCACGACGTCGGCGCTCACCGTGGATCCGTCGGCGATTCGAATGGAGATGCTGCCGTCCGCTCCGGTGGCAAGGCCGGCGGCGGCACGTCCAAGGAGCCATTGGGCGTCAAGAGTTTCGTCGACGCCGTCCACCAAGGCGATGTCGACGTCGTCTGCGGACAGGAACTCCTTGGACAGCGGTGGCCGGTCATAGGGCAGATGCACTTCGGCGCCGATCACCGTGATCGGCCCGGTGAAGCCCTCGGCGCGCAGCCCGCGCACCGCGGACAACCCGGCCAGCGACGCGCCGACGACCACGACCGACCGCGGGTCGGTCACGCCGTGCCCGCTTCCGGCCCTACCTCCAGCCACACCTCGCCTGCGACGACGCCCACACGATGAGTGCGCACGGCGATCTTGGCTGGCGGGCCCGACACCGCGCCGGTACGCAGGTCGAAGCATGACTCGTGCAGCGGGCACTCGACGGTGCAGTCCTCCACCCAGCCGTCGGCCAGTGAGGCGTCCTGATGGGTGCACGTGTCGTCGATGGCGAACAGACCCTGCTCGGTGTGAAAGACCGAGATCGGCGCGGTCCGGGCAAGTCGGACGGTGAGGGCTTCCCCGACTGGGATGTCGGCAAGGCGGCCGACGAGGACGGGTTGGCCGGTCAGCGGCGTATTCGCGGTCATACGGACTTCTCCTTGATCCCGGATTGAGTCTGTTGCGTAATAAGAGATAGATGCGTAATACGCAACAGTGTGGCGACGGAATCCGGCTGCGTCAAGGGGGTCTGGCGCAGAAATAACCGGGCCGCCAGGGGTTGACAGTGGACGGCGTGCGGTAGACGATAGTTGCTTAATACGATACACGTTGCGCCATGCGCACCAAAAGGAGGTCGCGTGCGTCAGCCGAAGGTCGTCATCATCGGTGCCGGTGTCGTGGGAACGTCGCTGGCCGACGAGATCACCCAGCGCGGATGGAACGACGTGACCGTCCTGGACCGCGGCCCGCTCTTCGCGACGGGCGGCTCCACGTCGCACGCGCCAGGACTGGTGTTCCAGACCAATCCGTCGAAGACCATGACCGAGTTCGCCCGTTACACCGTCGAGAAGTTCGGGGCGCTGGGCGCCTTCAACGCGGTCGGGGGACTCGAGCTCGCGACGACCCCGCAGCGCTGGACCGATTTGCATCGCAAGGCGGGCTGGGCGCGGTCATGGGGCATCGAAGGGCGTCTGATCGACGCCGAGGAGTGCCTGGCCCTCTACCCGCTGTTGGACCGGGACCGGGTCCTCGGTGGATTCCACACTGCCGCAGATGGTTTAGCGCTTGCCGTCCGCGCAGTCGAGGCGCAGGCCGCCCGCGCGACGGACCGCGGGGCACGCTTCCTCGGCAATCACGAGATCGCCGAGATCGTGGATCGGAATGGCCGGGTCGCCGGCGTGCGCACCGTCGCCGGTGAGGTGTTCGAGGCCGACGTCGTGGTGTCCGCGGTCGGGTTCTGGGGTGCCGAGTTGGCCGCAAGGGTGGGCTTGACGGTGCCATTGGTGCCGATGGCCCACCAGTACGCGAAGACCGGACAGGTGCCCGGGCTGGTGCAGGTCGACGACACCGGGGACGGCGCACGGCTACCCATCCTGCGTCACCAGGACGAGGACCTGTACTACCGCCAGCACGGCGACCGGCTGGGGATCGGCTACTACGGGCACCGCCCGATGCCGGTCGAGATGGGCACCCTCCTGCACGACACGGCCGACGAGGCGATGCCGTCGATGCTGCCGTTCACCGACGACGACTTCGCGCCCGCATGGACCGCGAGCACCGCCCTGCTGCCGGTGCTCGGCGATGCGAAGGTCGAGGAGGGCTTCAACGGCATATTCTCGTTCACACCCGACGGCTTCTCGATCATGGGCGAGCACCGCGAGCTGAGCGGGTTCTGGGTCGCCGAGGCGGTGTGGGTGACCCACTCGGCCGGTGTCGCGAAGGCGATGGCCGAGTGGATCGTCGACGGCGCCCCCGGCACCGATGTGCACGAATGCGATCTGTACCGGTTCGAAAAGGCCGCCCTCAGCCCCGATTTCGTCAACCGGACCAGTGCACAGGCCTTCGTGGAGGTCTACGACATCGTCCACCCGCACCAGTACCGCGACGCGCCGCGCAATCTGCGGGTCAGCCCGTTCCATCAACGCGAGCGCGACCTCGGGGCGTTCTTCTTCGAGGTCCGATGCTGGGAACGCCCCGCCTGGTACGAGACCAATGCCCCGCTGCTGGACGTGCTGCGGGATCAGGGTCTCGACGTGCCACAGCGCGACGAGTGGTCATCGCGGTTCTACTCGCCGATCTCGATCGCCGAAGCGCGGTGGACCCGTGAGCACGTCGCGTTCTACGACATGACGCCGCTGACGCGCTACGAGGTCGCCGGGCCGGGAGCGGTCGACTTCCTGCAACGTCTGACCACCAACAACGTCGCCAAGAGCGTCGGCTCGGTCACCTACACGCTGCTGCTCGACGAGAATGGCGGCATCCGAAGCGATCTCACGGTCGCTCGGTTGGCACCGGAGCTCTTCCAGGTGGGCGCCAACGGGCCGCTGGACTTCGACTGGCTGAGCAGGCAGCTGCCCGATGATGGCACCATCACGGTGCGGGACGTCACCGGTGGGACATGCTGCGTCGGCGTCTGGGGCCCGAAGGCGCGGCAGCTGGTGCAGCCGCTGTGTCCCGACGACCTGTCCAACGAGTCGTTCAAGTACTTCCGCGCGCTGCAGACCCACCTCGGTTCCGTCCCGGTCACGATGATGCGGGTGTCCTACGTCGGCGAGCTTGGTTGGGAGATCTACACCACGGCCGAATGCGGTGCCGCGCTGTGGGATCTGCTGTGGGAGGCGGGACGACCCCACCAGGCGATCGCTGCGGGACAGATCGCCTTCAACAGCCTGCGTATGGAGAAGGGCTACCGCGCGTGGGGCAGCGACATGACCGCCGAGCACACCCCGGCCGCGGCAGGGATCGACTTCGCGGTCCGGATGGCCAAGGAGGACTTCGTCGGCAAACGCGGGCTGGAAGAGGCGCCGCCGCCGGCAACCATGCTGCGCAGCATCGTGTTCGACGATCCCGATGCCGTCGTGCTGGGCAAGGAGCCCGTGTCGGTGGGCGGGGCGACGGTCGGCTACGTCACCAGCGCGGGTTATTCGGCCACCATCGGTTGCAGCATCGCCTACGCCTGGCTGCCCGCCGATCTAGGTCCCGGCGCCGAGGTCGAGGTGGACTATCTGACAACGACTTTCACCGCAGCGGTGCACGCCGAGCCGGTCGTGGACCCCGAGATGTCGCGGATCCGGAGGTAGCGGCGGGATGGTGGAGAGCTACGACGTCATCGTCATCGGCCTCGGCGGCATGGGAAGCTCGGCGGCCTACCATCTGGCCCGCCGGGGTCAGCGGGTGCTCGGGCTGGAGAAGTTCACCCCCGCACACGACAAGGGGTCCAGCCACGGCGGGTCGCGGATCATCAGGCAGTCCTACTTCGAAGATCCCGCGTATGTGCCGTTGTTGTTGCGGGCCTACGAGCTCTGGGAAGATCTGGCGCGCGACTCCGGGCAGGAGGTCTACCGAATCACCGGCGGGCTGTTCCTCGGCCCGTCGGAATGCCTCACCGTCGCCGGGAGTCTGCGGGCCAGCCTGCAGTGGTCACTGCCGCACGAAGTGCTCGACGCCGCGCAGATCCGCACCCGCTTCCCCAATTTCACGCCACAGCCCGACGACGTCGGACTGTACGAGGCCAAGGCCGGGTTCGCGCGTCCGGAGATGACCGTCGCCGCCCACCTCGACCTCGCCGCGCGCGCAGGCGCGACGCTGCGCTTCGGCGAGGAGGTGCTGCACTGGTCGGAGTCCGCAGCGGGTGTGACGGTCGCGACCGGAACCGGCACCTACACGGCGGGCCAGGTGGTGATCTGCCCCGGCGCATGGGCCCCGGAGTTGTTGGCCGAGTTGGGCATCCCGATCACGGTCGAGCGCCAGGTGCTGTACTGGCTGGACCCCGTCGGCGGGACGGCGCCATTCGAAGACCAACCCATCTTCATCAACGAAAACGCCAACGGTATGCAGATATACGGGTTCCCGGCGATCGACGGTCCCCAGGGTGGGGTCAAGGTCGCCTTCTTCCGCAAGGGGCAGGTCTGCACGCCCGATACCATCGACCGGGTCGTACACCCCGAGGAGATAACCGCCATGCGCGACCGGGTGACGGAGCTGCTGCCTGCGCTCGCGGGAGACTGCGTGCACTCGGCCACGTGCATGTACTCCAACACCAGCGACGAGCACTTCGTCATCACCCGCCACCCCGACTACGCCAACGTGACCGTGGCATGCGGATTTTCGGGCCACGGCTTCAAGTTCGTCCCGGTCGTCGGCGAGATCGTCGCCGACCTCGCGACCACCGGGACCACCGCACACCCCATCGGACTGTTCGACCCGCAGAGGCTGGTGACATCGTGACCGCGACCGAACTACCGGCGTCGACAGGCCACGGCGCCCAAGCCAGTCATGCCCCCGCAGGCTCGCTGATCCCCACCCTGGGTGGCGAATACTATTGCAACGACCGTATTTTCGGGCTGGAGCAGGAGCACATCCTCGAGACGATGTGGTTCTGCGCGGCGCGCAGCCGCGATCTGCCCAATCCGGGATCGTTCAAACGCGTGCAGGTGGGGCGCGAGAGCGTGCTGGTGGTCCGCGGACGCGACGGCGCCTTACGCGCCTTCCTCAACATCTGCAGGCACCGAGGCGCGCAGCTGTGCACCGAGCCGGAGGGCGAGGTACGCCGGACCCTGCAATGCCCCTACCACGCCTGGACCTACGGGCTCGACGGCAAACTCGTCGCAGCCCCGAACCTCGGCACGCTGAAGGACGGCGACGGACGTGGCATCGACCGCACCGCGTACGGGCTGGTGCCGGTGGCGCTGCGGGAATGGCTCGGCTACGCCTGGGTGTGCCTGGCCGACACTCCGCCGTCGTTCGAGGAGGACGTCATCGGAGCGGTCACGGCACGGCTTGGCGATCCGACGGCCATCGACCGCTACCAGATCGACGAGCTCGAGGTGGGCAGGCGCGTCGTCTACGACGTGGCGGCGAACTGGAAGCTGATCGTCGAGAACTTCATGGAGTGCTACCACTGCGCGACCATTCACCC
>NZ_JAVRPS010000306.1:0-14357 GCF_032162105.1 Mycobacterium sp. | reverse complement strand
CTCAGCGCGTCGGCGGGAATCCCCCGCCATGCCGCAAGATTCAACGAGTGATACTTCACCGGCGTGTACCCCATCGACGCGGTGACTGCGTCGGCTTCCTCGAGGAACATTGCCGCCGTGCCTAATTCGCCCCTGTACACGTGAACCCCGGCCCGATAGGTAAGCGCTGGCGGAATCACCGCGAGAGCACCGGTGTCCCGTGCGCGCCGAACCATGTCGGTGGCGATCTGCTCCAAGACCAGGTCGTCCCAGAGCTCGTGCGCGGCGGATTCCTGCGCAATCGGGAACGGCCAGACCGCGGGCTGTCCGTCACCGCTCTGCGCGTGGCTGTTCCAGAGTTCCAGGGCGGCGCGCAGATGTTCGGAACCGGCGCCTGGACCATCGATGATCCGACTGGCCATGCCACTCAACAGGAAGTCGATCGGCCGCTGCAATTCAGGTACCCGGTCGACCGCTCCGCGGGCCGCGTTGGCGATTTCGGCAAGTCGGCGTCGCTCGCCGAGTCGACCCGCGTACATGGCGGCAGCGAGCGCCTCGAGGTATGTCTCCCGAGCAAGGTCATCGTCGAGAACGTCGAGTCCCTTGGCTGCGCTGAGCAATTGCGCTGCCGCTTCGCTCGTCTTTAGCGCGCCCGACTCGCCTGCACGGCTGCGGACGAACTCCATCTGAGCTCGCATGCGGGCGATCTGGGCCTGCTGGAGCTCGGACAGCGGAGCCATGTCGGCTATCGCGAGAAGCTCGTACGCCGCCTCTGGCGCGGCCGCGTCCCGTTTGGCTTGGGCGGCGGCGATCGCCCTGGAGCCGCGAAGGGTCGGGTCTGATGTCAGGACGGCCGCGCGTTCGAGGAATGCGGCCGCCGCGGCCACACCGCCCCGGCATTGTGCCCGGTCCGCCGAGTTCTCCAGGTCTGCGGCGACCGCATCGTCGGGGCCCGCCGCTGCACTGGCGGCGTGCCATGCCCGACGGTCGGGGTCGACGTCGGAGTCAGTCGATTCCGCCAATGCTCGATGTACCGCCCTGCGGTCGGACAGGTCGGCCGCGCGGTAGGCGGCCGAGCGCATCAACGGGTGGTGAAAGCGCATGCGCGGACCGAACTCGATTACTCCAGCGGCTTCGGCCGGCCCAAGAGCGTCGACGGGAATGCCCAGCCGCGCCCCCGCGCGGAGAAACAGGGCAGCATCGCCGACCGGTTCGGCCGCCGCGACGAGCAACAACCGTTGGGTGTCGGCCGGCAGTGCCTGGATACGGCGCACGAAGTCTTCCTCGATCGCCGCGGCCGATGAGCGCTTGCCCGAAATCCAGAACCCGCCCGCAAGCTCCGTCGCAGAAACACTTCGCGGCACCTCCAGCAGTGCCAACGGAATGCCCCGCGTCTCTGCCACGATGCGATCTCTCACCCGCGGGTCGATTCCGCCGACCATCACCGAGTCCAACAATTCGCGGGCGTCGCCATCCGACAGGCCGCTGATCGCCAGTTCGGGCAGCCCGGCCAATCCATCGGCACCGCCGTCGCGTACCGCGAACACCAGGGCGACCGGCTCGGCCATCAGCCGCCGCGCGACGAAGCCGAGTGTCTGCACCGAGACCTGGTCGAGCCACTGCGCGTCGTCGATGATGCAAAGCAACGGTTTGTCATTGGCTGCCGCCGCGATCAGGCTCAGCACTGCCAACCCGACCAGGAAGCGGTCCGGCGTCGCCCCGACTCCGCGACCAAAGGCGACGTTCAACGCCTCGCGCTGCGGTTCCGGCAGTTCGTCGAGGTGATTCAGCAGTGGTGCGCACAGCTGCTGCAGGCCGGCGAATGCAAGCTCGACATCGGCCTCCGCGCCCGCTACCCGGGCAACGCGGAAACCCGATGCCAGCTCCGACGCGTACTCGAGCAATGCGGTCTTGCCGACACCCGCCTCCCCGCGGAGCACCAGCACCTGGCAGCTACCCGATCGGGCGGTCGATATCAGACCCCGGAGCGTCTCGCATTCGCCGGCGCGACCGCGCAGACGTTGTCCCCGGGCCTGTTTCGACACGATCCTGATCGTAGCGAGCGCTACGCCAGGGAAGAATCGGGTGCCGCCTGGTGCCCGGTGGTTCGGCTCGGTTTGTCTACGCCTTGGCGGCCGCTTCGAGAAGCCATTCCTCGAACCGCGTCTCGAAGAGCGTTGCGCCATCACCGGGGCACAGGGTGCGTTCCCCGAGCTCGATGCCCCAGTAGAGCGCGGTGGGGTCGGCGACGACCTCGCGGGTGTCTCCTCGGGCGGTCAGTGCGGTCCTGATGAGGTCGGGAAGTCGAAACGCCTCTGGCCCACCGATTTCGGTGATGCCGTTCACCGGGTCACCGACCGCGGCGATGGCGACACCCTCAGCGACGTCGACGGCTGCCATCGGCTGAAAGTAGGCGAGTGGCATGCGCACGACGCCATCGACGGTCGACGAGTCGGCGAGCGTCTGGACGAACTCGAAGAACTGCGTCGCGTGCACGATGGAGTAGGGAATGGGGCCGTCGCCGATGAGCTTCTCCTGGAGCAGCTTGCCCTCGAAGTACCCGCTCTGCTTAGCCAAGGTCTCGGTGCCCACCACCGACAGCGCGACATGGTGACCGACCCCGGCAGCCTTCTCGGCCGTGAGCAGGTTCGTGGTCGCCGTGCGGAAGAACTCGATCGCCGCGTCGTCGAGCGTTGGCGAGTTCGACACGTCCACGACCACCTCAGCGCCGGCCAGAACCTCGGGCAGGCCCTCGCCGGTGAACGTGTTCACGCCGGTCGAGGGGGCCGCGGCGACTGCGTTATGACCGCGTTCGGTCAAGGCGTGCACCAACTTCGAACCCACCAGGCCGGTTCCTCCGATTACGACGATTCTCATGATGAGCCTTCCTTTGCGTTCCGAACGGCTGCCTGCGACAGCTCCTCGACCGCCAGAACGGATGGGCCGTCGCGAATTCATCCCAGTGCCAGTCCCTTGGGCGAGCCGCTACGCTCCGATGTCATGGCGGGGACGCGATGAGTGCGGGGCTGTTCGGGCTGCTCGATGACGTTGCGGCGCTGGCACGGCTCGCGGCCGCCTCGGTCGACGACATCGGCGCGGCAGCCGGACGCGCGACGGCGAAGGCCGCGGGCGTCGTCATCGACGACACCGCGGTGACGCCGCAGTACGTGCACGGGATCGCCGCCGAGCGCGAGCTGCCGATGATCAAGCGGATCGCCGTCGGATCCCTGCGCAACAAGCTGCTGTTCATCCTTCCCGCCGCGTTGTTGCTCAGTCAGTTCGTGCCGTGGCTGCTCACGCCGATCCTGATGGTCGGCGCCACCTACCTCTGTTACGAGGGCGCCGAGAAGGTATGGGGCTGGTTTCACAAAAGGGATGCGCACGACAGCCACGCTGCGCCCACGACGGCCGTCGGTGAGGACGCCGAACGTCAGATGACGGCGGGGGCCATCCGCACCGACTTCATCCTCTCCGCCGAGATCATGGTGATCGCACTCAACGAGGTGGCCGACCAGCCGTTCGTGCCGCGGCTGATCATCCTCATCGTCGTCGCCCTGGTCATCACCGCCGCGGTGTACGGCGTGGTCGCCGCCATCGTGAAGATGGACGACATCGGCCTGAACCTCGCGCAGCGGACGTCACGATTCGCCCAGAAGATCGGCCGCGGTCTGGTCGCGGGGATGCCCATCCTGCTCGCCGCACTGTCGACGATCGGCACCGTCGCGATGCTCTGGGTCGGCGGTCACATCCTGCTGGTCGGGACCGACACCCTCGGCTGGTACGCGCCGTACGGCCTGGTTCACCACGGCGAGAAGTACGTGCGCCACGCGGTCGAGGCCGTCGGCGGTCTGCTGGCCTGGCTGGTCAACACCGCGGCGTCCGCAGTGATCGGCCTGGTCGTCGGCGCCGTGGTGGTCGCCGTCGTGCACGTGCTGCCGTTCGGCAAGAAGGACGCGCACTAAGTCACCGAAGGCAGGGTCCCCGCGCGCCTAGGCTGGGCGCGTGGACTTCGAGCTGCACCGCACGGACCTACACGAGAGCCGCTTCGTTCTCGGCGAGCCGCCGTCGCCGGAAGACGGGCAGGCGCTGCTTCGGATCGAATCCTTCGGCCTGACGTCGAACAACATCACCTACGCCGTGTTCGGCGAGGCGATGAAGTACTGGGACTTCTTCCCGGCTTCCGACCCGGGCTGGGGGAAGTTGAACGTCTGGGGCTACGCCCACGTCGAGGAGTCCCGGCACCCCGACCTCGCGCAGGGTGTGCGCGTCTACGGCTACTTCCCCTGTGCCAGCCACCTGCTGGTCGTCCCCGATCGCATCAACGAGAAGGGCTTCGTCGACGCCGCCCCGCACCGTGCCCAGTTGCCGTCGGTGTATCAGGGCTACCGCGACGTCGACACCGACCCCGTCTACTCGGCCGACCTCGAAGCCGAACACATCCTGTTCTTCCCGCTGTTCTTCACCTCGTTCCTGATCGACGACTTCCTCGCCGACGAGGACTTCTTCGGCGCGGACACCGTCGTCATCTCGAGCGCATCGTCGAAGACGGCGATCATCGCGGCCTACCTGCTCGCCAAGCGCGACGGCATCGAGATCGTGGGACTGACCTCCGCAGGCAACCGCGAGTTCGTTGAGGGACTCAACGTCTACGACTCGGTCCAGCTGTACGACGACGTTTCGCAGCTGCCGGGCGAACGCGCCGTCTACGTCGACATCTCGGGTGACGGCGCCGTCCGTACCGACGTCCATGCGCACTACGGCGACCGCCTCGCCCACAGCGCCGCGGTCGGCGTGACGCACTGGACCAAGATGACGCAGGGGGCAAGCGAACTCGACGGGCCGAAACCCGTCTTCTTCTTCGCCCCGGACCGGATCAAGAAGCGCGGTGCAGACTGGGGCACCGCGAAGCTGGATCAGAGTGTCGCCGAGGCATGGGTTCCGTTTGCGCGGTGGGCATCGGATTGGCTGCGCGTCGAGCGCATCTCGACCCAGGACGACATCCAGCGGGTCTACCTCGAACTCCTCGACGGGAAGCTCGACCCGACGGCTGGCACCATAGTGGATCTCTAGGACGGGGACCCCCATGGCCACATACCTGCTGAACGAAGCCGCCGTGGCCAAGGCACGCAAACTGATCGACTCCCGGCAATACGTCCTCGACAGCGACTGGGGTGAGGTGCAACCGCGGGCCGACGCGCAGAACGCTTATCTCGAGTCGCACTCCTGGGCCGAATACGGCGAGTGGCATCTCGGGCTGACCGAGGGCGCAAACGACGATACGAAGGCGCGGTATGCCTTCGTATATGGAGATCTTCGACGCGTTCACCGCACCGGCCTGATCGCCTGCGTCTACCGCGCCTCCGAGTGGCGGCACAAGGACGTCGAGCTGGCCGCGCACGAGCTGCTGCAGTATCTCGACAAGAAGGCCGGGTTGGAACCGACCCAGGGCAGGGCGCCGTCGTAGGGGCCAACGCCTACCAGTTGCTGGGCGCGTAGTCCTTCAGGAAGCAGCCGTGCAGATCCTCGCCGGACTCCCCGCGCACGATCGGGTCGTACACGCGGGCGGCGCCGTCGACGAGGTCGAGCGGGGCGTGGAAACCCTCGTCGGCGAGCCGCAGCTTGGTCGGGTGCGGGCGCTCGTCAGTGATCCACCCGGTGTCGACGGCGGTCATGAGGATGCCGTCGCGCTCCAACATCTCGGCCGCGCTGGTGCGGGTGAGCATGTTCAGCGCGGCCTTGGCCATATTGGTGTGCGGGTGGCCGGGACCCTTGTAGGCCCGGCTGAACTGGCCCTCCATCGCCGACACGTTCACCACGTACTTGCGGCGCGCGGACGCCGCGGCCATCGCCGGACGCAGCCGACTGACCAGGATGAACGGCGCGGTCTGGTTGCACAGCTGCACCTCGAGTAGTTCCATCGCGTCGACCTCGTCCACGCGTTGGGTCCAACTGTTCACCGAAGCGGTATCGGGCAGCAGCCCACCCGCGTCGATGGCGGTGCCGGTGGCGATGCGGTCGGGTGAGGCGCTGCGGGCGACCAGGGCCAACTCGGTCACCGCGTGCGGCGTGGGGTGCTCGGTCAGGCTCCCCGCAAGAGCGGCCGGGTGGGCATCACTGACGTGGTCGAACGTGATCACGTCCACGAGCTCCGGCGGCCGGGTCCGCTCGGCCTCGACGAGCGCCGAGTAGGAGCCCGGCGGGCGGCGCACCGTCTGTGCCGCGTTGTTGACCAGGATGTCGAGCGGGCCCTGCTCGGCCATGGTGTCGGCGAGCGCGACGACCTGGGCCGGGTCGCGCAGGTCGATGCCCACGACGCGCAGCCGGTGCAGCCAATCAGCGCTGTCGGGCATCGCGGCGAAGCGGCGCACGGCGTCGTTCGGAAAGCGGGTGGTGATGGTGGTGTGCGCGCCGTCGCGGAGTAGCCGCAACGCGATGTACATGCCGATCTTGGCGCGACCGCCGGTGAGCAGGGCGGTCCGGCCGGTGAGATCGGTGCGGGCGTCGCGCTTGGCCTGGTTGAACGAGGCGCAGTCCGGGCAGAGTTGGTGGTAGAACGCATCGACCACCGTGTAGCGGTTCTTGCACATGTAGCAGGCCCGCGAGCGCACCAGCGTGCCCGCGCTGGCCCCGACCGCTGCGGACACCAGTGGCAAACCCTGCGTCTCGTCGTCGATGCGGCCGGGAGCCCCGGTGGCGGTGGCAGAGGTGACCGCGTAGTCGGAGGCCGTCACCGCATCCCGCTTGGCGTGGCGGCGGGCTAGCTTCACCGACTTCCACAGGCTCGCCGTGGCCCGGCGCACCGCCACGGCATCGGGGTGCTCGGGAGGCAGCGACTCGATTTCGGACAGCACCTGCAGGCAGGTGCTGAGCTTCTCCTGATCGATCGCGGTCACGTTGGAAGGGTACGGCGGCGCTGTCGGTTCGCACCGTCGAAGGCCACACTGATAGGCGATGGCACCCTCAGAAGCCCTGATGCAGGAAATGCTCGACGAGTTTCAGCTCAGGAAGCTCGTCCACCGCTACTGCCGCGCCGTCGATCGTGGTGACCTCGTGCAGCTGCGAGATCTGTACCACGACGACGCCGAAGACGGCCACGGCGCGTTCTCAGACGGGACAGCCGACGACTTCCTCCGTGAGCTCGCCGCCGCCCGCCCCCACATACGGTCGATGCAACACAACGTCACCACGGTGAACTTCGCCATCGACGGAGACACCGCCGAGGGCGAGATCTACACCATTGCGACCCATACGTTCGGTGCGGGCGATCGGGACGTCGACGTCATGGTCGGCGGACGATACCTCGACAGGTACGAGAAGCGAAGTGGCACATGGAAGATCCTCGTACGCAAGATCGTGACCGACTGGGCCCACGTGAACGACCCCTCCTCGGTGGATCTGAGCCACCCGATAACCAGAGACACTCCGAGAGGAACCCCTGACGCGAATGATCCGTCATACGAGTTCTTCTCGCTATTGCTGAAGAACGGGCAGTGACGCGGCCTGCTATCGGCCGGTGCGCTCGCGGTGCTTGCACCCCGGCCAACAGCAGGGTCGACGCATGCCCTCTTCCAGCTCCTCCTGGGTGCGGCGAATGCGGCGCTCTCGCGTCACCTCTTGTTTGGCATCCTCGACCCAGCAGATGAACTCGTTGCGCGCCAGGGGCGTGATGTCCTTCCACGCGGCCAGTGCGGTGTCATTGGCGAGCAACGCCCCGCGCAGGTCCGTGGGCAACTCGTGCACGACGCCACCGGGCACTCGCTGGCTGCTCATGAAGTCAAGATAACCCAGCCTCGCATCCTTGACGTCGGCGATTCGCGATGACACTGGACCACGGGCGGAGAGCGGGACAACAATCGGCGGATGCGCTTCGGAAACTTCATGGCTCCCTTCCACTCGGTCGGACACAACCCGACGCTCGCCATCGAGCGAGACCTCGACCTGATCGTGACGATGGACCGCCTCGGCTTCGACGAAGCGTGGATCGGCGAGCACCACTCCGCCGGCTTCGAGATCATCGCGTCGCCCGAGGTCTTCATCGGCGTCGCGGCGGAGCGCACCAAGCACATCAAGCTCGGGACGGGCGTGAGTTCCCTGCCGTATCACAACCCCCTGATGCTCGCCGATCGCATGGTCCTGCTCGACCACCTCACCCGCGGCCGCGCGATGCTCGGTTGCGGCCCCGGTCAGCTCACGTCGGACGCGCACATGCTCGGGATCCCCGCAGACGAGCAACGGCCGCGCATGGAGCAGTGCCTCGACGCGATCATGCGGCTGCTACGCGGCGAGACCGTCACCATGCACACCGACGGGTTCACCCTTCAGGACGCGAGGCTGCAGCTGAAGCCGTACAGCGACCCGTGCTTCGACGTCGCGGTCGCGGCGTCCTTCTCGCCCACCGGGCCGCGCGGCGCCGGAAGGCACGGGATCGGCATGCTGTCGATCGCTGCGACTGCGAAGCAGGGCATGGACCTGCTTGCCCAGCACTGGGCGACGTGGGAGGAGGTCGCGCTCGAGCACGATCACGTCGCGGACCGCTCGAAGTGGCGGCTCGTCGGCCCGATGCACCTTGCCGACACCCGCGAGCAGGCCGAGCGCGACGTCGAGTACGGCATCGCCGAGTTCTCGCGCTACTTCTCCCACATCCTGCCTGCAGGGCCCGTGCAGGGTGACACACCGGAAGAGATCATCGCCAACAATCGCGAGTCCGGCTTCGCGGTGATCGGCACGCCCGAGGACGCCGTGGCCAAGATCGAGGAGCTCGTCGAGGCGAGCAGCGGCGGCTTCGGCGCCTTCCTTCTGTTCGACCACGACTGGGCTACCCCCGGCGCGAAACTGCACAGCTACGACCTGTTCGCGGAATACGTGATACCGCATTTCACCGGCCAGCTCGCGGGACCGGCCGCGTCGCAAGACTGGGTAGTCGGAAGCGGGACCGAGTTCGTCGACCGTGCCGCGCACGCAATCGGCAAGGCGATCGAAGACCACGTCGTCGAACAGGAGGCCAAGAAGGCCCCACGGTGACCGTCCGCATCACGGTGCGCGGAAGCAACCGTCGAAGTGGCCGTTGTCGATGCCCACCGTCTGCATGAACGAATGAGCGACCACCGGCCCGACGAACCGAAACCCTCGATCCCGCAATGCAGCAGCGAGCTGTTGCGACTCCGGGCTCTCTGCCCTGCCATCGCTCCATTGCCGCAGCGGATGCCGAAGACGGGTTTGGTAGTGCCAGGCGATGTCGTTCAGCGACGTCGACGTCAGGAGCCGGGCATTGTGCACGGTCGCTTCGATCTTGGCGCGGTTGCGGATGATCGCGCGGTCCGCCATCAAGAGGTCGACGTCGCGATCGGTCATCTTCGCCACGGCGGTGGGGTCGAAGCCGGCGAAGGCTCGACGCAGCGCGTCACGTTTCTTGAAGACGATCGCCCAGGACAGGCCGTTCTCGAAGTAGGTGGACACCAACGCCTCGAACAACGCGGCTTCATCGTGGACGGGTGTGCCCCACTCTCGGTCGTGATATCCGGTCAGGTCGGCGCCCACCTCGGTGACCCAGCCGCATCGCACGACGCCGTCGGTTCCCTCGAGCGTGGTGGGACGTGTCGCGGGAACCCCAACCCCGCCCATCGCCTTCAACGCACCACCGGCCATACAGAGGCTGGGCAATAGTCCGTCATCGCACTCAAGCTACTCACACTCCGCGGTGGGTACGGAAACGCGGTTCCAGCTCACCACTTAGGCTGGCAGCCGGCGACACCGAGCCCAACTGCACGCCCACCGACGACCGAAGGCGACCCAATGACGGATGGCCAAACCACCACGCACGCGGAACTTTTCGACCTGACCGGCAAATCCGCTCTCGTCACCGGCGGCACCAGGGGTATCGGCATGATGATGGCTCGCGGTCTGCTTCAGGCGGGTGCGCGCGTCGTCATCAGCTCGCGCAAGGCCGATGCGTGCGCGCAGGCCCAGGACCTGTTGTCCGAGTTCGGCGAGGTGCGAGCCATTCCGGCAGACCTATCCAAGCACGACGAATGCCGTCGTCTCGCCGGCCTCGTCACCGCCGACTCCGACGGACTCCACATCCTCGTCAACAACGCAGGCGCTACGTGGGGCGCGCCGCTGGAGAGCTTCCCCGACTCGGCGTGGGACAAAGTGCTCGACCTCAACCTCAAGTCGCCGTTTTGGCTCGTTCAGGCGCTGCTGCCCGCGCTCCGGCAGGCGGGCACGGCCGACGACCCGGCGCGGGTCATCAACGTCGGCAGCATCGACGGCATCCACGTCCCTCCGCTGCCGACGTACTCCTACTCCGCCAGCAAGGCGGCGCTGCACCAGCTGACTCGGGTGCTCGCGCGCGAGTTGGGGCCGCAGCACATCACCGTGAACGCGGTAGCGCCGGGACCGTTCCGCTCGAAGATGATGGCGGCGACGATCGATGCCTTCGGCGACGCGATCGCGGCGTCGTCTCCGCTCGGTCGCATCGGACGCGACGACGACATGGCCGGTATCGCAGTGTTCCTCGCCAGCCGCGCGGGCTCCTACCTCACCGGGACGATCATCCCGGTCGATGGCGGCATCGCGACGACCGCCACCGGCAGCGCGAGCTAACTGCCGAGCAGTTTCGCCGACACCGTTGCGGCAAACGTGTGCGTGTCGCCGGGCCAGCGCGCCGACACATAGCCGCCGTCGTCGACGACGAATGCGGGCCGCGCATTCGACGCAGAGTCTCGTATCATCCCCGACGTCTTCAGCCGCCAATCCGCCGAACCCACTGGGACATCACGGAAGTCGTCCGGACTCTGCAGCGCACGGGTCACCTCTGCCTGCACGGACATGTAGCCGATCGGGTCCCCGGGTTTCTCGACGTAGGTGCGGTAGTAGTCGGGGTCCCAGAACCTCGTCACCCGGGCCATGCGCCAGGCGCGACGCTCCAGTTCCCATGTCAGCGCGGTGGTCTTGCGGCCGTAGAGCACCGAGCGCCCCGTCGCCGGATCGACGGTTCGGGCGGCGAGCAGCACTCCGTGACAGATGGCGGCGACGAGGACTTCCCGGCGGAAGGCTTCCGCGACGAGACCCTGCAACACGTCGCTGTCGATGTAGCTCTGCATCCCCCGCGCGCGGTGCCCACCGGGAAGCAACAATGCGTCCACGTCGTCAAGACCTGTCTCGGCCCAAGCGGTGGGCCGCCGGTACTCCTGTGACGCCAGCATCCGCCCGTACGCAGCGCGTGCCTCGCGGTTCGCGCGCAGAATCCGACCGACGACGATCGCCCGGCCCAAACCGGGGACCTTGGACCAGAAGTCGAGGCCGCGGCCGGTGAGCATGATGTCGTCGCCGACCGCCTGCACACCGCTTTCGGTGCTGAACACGACGGTGTGCCCGTGCGCGGTCAGCACCTGCCAGCTGACGGCGACCTCGGTCGGGTCGAAGTCGGTGTCCGGAATGGGTATCAGGACGGTGGCCACGAGTGCCAGCATGGCACCCGTGAGCATCAGTGAGCAGCGGGATAGCGGCGCACAGCGGTCTGTTTCCCGGCGCGACGCCCTGAAGTACGCAGTCTCCGCACCGGTCCTACTTGGTTTGGGGACGGCGGTCGCGACACTCCACGCGCCGAAGGCAGCTGCCGACAACATGATGCTGATCGACTTTGCGGAGCGGTTGGTCGCGCCGGATCAGATCAAGTCGGCTGGCTACGACGGAGCACTCGTCTACGTGTCCAAGTTACGGCCTGGCGCAGACTTCGACTTCAAGCCCGTCACCCGCGAGTACGCGGATGGGCTACTCGCGGCCGGTCTTCACGTCGTGAGCTGCTATCAGTACGGAAAACCCGGTTGGCCGACGCCGTCGGACTTCACCCGCGGGTACCAGGGCGGCGTCGCGGACGCACAGACGGCTCTGCAGCTACACGCCGCGGCCGGGGGTCCGGATTCGGCGCCGATCTTCTTCAGCGTCGACGAGGGCATCGACCTCAACACCTGGAACAGCCCTGCCGTCAAGTGGTTTCAAGGAATCAACTCGGTGCTGGGCGTGAACCGCACCGGCATCTACGGGTCCGCCAACGTGTGTGGCTGGGCGATCCGCGACGGTGTCATCGGTCGCTCATCGACTGCGGGCCACGCGTGGGCATGGCAGACGAGAGCATGGTCTTCTGGTGCGCGCGAGCCCGCCGCCGTGCTGTACCAGTACGTGATCGTCACCGACTCCGACCCAGGCGTTCTCCTGGGCGGCACCCACGTCGACGTGGACGAGGTTCTTGCGGCCGATTTCGGGCAGTGGGACCTCGAGAGATAGATACGTGATGGCCCCGTCAGAAGCCCTCCTGCAGGAAATGCTCGACGAGTTTCAGTTGCGCAAGCTCGTGCACGGCTACTGCCGCGCCGTCGATCGTGGCGTATCGCGTACCCTGCGAGACCTCTACTGTCACGACGTCAAGGACGACCACGGCGCCTTCGCAACGGGGACTGCCGACGAGTTCTTCAGCGCGCTCGCCGCCGCCCGGCCCCACATACGCTCAATGCAACACAACGTCACCACGGTGAATTTCGCCATCAACGGAAGCACCGCCGAAGGTGAGATCTACACCATTGCAACGCACACGTTCGGCGCGGGCGATCGGGACGTCGACGTCATGGTCGGCGGACGCTAGCTCGACAAGTACGAGAAGCGGGATGGCATGTGGAAGATACTGCGGCCGATGATCGTCACCGACTGGGCCCACCTCAACGACCCGTCGTCGGTGGACCTGCGCCATCCAATGACCAGAGACACCCCAAGAGGAGCTCCTGACGCGAATGATCCGTCATACCAGTTCTTCTCGTTACTGCTCAAATACGTGGAGTGATCGGTGATGCAGTAACGGGACTTGGCCGGCCTAGATGGGAGCTCCCTAGTCAGATGCAGGAGAGGCCAATCTGCGTTCAATTTGTTCTTGATTCGTTGTGCCGCATATGAGTAAGTGCCGACCAAATGTGGAACGGTAGTCATTGGCCATCTGGCCTCACTGCGAACCGGCCCCCGGCAGCAGTCGCCGATCTCACCTTGCGAGAATGCATATGCGAAGTCCGACAAGTATCCGAGCAACTGCTCTGATCGGAGCTCTAACGGTTCTGGCGGCATTGGTGACGGCACCGCACGCGCTGGCCGACCCCGAAGGAAATGTTGCCTCACCGACCGATCCGTCGCCCGCGGAAGCGGTTGACTCATCGGGGGCGTGGGCGCCCTTGGAGCAGACTGCGGGAGCAGTCAATGAGACAGTGCCCGGCGCAGCCCCTTTCAGTCTGGCGGCAGTAAATCCTTCGAACGGATCGACGGTCGGCGTCGCCAAGCCGATCATCATCGCGTTCACCGCGCCAATCACAGACCAGTCGGCGGCCGAGGACGCGATACACATCTCGTCGGATCCGCCGGTGGCCGGAAAGTTCTATTGGATGAACGACAGCCAGGTACGGTGGCGGCCCTTTGAATTCTGGCCTGAACACGCCACGGTGAACATCGACGCGGCGGGCACCGAGTCCAGCTTCACCACGGGAGACGCTCTAATTGCCACGGCCGACAACAACACCCACCAGATGACGATCACGCGTAATGGCAACGTTGAGCAGACATTTCCGATGTCGATGGGCAAGCCGGGACACGACACCCCCGACGGCACCTACTACGTCCAGGACAAGTTTTCTGACGTTGTGATGGACTCCGAGACATACGGAGTTTCGAATGAGTCGCCAGAGGGCTACCGCCTCCACGTCAAGCTGGCGGTGCAGTTCGACAACAGCGGCAACTTCGTGCACAGCGCGCCCTGGTCGGTGGCCGACCAGGGAAATCGGAATGTGAGCCACGGCTGCATCAACATCAGCCCCGCAGACGCGCAGTGGTTCTACGACAACTTCGGGATCGGCGATCCCATCGTGGTAACGAACTCCGTGGGTAGCTACACGCAAAACGACGGTGGCCAGGACTGGCAAATCTAGCCAAGATAGATCAAGAGGTGGTTGCTCCGCTGCGCGCGGCGAGGTCGAGGCCGAACACCTGCACAGCGGCTGACTTTCCCTTTAGGGCGTGACTCCCCCGGTCGGACAGTCCGGGCGGTCGAGTAAGCAGGGCGTCGACGGTGTGGTGGGTGAGAAGGATCGCGTCGCCGGTGGTCTTGGTGAGCTGCTCGACGCGGGCAGCCACGTTGACGGTGTCACCGATGAGGGTGAACTCCAGCTTGCCTGCGCCGCCGATGGTCCCTGCGATCACCAATCCGGTGTTGATCCCGATGCCGATCCGAAGTTCGCCGCCGAATCGCTCAGCGACGAGACGGTAAAACAGCACCGCGGCAGTCACCGCGGCGTCGGCATGGTCGGCGAGGGCGTTGGGGGCGCCGAAGACGGCCAGCGCACCGT
>NZ_JAVRPS010000305.1:0-4400 GCF_032162105.1 Mycobacterium sp. | reverse complement strand
GGTGATGGGCGCGTTGCCGCAACTGATCCGGGCCATGCCCCAGCCGGTGATCGCGGCCGTCAACGGTGCCTGTGTCGGAGCCGGCCTCGCTCTGTGCCTGGCCGCTGACATCCGCATCTGCTCGACGAAAGCGTCGTTCGGGAATGCGGCCATCCTGCTCGGGCTCTCGGGTGCCGAGATGGGGATGAGCTACCACCTGCCGCGCATCGTCGGCACCAGCGTTGCCGCCGACTGGATGCTCACGGGTCGCATAGTCTCGGCGGACGAGGCGGAACGCCGCGGGTTGGTCAGCGAGATGGTCGAGCCAGACGGACTCCTCGACCGGGCAATCGAATTGGGTTCGCTGATCGCCGGTCTGGCACCACTGGGAGTGCAGCTGACCAAGCGGACCCTGCAGGTGAACACCGATGCTCCCGGCCTGGCAGCGGCGATGGAACTGGAGAACCGCAACCAGGTACTGGCCCACGCGACCGACGAGGCGGCGGCACGCCGACAGAAGTGGTCGGGTTGAGCGGCCGCCGGCTCGGCGTCGACAACCGTTTCAGTCACGGTCTTGCGCTTGCGCGTAGGTAGTTGATTCATTCATGCAGATCGGGCGATACTGCTTGAGGCACCTCAAGATTGGGCGTTTCATCGCTGACTAACGTCACCACGAACGCTCGACCGCAGCGAGGGCCTTGAGTGCACATGCTCAGCCGATTGACCGGCCGTCGCGCGCCGATGGGGCCTGCTAGAACCTCCTTAACAAGGAGGCGCGCGAAACAGGCGGCGGGCTGGGACGACCAGGACGAACTGGCGGACCCCGTAGGCGACCACGCTGACAAACGCGGCGAATGGCTGGCCTTCCGCCAGCCCACGCTGGTCACCGCCCCTCACTCGCAGGCCATCGACCGCTGAGACTCACGGTGACCAGCCTCAACGGCGCTGGAGTTTGGCATTGAGCTGGGCCGGTTGTCCCGCTACAGTCATCCGAACATGCTCTGGCTCAGGCTGTTTCGCTCCCGACTTGGCTCACTTTAGTGCTCAATGCAGCTGCTGATTTCGGCGAGCGCTTCGGCGAGATAATCGGGCAGCGGGTCGGTGACGGGTGCGAGTTTGGTTCTGTCCCAACCTGTTTGAGCGCCGATATGGTGTCGGCGATGACCGGCCCCGGTGACCGACTTAGTTGTTGGTCGGTGGTGGTTGGGGCTGGAATGGTTCATACCACCACCAGTCGGCGCGTTCGCCGGTGGGTCCGGGGCAGGGTGGCACCGCGGGCGGGGGGTGGTTCGGTGGGCGGGCTAGCGATCCTGCGCCAAGTGCTCGGCCGGCGCTGTCGGTGACGGTGAGGTGGTGCGCGGGGCCGGTGATGGTGATGACGCCGCGATGGTGCAGCCGGTGGTGATGGGGGCATACCAACACCAGGTTGGACAGTTCGGTGAGCCCGCCGTCTTCCCAGTGCCGGATGTGGTGTGCGTGTAGACCGCGGGTGGCTTCACAGCCTGGAACCGCGCACGTGCGGTCGCGGTGCTCGAGGGCACGGCGAAGCCGGCGGTTGATCTGGCGCGTCGCTCGGCCCGAACCGATGACTTCGCCGTCGCGTTCGAACCAGGCTTCATAGGTGGCATCGCACATCAGGTATCGGCGTTCGGCCCCCGACAGCACCGGGCCCAGGTGCAGTGAAGCGGCCCGCTCCTTGACGTCTAGATGCATCACGACGGTGGTGTGGTGCCCGTGTGGCCGGCGTGCCACCTCGGCGTCCCATCCGGCCTCGACCAGGCGCATGAACGCCTCGGCGGCGGTAGGCAACGGGCGCCGATGCTCTGGGGCGCCCTCGCCGTTGCCGTTGCCGTTGCCGTCGCCATTGCCGTTGTCGTTGTCGTGTTTCCACTCGGCGTACAGCGCATCACGATGAGACTGCAGTGCCGCGTCGAACTTCGCCGCGTCGTGGTGACCCAGTTTGATCCGCCAGCAGGTGAACTCGTCGTCGGTGGTCTTGGTGATCGAGGGTTGGGGTTCTGGCCGAGGATCGGGTTGCGGTCGCGGTTCCAGTTTGACCGCGGTGCGCAGCTGGTTGACGGTGGCGACCGCGGCCAGCGCCGCGTAGTGCTCATCGGATCCCTCGGCCGCCCGGGCTGCGATGACGCCGACCTGATCCAGTGACAGTCGGCCCTCCCGCATCCCTTGGGCGCAGCGGGGGAATTCTTCGAGCCGGTGCGCGACGGTGGCGATCGTGGTGGCGTTCAGCGATGACGAGCCGGTCTTCCAGGCCACCAACGCCGCGATCGACCGCGCGCCCGTGGCGCCACACAGCTCGTCGCGATCCAGCTCGGCAACGATCTGCACGACGCGCCCATCAATCGCGTTGCGCTGACCAGCCAACTCCGCCAACTCCTCAAAGAGCACCTCAACGCGCTGGTCAGGGCGCACCACCGCGGCGCCAGAGGATGCGGTCGAGGACATGACGCCATCATCGCAGCCGCCTCCGACATTTTCGGGCTGCCCGATCCACCTCCCGCTGGTGCGGGCCCACCACCATCCAGCACCGCCCGATCGGTCGCCAACCACCGAGGCAGCCGCAGCCTGCGACCCGGTTCAGTGCACCCGCCGACCCACCCCGAAACCAGCAGGTCAAACCCTCCCGACTACCCCGAACCGGAAATCGTGAGCCAAGTCAGGTGACAAACTCGGCGAGTGGCTGGCCTTCCGCCAGCCCACGCTGGTCACCGCCCCTCACTCGCAGGCCATCGACCGCTGAGCCTCAAGGTGACCAGTCTCAACCGCGCTGGAGTTTGGCATTGAGCTGGGCCGGTTGTCCGGTTTCAGTCATCCGAACATGCTCTGGCTCAGGCTGTTTCGCTTGCCGGGACTTGCCTGTAGCCGCCTCTGTGTTCTGAACTGATATCGTATAGCATTGTTACGCACCAACTTTCGGCGCGGCACTGACGTTAAGAGTGCAGGTGATAAAGCCGACGGTAGAAACGGTCGACCGCCGGTGTCGGGAGCTGTTGAAGTGCGATTAGTAGCCGAGCATCGGCGCCAATGACGTAACGAGCGGCGGGGCGACGGACTTCGAGAACGTTCGCGATCAACCTTGCTACGCGTGCTGGATCGCCCCTAGGCGACATCATCTTCTTGATTTGCAGGTAGGAATCCGCGTATTCCGTGGTTCGACTCGTTATGCTGCCGGGGCCTTCGGCGTGGACTCCTTCTTCGAAGATGCCCGTTCGGAAGCCCCCCGGTTCGATGACAACGACCTGCACATTTCGTCTCGCCACCTCCATCCTGAGAGCGTCGGACGCGGCTTCGAGCGCATGCTTCGCCGCCACATACCACCCGCTCAACGGCATCGTTATGCAGCCACCTACGGAGGACACATTCACAATTCGTCCTCCTCCGCCAGCGACAATGCCAGGCAACGCCAATCGAGCTAAGCGCATGGGAGCCACGGCCATCGTCTCCAAGGAACGCCTTGCTTCATCATCATCGACATCGGAGATGGCGCCGCTTGAGTTGTACCCCGCGCAGTTGATCAAGCCCCGAAGACGCAGCTCAGACATCACCTGCTCGCATCGATCGCTGTCCGTGACGTCCATTACTACCGTCTCTACCTCGAGACCTGCTTCCGCAGCGGCTTTCGCCACGATCCCGGCCTTTTCCTCCGAGCGAACCGAGCCAATCGACCGCCATCCGCGGCGGGCCAATTCGAGCGCTGTGACCAAACCAATTCCTGAGTTCGCACCCGTAGTCAGGACCGCGTTCTCCCGACTAGGAGTCAATCGCACCTTGGTCACTCTCATCTCCTCAATATCAGCGCCGCGACGAAACGACTGGGCTTACGGGTGACCGGGAGTCATGAGTTGTCCGTCTGAGCAGATGTGAGCCGAGTCGGGTCGGTTGATCGGAACACCGGGGCCAGGGCACGCTTAGGTCCTGGTTGCACCACAGATGGGATTCGCCGGGCGCACGGTGCGGGAGACGCTCCTCCGCGCTGATCGGCTCTTTGTGACCACCTTGAACCTTCCTCCACCAGTCGTCCACATCGGGGTCAACGAGCAGCACTTGTTCCTTGCCACTGCGCACGCCTTGAGCTTGGGTGCCTCAGTAGACGAGTTCGAGCCGCTCGACGGAGCGGATGAAGAACCCGGGTCGATAGACCAGCCGCTCATCAGGGTTCGCTCGCCGGAAGCCGGGGGCGCGTTCGAGAAGATGGGTAAGCGCGATGCGAACTTCGAGGCGGGCGAGGCTCGCTCCAAGGCAGTAGTGCGGACCGAAACTGAATGCGACGTGCGGGTTCGCGTCTCGATCCAAGATCAGCTGATCCGCCCGAGGGAAGACCTCCTCGTCCCGGTCGGCACACCCGATCAGCACGATGACGTTGTCGGACTTCGAGATCGTGAGGCCCGCGATCTCGACGTCCT
>NZ_JAVRPS010000304.1:0-7197 GCF_032162105.1 Mycobacterium sp. | reverse complement strand
TGGCGGCTGGTGCTGCCGTTCATCGCGATGGGCGTGGGGATGGCGTTCATCTGGTCGCCGCTGGCCGCCACCGCCACCCGTAATCTGCCCGGCGCGCTGGCAGGCGCGGGCTCCGGCGTCTACAACGCCACCCGGCAGGTCGGCGGCGTGCTGGGCAGCGCGAGCATGGCCGCCTTCATGACGTCGCGGATCAGTGCCGAGATGCCCGGTGGGGGTCAGCAACCGGCGGCCGAGGGATCGGTCACCAAACTGCCCTCGTACCTGCACGAGCCGTTCTCGGCCGCCCTGTCGCAGGCTCTGCTGCTCCCCGCCTTCGTCGCGTTGTTCGGTGTCGTCGCCGCATTGTTCCTGCGCGGATTCGGCGACCGACCGGCTCTCGCTCCGGACGAGTTCGACGACGGCCCCGACGAGCTCGAGGCGTTCACCGCAGCGCTTCGGTCCCCATCGCACACGGACCGGTTCGTGGCCGCGGGTGGACGGGAGTACGGCCGCGCGTATGCCGAACCCGACTACTTCCCCGACGACGACGAGTACGTCGAGTACACGATCGACTGGGACGAGCCGCATCCGCCGCCCAGTCGCGCGGTCGTTCCCGACGTGGTGGCCGTCCCCATCCCTGGCCCTTCCGCCACCGAGGTGGTCGCGGCCGACGAGAGCGAAACCGAGCCACTGCGCGCGCACGTCGAGCATCCGCTGCACGCGCCCGCCGATACCTGGCACGGCGGCCCCGTCGAGTCATGGCACAGCCTGCTGGACGACGAGGTGGCCACGGATCCCGTCGAGGCCAACCCTCAGGCCGCCGCCGCGCCCAACGGTGCACCGTGGCGGAGCATCCTCGACGATCTACTCGGCGACGCGCCCTTGGCGCCGCAGTCGGCCCCCGAGCCGATCGGATTCGCCCACAACGGTTTTCACGTCGAGCACGAGCAGCACTTCGCGGTGCCGCCGCCGGCCAACCGCGCCGGCAGGCATGCCCGCGGCGGTGACGACGACGCAGGCACCTACGGCAAGCACTCGATGCCGTTCCGCGACTGACTCAGTCGAACAGCACCGCGGCATTGAGATAGCCGCCAGGATCGAACGCCGCCTTCACGGCGCGCATGGCGGCGATGTCGGCGTCCGTGCGTGACATCGACAGGTAGTCGCGTTTGCGGCTGCCGACGCCGTGCTCGGAGCTGACGTTGCCGGATGAGTTCGCGATCAGCGCCATCATCGCCGAGTAGAGCGCCTTCTCGCGGTCGCCCTCGAGCGTGCAGCGCACCAGGTTCAGGTGCAGGTTTCCCTCGCCGACGTGACCGAACAGCACCGGGATCGCGTCAGGCGCGTGTTCGGCGACGAGCTCGGTGGCCGCCGCGGCGAAGCCCTCGATCCTCGCCAGCGGCAGGGAGACGTCGAACTTCAGCGGCGGGCCGTAGTGCCCGAGCACCTCGGCCACGGCCTCGCGGACCTGCCAGAGGCGCTGCTGGGCGTTGACGTCGACGCCGACCGCGGGCTCGCCCACCAAATCGGCGTGCTCGAGCGCGTCCGCCAGCCGCTCGGTCTGGTCGGTGTCGCCTGCCAACTCGATGAGCAGCTGCCAGGCGCCCTCGACCGGCGCGCCGATACCCAGGTGCTCGGCCGTCAGCGCGCTGGCCCGTGCGTCGATCAGTTCGAGGGCGGCGATGCCGTCGGCATCCCGGAACTCGCGGCCGACGTCGATCAGCGCACCCAGTTCGGCGAACCCGGCGACGGCGGTGACGCGATGGGCCGGGGTGGGATGCAGCCGCACGTCGAGTCCGGTGATCACGCCGAGCGTGCCCTCGGCGCCGACGAACAGCGACGCCAGGTCGTAACCGGTGTTGTCGCGACGGACCTCGCTGTGCCTGCGGACCAGCGAGCCGTCCGGCAGTGCGACGTCCAGTCCGAGCACCTGTTCGCCCATGTTGCCGTAGCGCACGGTCCGCAGTCCGCCTGCGTTGGTCGATGCCATGCCGCCGACGGTCGCCGAGTCCCTGGCGGCCAGGTCGACGCCGAACACCAGGCCCGCGGCAGCCGCCGCGCGTTGTACCGCGGCCAGGGTGGCTCCTGCGCCGACGTGCACGCGCCGCTCGACGGTGTCGACCTCGTCGATCTCGGCGAGCCGTTCGGTGGACAGCAGCACGTCGTCGTGCTCGGGCACCGTGCCTGCCACCAGTGACGTCCGGCCGCCCTGCACCGTCACGTAGACGCCGGCATCACGGCAGACCTGCAGCACCGCGGCGACTTCCTCGTCTGATCCGGGCCGCACCAGTGCGCCCGCGTGACCCCGGTACCGGCCGGTGTGGTCGACGCTGCGGCCGTCGAGCACGTCGGGGTCGGAGCTGACGTGACTGGCTCCGACGATGGCCGCGAGCCGGTCGGTCAGTGCTTCCGTCACACCGTGGGTGTATCACACGATGTCAGGGCCAGGAACGCGCCGAGCTCGATGAGCCGATCCGGGGTGGACGGCAGGTAGTCAGTCAGCAGCGCCGACCTGACGATGACGGCGATGTACATGGCCCTGCTCACGGCCACGTTGAGCCGATTCCTATTGAACAGGAACGAGACCCCGCGCGGTGCGTCCTCCGCCGACGACGCCGCCATCGACACGAACACGACCGGTGCCTGCCTGCCCTGGAACTTGTCGACGGTGCCCACTTCGACGTCGGTCAGCCCAGCTGAGTCGAGCCGGCGCCGCAAGGTCACCACCTGTGCGTTGTACGGCGTGACGACCATGACGTGTTCCTGGGCGAGGGGGTTGGTGCCGTGCTCGTCGGACCACGGGGTGTCGAGCAGTTCGGCGATCTCCGCGACGATCGCGTCGGCCTCCTCGGGACTGTCCGTCGAGTTGCCGTCGTGGTCGACCGTCAACACCCGGACCCCGGGTGCGACGCCATCGAGAAAGCGGACGGCGCTGACATCGTCGCGCGAGCGCAGACGGCCGTCGTAGGACAGTCGTGACACCGGTCGGCAGACCGCAGGGTGCATCCGATACGAGCAGTCCAGGAAGTACCCGCGCAGCTCGGGGAGCGTGTGGTGCCCATCCACCAGCCAGCCCAGTGCCGATTCGTTGACGGGCTCCGGATGCGTGCCCTGGCTGACCTGGGGCAGCTGCTGCGGGTCCCCGAGCAGCATCAGGTTGCGGGCGGACGGCGCAACCGCGATGGTGTTGGCCAGGCTGTACTGGCCGGCCTCCTCGACGACGAGCAGGTCGAGGGCTCGGCGCGGAACGCGGCCCTGGTTGGCGAAATCCCAAGCGGTGCCCCCAATCACGCAACCGTCGTGGTCGGCGATGAAGGACGCGTACTCCTTCTCGTCGACCTCGCGCCAGGGCGCGTCAGGGGCCTTCTTCTTGCCAACGCGGTCCGGGTCGACGCCGGCCTCGATCACGCAGCCGAGGAGGTTCTCGACCACGGCGTGCGATTGGGCGACCACGCCGACGCGCCACCCGTGCTCCTTCACCAGTCGGGCGATGACCTTCGCCGAGGTGAACGTCTTGCCGGTACCCGGAGGTCCGTGCACCGCGAGGTAGGACGAGTCGAGGTCGAGCAACGCCGCGGTGAGGTCGTCGGCGATGTCGCCGCTGCGGGGGAGCGGTGCACCGCTGACGGTGCGTGGCGCGCGTCTGAGAAGGATGTCGGTAACAGCGTCGGCGGGGAGGTTCGGGAGCCCGGCTGCCACCATGGCCGCGGTGTCCGCGATGGAGTCCTGCAGCGGCTTGGTGTTGATGGGGCCGCCCGGGGTGAGGGCGAACGGCAACTGCTCGAAGGCCCCACCGTCCTTGGGCTGCCGCTCGACCACGACGGCCTCGGTGGGCGCCTCGGGGTTGTCGCACTCGATGACGGTGACCGACCCAAACGCGCGGCGGTCTGGGTCGTCGACCAAGCCCGCAGGCGCGGGTGGGTCGTACAGCGCGAACATCTCCCTGCCGAGTCCACCGTTGGCGAGTTCGCCGATCAACTTGACGTGGCGCTGGGGCTTGCGTGCTTTCGGGGGTTGGTGCCAGTCGGCGACGATCACTGCCCTCTCGGCGACGAAGACGTCAGTGTTGTCGGCCCACTCGTCGACCGGATTGTTGACGCGGTCGAAGTGCGCCCACCAGAACGGCTTGTCCTCGCGCTTGTGAAACCCGCGCGCGGCGGCCACCATCGCGACGGCGGTCTGCTCGGGGGTGCGTTCGTCGATGCCGTCGCCCGCGAACTTGAGCAGTCGGCGTTCGAGTTCGTCCGCTGGTTCGACCGGTGCCCCGGCGGGCGAGCCCGCAAGTGAGCTTGAGTCGGCCACCGGCAGCGGGCCGCGCGGCGGGACCCCGGACTCGATTGCGCGCGCCATCAACCAGTCGCGCAGCCGACGCGTCGACCGGCAGTCGTAGCGGTTGTAGTCCTCGATCTCCTTGAGCACGATCGCCGAGTCGTCGGGGCGGCCGCCATCGCGCAGCGTGCAGAACCGGGCGTACTGCGTGATCGAGTCGGTGGCCGTGGTGACCTCGCCGCTACGCAGCTCGTTGCCCATGTAGAGCGGTTCTAGGTACTTGATGCTGTAGCTCTCGGTACCAACCTGAATGCTCTTGCGCACCAACGGGTACAGGTCGACGAGGACGCCGTTGCGCAGCATCTCGTCGACATCGTGCTCGCCGACGCCGTAGCGGCCCGCCAGCCGCAGTAGCGTGCTCTTCTCGTATGCCGCGTAGTGGTAGACGTGCATGCCTGGGTGTTTCTTGAGCCGCTTGCGCACCATGGCGAGGAACTCGACCAGCGCGTCGCGCTCACGGGCCCGGTCATGGGCCCAGATCGGGTGGAACTCGTCGGTGGTGGTCAGCACGCCCCACAGGTATTCCAGGCCCCACTCGCGACCGTCCACCGTCCACAGCGGGTCGCCCTCGAAGTCGAAGAACAGGTCGCCCTTGTTCGCGTCAGGCAGCACCATCAGCGGCTGGGCGTCGAGCACTTCGTACGGCGGCTTGCCGTCTATCCGGTCGGCGACCTGAAGGCGGGCCTGCGCGGTGAGCGTCTTCACCGTGCGCGCGGCCAGTTCGGGTACCGGGCCGGTGTGGCCGGCCAGGTCGTGCAGGGTGCTCACCCCGGCGTCGATGAGCCGGGCGCGCTGGCTGACCCGCATGCCCGCGACGAGCAGCAGGTCGTCGTGGGCGCGCACCTGTGTGGCGCATTCCGGACAGCGGAAGCACGCACGAACCTCGGTGTCCTCCCATGACACAGCGGTGCCGCGTGCGAGGTGGCCGTCGAGCAGCCGCTCCAGCGCCTCCCGCCGTGGCCGGTACACCGGCAGCAGTTCGTCGGTGCGATAGCTCGCCACGACCCCGTCGCCGAGCATCAACTCGACCTCCGGGGCGATAGGGATCCCGGCGTGCGCCAGGGTGTCGGCGTAGGCGGCGAGTTGCAGCAGCGCCTCGACCTTCACCGAGCGCGCGAGCTTGGTGTCCCGCAGCCGATACCGGTCGCCGTCAAGCACCAGGAAGTCCGCGAAGCCTGCGAACCGGCCGTCGAACATCGCGGCCTGGTAGATGACGGGGGAGCGGCGCTCGACGGCCCGCATGGTCTGGTCGAAGGCGGCCCGCAGGCCTGCGTCGGTGTAGGGCGGGCGACCGATGATCGTGACCTCACCGCCGAACTCGGCCCGCAGATCGTCGAGCTGACGGCGCTCGTGCTCGTCGCCGAGAGTGGCAGTGCGGGCGAGCAGTTCGTCCTCCACCGACACCGTCGGGCCGCGGCCGAGCTTCGCGTCGAACGCTCGCAACAGCGCGTACTCGCACCGTGCGGCGGCGGCGAGATCCGAGGCGCTGTAGATGACCTTGCCGTCGGCTCCCTCGGATGTCAGGAACACGTCCGCCACTGTAGGTCAGTGGGCCGACGGATCCCGGCTAGCTCTAGCCGGTGTTGCCGATGAGCTCCACGCCGTTGCCGTTCCAGTGGAACCGCACCACGCTCTTCAGCCCGGAGGTGCCGTTGGCGTACATCAGCGCGACGGTGTCGCCGGTGGTGACCGTCTCGTCGATGCCGTTGAAGCCGTACGTGTCGGGAACGCCGGTCGGGATGAACTTGCCAAGGTGGAACATCACCGCCCGGGTGTTCGGGTTGTCGCCGTTGGTGTTCGCCTTCACGATCACCACCGACAACTGCGCGCACTCGTTGAAGTTGCCGGCCAGCGGCTCTGAGTTCCACGGCTGGTTACTGCGCGGATCACGCGGCAACTCCGATACCGCCTTGGCGATCTCGGGCGCGGCCAGGTTCACCGCGCACGGATCGGCTGGCGCAGGGGTGGCGGTCGGGCCCGCGGCTACGGTCGGCTCGGGGGCCCGCGTCGAGGTCGCCGTTTCCGTCACAGGGGGCTCGGGTGTCTTGGAGACGGTGGAGTCGCTCGACCCGCACCCGGCTAGCACGAACACCGCCGCCAGGATCGCGACCCACTTCACAACGAGGCACGGTACCCGTAGGCGCCGCGCTCGGCAGATGACGCTGCGATCTACCCGTAGACTCCTACCTCGATGACCTCGCCCGACACCGACGCGCACGACGCCGCGCCCACCTTTGCCGACCTGCAGATTCACCCAGCTGTGCTGCAGGCCGTCGCCGACGTCGGATATGAGACCCCGTCGGCCATCCAGGCCGCCACGATCCCGCCGATGCTCGCGGGATCCGACGTCGTCGGGCTCGCGCAGACTGGCACCGGCAAGACGGCGGCGTTCGCGATCCCGATCCTCTCGAAGATCGACACGTCCAGCCGCATCACGCAGGCGCTGGTTCTGGCCCCAACCCGCGAGTTGGCGCTGCAGGTCGCCGAGGCGTTCAGCCGCTACGGCGCGCACCTTCCGGTGAACGTGCTGCCGATCTACGGCGGCTCCGCCTACGGCCCGCAGCTCGCCGGGCTCAAGCGCGGCGCCCAAGTGGTCGTCGGCACTCCTGGTCGTGTCATCGATCACCTGGAGAAGGGCAGCCTGGATCTGTCCCACCTCGACTACCTGGTGCTCGACGAAGCCGACGAGATGCTGCAGATGGGCTTCGCCGAGGACGTCGAGCGGATCCTCGAGGGCACTCCCGAGTACAAGCAGGTCGCCCTGTTCTCGGCGACCATGCCGCCCGCGATCCGCAAGATCACCAGCAAGTACCTGCACGACCCCGTCCAGGTGAAGGTCGAGTCCAAGACCGCGACCGCCGACAACATCACGCAGCGCTACATCCAGGT
>NZ_JAVRPS010000303.1:0-3693 GCF_032162105.1 Mycobacterium sp. | reverse complement strand
TGGTCTCGTCCTCTTCGACCTCGATCTCGAGGTCAACCGGCTCGAACCTGACGTTGTGAGTATCAGCCATGAGAAGTACCTCCTATCTATTGGAAGTCACGTTGGAAGTCCTGGTGGCGCGGCGGATTTCGGCGCGCCGCGCCACCGGGACCGGGTCTAGCCGGGTACGCCGGCCGTGGCGGCGGGTCGGCCGCCCGGCCCGCCGGCCATGTATTCGGCCAGGTGTGCATCCCGTTCGGCATCCGACATCTCGTTCAGCAGCACATTTGGACTCTGGAAGGTGATGCCGCGCAGATCCTCGACCGTCCACAGCTTCTTCTGGTCGTCGTGGTCGAGGTGCGGCTGCGGGATGAGCGTCTTGCCGTCGTCGCGGATGTAGCCGAGCTCTGTGACGATGTCGGCGAGATCCTGGTTGTGATGCAAGGTTTCCCATTCGCGATGCCCGGTGAGCCGGCCCATGTTCGGCGTCGGCCTGCCCTCGTACTCGGGGCGGAACGCTTTGATGTCGGTCCACGCGCAGGTCTCCGAGCAGTACGTGCGCCACTGGCCGTCGACCTTCTCGGTGACCATGTCCTCGCGGATGAGGCACGGCACCATGCACGTCCAGCACCGGTGCGGGTACTGGTAGTCGACGTCTTCGAACGCGATCGGCTTATTGCGGCCCGGGTACTTCAGCCGGTTGTAGTTCTCCCACCACTTCCCGTACTTGTTGTACCAACCGGGGTACTTGTCTTCGAACCATTCGAAGTCCTGGTCGGTCATGGGGTCGATCCGCCAGTAGTTGACCGGCCAGCCGGTCGCGAAGAACTGGGCGACCTCGTGCACGTAGCCCTTGTTGACGATCCGGTTCCACGACTCCTCGACGAGGTCGTGCGGGATCTTGAGGCCGTACTTCTCCAGCGGGATGAGGTAGCTGCGGTAGTAGTCGTCGTAGATCCAGCGGCGCCACATCTCGGCGTAGCTGTCGCGGTCCTTGCGGCGGTCCTTGGTCCCGTACTCGATGAACGTGCCGATGGCGGCGTCGACCACGCAGTGGTTGTTCCACCAGGCGTAGCGCAGGTCCCGTTCCAGCAACTGGCGATTGTCCTCGTCGGCGAGCGCCATCAACAGGATCGAGTAGCCATTGGAGATGTGTCGCGACTCGTCTGATTGCACCGAGTGGAACACCGTCGGCAGAAGATAGTCGCCGTTGGCGGCGGCCTCCGACGGCATGGCCACGAACAGGGTGTTGGTGAAGGCGGTTTCGGCGACGACGGTCAGGTAGATGTTGGCCGCGGTGATCGCGTCACCGGTGATGAAACCCTCGCCGAACTGTCGACCGATGGTGCCGGCGTAGTTGTTGGCGAACGCCTTCTCACTGATGTCGAAGCCGGCGGGATCGATGTAGTGGTTCATGTAGAGGCGCTTGAGGTTCATCTGGATCGTCGAGTGCCGGACCTCGTCGATCATCTGGACGGCCAACCCGTTGTGAATCTCGGGATTGGGGACAGCGTCAATGGCCATCGGCATCGCCCGAGCCGCGGAGATTTCCGGGAACGGAATGATCGACAAGAAGAGCTTCTGCCACTCCATCCAGCGCTGCTGGACCTGGCGGAACATGTTCCCGCGGATCGCACCGTCCATCGCGCCGAAGACGCGGTTGTCCTTCTCCTCCTCCATCGGGAAGTAGGACCGCAGGATCTGCTTCAGCGGGTCCTTCTTGGGCGCCTTCTCGAAGCTGTAGTCGGTGCCGAATCGCGTCGCCGGAGTGGCGAATGTGGGTTCCCACGACAGTTCGGTGATTTTCTTGTGAGCCTTGCTCAGACTTTGTCTGCTCAACGTCTCTTCTCCTGGTTGGGCCGGATGTACTGCTGTAAGCAATGGCACAGGTTTGCGCGTAGGCTGGGCGTCTCAATGTGAGACCGGTCACATATTGAGACGGCTCTAGCCTCTGAGTGCAGCCGCTCAACACCGAGGTGAGTACATCGAATGGATTCCAGCGCGGACGTCTCCACGAACCTCCGCCGAGCGCGGGAGCAGTTCCTCACGGTCGGGTCCCTGGATGCCGTCAACCTGGGTCCCGGCGTCCTGGATTCGTGGCGCCGGTCGCGTGACCTGCATGTTCATCTAGATCGGGTCGACCTGCCGTTCGTCCGCGAACCGAACACCGACTCCCCGTTGGTGCATGCGGCCGCCCCTGTCCTGCGGCGGATGGCCGACGACTTGGCGGCACAGGCCGTCAGCGTGATCCTCACGTCCGCCGACGGTGTGGTGCTGGAACGGTTGTGCTCCGACGCGACGATGATGCGGGCACTGGACGGTGTTCGACTTTCGCGCGGATACAGCTATGCCGAGGAGTTCGTCGGGACGAACGGGATCGGGACGAGCCTGGAGACGGGGCGGGCCACCTACATCCGCGGTGCCGAGCACTACATGGGGACGTTGGGCCGCCTCGCCTGCGCCGGCGCTCCCATTCGAGACGCCATCACCGGCAAGGTGGTCGGTGTCATCGACCTCACCTGTTGGGCCAACCAAGCAAATCCGCTCCTGTTCGCTCTGGCCAACAGTGCCCGCAGCCAGATCGAGGATCGAATGAACGCGCTGACCAGCGAGAACACGACGGCCCTGCTGGAGACCTATCTGCGACAGTGTCACCGATTCCCGCTGGGGGTGCTGGCGATCGGGGGCGACGTCGTGCTAATGAACCCCTATCTTCGCCAGGCGTTGGACGCGGGCGACCAAATCGCCCTGTTGGAGCACGCATCGGACATGCGTGACTCCGATGCCGTCAGCACCGCACTCGTCGAGTTGCCCAGCGGCGGTACAGCCAAAATCACCGCCGCGGAACGCATTCCGATCCGGGGCCACGGAAACTACGTGGTGTTCCAGATCCGGCTCGCCGTCGAGGAGACGGCGCGCAGGTTCGGCATTGGGTCACCGATCCGCCCGGGCATTCCGGGCCTGGCCGGGCGAAGCAGCTCGTGGCACCGTTCCTGCCAACAGGTCGAGCGGTGCTGCCGCGACCAGGACTGGGTCGTACTTGACGGCGAGCCGGGCTCTGGGCGAGCGAAGATCGCCCAGGTGGTGGCGCAGCACTTGAACCCAGACAAGATGGTCCGCGTCCTACGAATCGAAGACTTCTCGGGCGCTGAGGAATTCATCAGTGAGGTGGTGGCCTCGACCGACGATGGCGACTTCGCCGTGGTTCTGGCCGATGTGGACTGCTTATCCGATGAGGTGCTGGAGATGCTCGCCGCTGTCCTGCCACCGTGCGCCGGGCGGGGGTGGATCGCCGCGACGATGAATTCGGCCAGCCACTCGCCGCTGGTCGAGATGCTGCTGCTGCCGTTCTTCACCCACACGGTCACGGTGCCCGCGTTGAGGCACCGGATCGAAGACCTTGAAGCGCTGGTTCCGTTCCTGTTGCGCGAAATCACCCGTGGTGCCGACGTCCAACTGGCCCCAGAGGCGATGCGCCAACTCGGCAAGCTGCCGTGGCCAGGGAACGTCGCACAGCTACGGCAGGTACTCGTCGAAACCGTTGCCCAGCAGCGCTCGGGCGTGATCCAACCGGACAAGCTACCCCCTGAGTGTCGATCCCTGGCCAGACGCAAGCTGACCCAGATCGAGGCTCTTGAACGAGACGCGATCGTGCGCAGTCTTCGAGAGAATGGGGGCAACAAGACCGACGCCGCCAACGCGCTCGGGATGTCG
>NZ_JAVRPS010000302.1:0-35279 GCF_032162105.1 Mycobacterium sp. | reverse complement strand
ATCGAGCCCGTCTGGTTCATCCTGCTGTCGCCCGTCTTCGCCGTGATGTGGACCCGGCTGGGCAACCGCGCACCGAGTACGCCGCGCAAGTTCGGCTACGGGGTGATCGGCATGGGTGCCGCATTCCTGCTCTTCCTGCCGACGGCTGGCACTACCGGCAAGGCCGTCCCCGCGTTGCTGATCGTCGGCGTCATGGCGGTCTTCGCGGTGTCGGAGCTGATGCTCTCGCCGATCGGCCTCGCGGTGACGACTCAACTGGCGCCGGAGGCCTTTCGCGCGCAGATGATGGCGCTGTACTTCTTCTCGGTCGGCCTGGGCACCTCGATGTCAGGCGTGCTGGCCGGGTACTACGACGCGGCCCACGAGTTCGCCTACTTCGGCATCATCGGCGCCGTGGCGATCGTGGCGGGCATCGTGGTTCTCGCCATCTCCGGCTGGGTAAGCAGTCTGATGGAAGGCGTGCACTGAGCAGCTGAGCCGCGTTGGCCGAGTTGTGACCTGTCGTAAACCGAATCCGTCCTGCAGCCGAGTGATGATGAGGAACGAGATCGCTCGCAATTGCGTCAAACAGGGTGATTGAGGGCCGGGTCGAAGGAGAACCACGATGGCAACCGCACTCGCATTGGATATCGGAGACTTGGGATTCGGCGACCACGACCCGCACGGCGTGGTGTCCGTGCACAACCTGGGATTCGGCCACTCGACGGCGGCGTGCTCTTGCGGCTGGGCGGGTCGCCGCAGGCGCCTCAAGGCGGCCGCCGCACAGGACGCCTGGGCGCACTCGATGCACGACAGGTGCTCGGTGTCGTCACCGCTGCTGATCGAGTGGTGACTCAGGTCTGCCCGGCGAAGATCTGAGCGAGCAGGTCGGGCTCCACGTTGCCGCCCGACAGGATCGTCACCGTCGGCCCCTGCGGTGTCTGCGCCGTCCGGTAACCCGCCAGCGCCACCGCGCCGCTTGGCTCGCTGACGAGGTGGGACCGTAACCCAATCTCGCGCACTGCTTCGCGAATGTCGTTCTCCGACACGGTAATCACCTCGTCGAGGACCTGCTGCAAGTGTGCGAAGGTGAGCTCGGACGGCTGCGATCGCAGGCCGTCGGCGATGGTGCGGTTGCGGTCCCCGATCGGCCAGTCGACTCGGTGCCCGGCGGCCAGACCCTGCGCGGTGTCGGCGGCGAGTTCGGGCTCGACGCCGATGACGCGGGCACTAGGGCACAGCGCCTTGATCGCGGTCCCGACGCCGGACGCCAGGCCACCACCGCTGACCGGGATCAGCACGGTCGCGACGTCGGGCAGGTCGTCGGCGATCTCCAGGCCGATGGTGCCCTGCCCGGCGATGATGTCCGGGTGGTCGAACGGCGGCACCAGCACGCCACCCGTGCGTGCCACCACCTCGTCGGCCACCTTCTCGCGCTGCCCGGCCGCGCACAACACCACCTCGGCGCCGTGGCTGCGGGTCGCCGCCACCTTCACACCAGGCGTCTCCTCGGGCATGACGATGGTCGCCGCAATGCCGAAGGCGGCGGCCGCGTAGGCGACGGCCTGAGCATGGTTCCCGCTGGAATAGGCGACCACGCCCCTGGCACGGGCCGCCTCGTCGAGCCGCCCGATCGCGTTGAACGCGCCACGGACCTTGAACGCTCCGATCGCCTGAAGGCTCTCCGGTTTGATCCACAGTGGTCGCGCGGGATCACCCCAGGGTGCGGGCAGCAGCGGGGTGCGGATGATGAAGGGACGGATCAGCTCCGCTGCGGCGCGGATGTCATCGATCGTGACCAGGTGCATGGCTCGAGTCTGTCAGGCGCGGCTCACCGACGAAGCGCGGTGAAACCGCTCTTCGACGTCCCCGCCGCCACCTCGAACCCGCGTCTGGTGAGCAGCTCGGTGAAGAGTTCCGCGCTCAGTTCGCTCTTCAACCGGGCGCCGTTCTCCCGGCAGAACACGCGGGCCTGCGGGGCTCACGCGGAGGATTTTAGCCAGCCGGGCGCCTGACCGAGCCGTTGCCGGGAACGGCGTGGCGATGCAAGGTGAGCTACGTGAGCGAACCCTTCTCGATGCCGATCGTGCCGCGCTACGCCGAGATCGACCAGCAGGGCGTGGTGTTCAACGGCCACTACCTCACCTGGTTCGACGAGGCGTGCACGGCGTTCTTCGACCACGTGGGCATGACGTACCCCGTGTTGGTGGCGCGAGGGCTCGACATCCAAGTGGTCCGCGCGGAGCTCGACTACCTCTCGCCGGTGCGCTGGCGGGATGCGGTTGGCGTCGGCGTGACATGCGTTGCGACCGGAACGACGAGCTTTACCCTTGCGTTCGACGTGACCCGGGTCGGCGAGGACGGCGAACGGGTGCTCGCCGTCAGGGGCCGCAACGTCTACGTGGTGGTCTCGACGCAGGATTGGATCAAGCGGGCGATACCCGACGAACTGCGTGTGGCGCTCACTTCCCTTGCGGGTCAACGCCTACCGATTGACGGTAGTGTCGGTCCATGAGCCACCAGCACGACCACGAACCGCACCGCGAACTTCCGCCAGGGATGGCTGAACAGCTCGACCTGCCGCACGCGGGGTTGGCGTCCTTCGGGCACCGACCGTTCCTCACCGAAACCGAGCAGCTCGAGTCGTGGCGGCCCGACGTGGCCATCGTCGGTGCACCGTTCGACATCGCGACCACGAACCGCCCAGGCGCGCGCTTCGGTCCCCGCGCGATCCGGGCCACCGCCTACGAACCCGGCACCTATCACATGGATCTCGGGCTGGAGATCTTCGACTGGCTCGAGGTGGTCGACTTCGGCGACGCGTACTGCCCACATGGTCAGACCGAGGTCTCGCACGCCAACATCAAGGAGCGGGTGCACGCGGTGGCGTCGCGCGGCATCGTGCCCGTCGTCCTCGGCGGGGACCACTCGATCACGTGGCCGTCGGCGACCGCGGTGGCCGACGTCCACGGCTACGGCAATGTCGGCATCGTCCACTTCGACGCCCACGCCGACACGGCCGACATCATCGAGGGCAACCTGGCCAGTCACGGCACGCCAATGCGTCGCCTGATCGAATCCGGCGCGGTGCCTGGCACCCATTTCGTACAGGTCGGTCTGCGCGGGTACTGGCCGCCGCAGGACACGTTCGAGTGGATGCAGGAACAGGGCATGGTTTGGCACACCATGCACGAGATCTGGGAGCGCGGCTTCAAGGCCGTCATGGTCGACGCGGTAGGCGAGGCACTTGCCAAGGCGGACAAGCTCTATCTGTCCGTCGACATCGACGTCCTCGACCCGGCGCACGCCCCGGGCACAGGAACCCCCGAGCCCGGCGGCATCACCAGCGTCGACCTACTCCGCATGGTGCGCCAGCTCTGCTACGAGCACGACGTCGCAGGAGTGGACGTGGTGGAGGTGGCGCCGGCCTACGACCACGCCGAACTGACCGTCAATGCCGCGCACCGGGTGGTGTTCGAGGCGCTCGCGGGCATGGCGGCCCGGCGCCGCGACGCGGCGGGCGGCCAGGTCGGTCCCCCTGCGCGGCCGCGGACCTAGGCACCAGGGGGACGATCCCGAGGGACAATGGAGTCGTGACCGGCGTTCTGTACTTCGACGGGGTGTGCGGGATGTGCACGCGCGCCCGCAACCTCCTGGTGCGGCTGGACCGGACCGGCGACCTGGACACCAGGCCCTTTCAGCAGGAGGGAACTGCGCAACTGCTCGGGGTTCCCGCCTCGAAGATGGTCGAGTCCTCGTGGTGGCTGGACTCGTCAGGAGCGGTGTACGCCGGTGCCGAAGCGATCAATGCGGCACTCTCCGCGGCGCTGGGCACCCGCCTGCCGCTGCGCATCTATCGACTACCGGGCATTCGGTGGCTGCAAGAAGCGGTGTATCGCTGGGTGGCCACGCATCGGTACCGCTTCCGCGGCGCGACGCCGTACTGCGAATTGCACCCGGTCGCCTGCTGAACTCGGTTTCAGCCCTTGTGCAGGGTCAACTGGCAGACATCGGAGTAGCCGTCGCGGAACAGGTCGGCACAGCCCGTCAGGTACTTCATGTACCTGTCGTAGACGACTTCGGACTGGACCGCGATGGCTTCGTCCTTGCGGGCCTCGAGTGCCGAGGCCCAGATGTCGAGGGTGCGGGCGTAGTGCAGGCGCAGCGGCTGCACCTTGGTGACCTCGAAGCCGACCTTGTTCGCGTAATCCTCGAGATTGGCCGCGTACGGCAGCTCACCGCCCGGGAAGATCTCGTCCATGATGAACTTGAAGAACTTGATCTTGGTCATCGTCATGGGCAGCCCGCGGCCCTCGATCTCCTCGCGACTCGGCTTGATGATGGTGTGCAGCATCATCAAGCCGTCGGCGGGCAGCGCCGCGTAGGCCATCTTGAAGAAGTCGTTCCAGCGGTCTCGACCGAAGTGCTCGAATGCGCCGATCGACACGATCCGGTCGACGGGCTCGTGGAACTGCTCCCAACCCTCCAGCAGCACTCGCCTGCTCCGGGAACTGTCCGACTTGGCAAGCAGCTCGGTGGCGTGGGCTTGTTGGTTCTTGCTCAGCGTGAGGCCGATAACGTTGACGTCGTACTTCTCCATGGCCCGATTCAGCGTCGCGCCCCAGCCGCAGCCCACGTCGAGCAGCGTCATGCCCGGCTCGAGGTCGAGCTTGCCGAGGGACAGGTCGATCTTGGCAATCTGCGCTTCTGCCAGCGTCATGTCATCGCGCTCGAAGTACGCGCAGCTGTAGGTCTGGGAGCAATCGAGGAACAGCCGGAAGAATTCGTCAGACAGGTCGTAGTGCGCCTGCACGTTTTCGAAGTGCGGCTTCAGGCCCTTGGTATCGCTCTTTGTTTCTGGCAAGTCACAGCCTTTGCGTCTGGGTATGAAAATCGTCTGAAGCTCCGCACGGCTGGGAGCCTCCCCCGTGTACGTCTGCGCAATTTACGCAGACTACCTGAGTCTCGAAGCCCTCAGCGAATCGGTCACCGCCCGGTAGGCCGGTGTCACCAACTCGTAGTCCCGGTGCTGACCTGGCCTCACAACCGATTCCGGCGTGACGTTGCTGGGCATTCTGTGAGTCTTCTGAGCGATTGTTTGCTAACACGCTGGTCCCTGGATCTCGGTACCGTGGTGGGCGTCGGTATGACTGCGCTTGCGGTATGGAGGGAGACCGATCATGACTGAGCCGGACGCATACGAAGCCGTCGACCCGGATGGCGACGGGCCGGTCCTGGATGCCGGCCAGATTGATGCCGACCAGATTGCGGTGACGAGCCACCTGGATGCAGACGAGGCCGATCTCATCGAACAGTTTCTCGAGGTGCCCGAAGACGTCGACGAGGCCACCGGCCGCTGATCGTGTGCGCGGTCAACCATGGGCCGGCCGCACGACGACGGTGTAGTCGATCTCTTCGCCGTCCTGGACGCAGCGGTGGATGCCGTTCTCGAGGAATCCGAACCCCCGCGCCAACGACAGGCTTCGCACGTTCCATGACTGGATCAGCGCCCTGACCGGCTTGGCCGGCTGCTGCCGACCGAGGTCGTCGAGCACCGCGTGCAGAAACGTGGTCCCGCGGCCGCTGCCGACGAACACCGGCGCCATCCCGACGCCGAGGTCGACGATTTCGTCGTCGGGCTCGACACCTGGCACTAAGGCCCCGCCGCCGACGCAGTAGAAGCCGATCAGCCTGCCGTCGTCGGCGGCGACCACGGCCCGGTAGCCGCCGGCCGCGGTCATGCCGTCGCCGTCCTCCAGGTCGTACACCGACCACCTGCCGGGATAGCGCCAGTGCGCGACGCACCGAGCGTCGGCGGGTGTCCAGGATCGCACCTCGAGTGCGTCGGGCCAGCCGGTCAAGTCAGCGTTCTCTCGGCAGCCACGTCGAACTCCACCACGGACGCGGAGATCATCGCCGCGCCCTGCTCGTCGGAGCGTCCGCTGCCTCGGAAAGCCTCGACCGTCGCTTGGGACTCCCAACGCTCGTAGACGTTGATTCGGCCGGGATCCAGTAGGTCGGCCGAGATGGCGAAGTCCACGCACCCAGCGGCCCCACGGGCCTGCCGGACCACCTCGACGCACGTGTTCAGGTAGTCGACACGTTCCTCCGGCTCGACCATCACGTGTCCGGCGACGACGACTTGAGCCATGATCTCTCCTCTTCGATGTGTACGTGCCTACCCGTTGTGACTCGGGTACGTCACGGATTCCATCGAGGGCTCTCACTTCGTTCCCGCCCTCCGGGTACGCCCATACCGCCACGACCACCCCACGGCACCGAGCAGCAGAACGGCGAGTGCCACCAGCCACGGCCACGCTCCGGCCCTGTGGACCCAGCCCGCCAGCGCGCCCTGGAACCGGCCGGCCGCGGCGATGACGGGGTCCCGCGGGTCCGCCCCCGCGTACAGGCGCAGTTCGAACCAGCCGTAGTAGGCGACGTAGGCGCCGACGAGAACGAGCAGGGCACCGCTGATTCGGTTGACGTAGGGCACGATTCGGCGCAGCCGGTCCACCAGACTCGAACCGGCCAGTGCGGCCGCCACCGCGAGCGTGCCGACGACGAGCGTCAGGCCTGCGGTGTACGCCAGCACCGCCGGTAGGCCGCCGCGCGCCGAGCCGACGCCGATCCCGGTGACCGCAAGAAACGGTCCTACCGTGCACGACAGAGACGCAAGCGCGTAGCTGATGCCGTACCCGAACATCGACCCGAGCGCGGCCGTGGGTCCCCAGCGTGTGCTGCGCGCCAGCGGATCTCGGATGGGGACCTTAACGTCGCGACCGCTCAGCTGCCAAACGCCCAGTGCGGCAAGCGCAATGCCGATCACCACGGTGGCGTACGGAACGTAGCGCTGAGCCGTGTTGGCGACCGACACCGCGAGGAACCCGAACGTGCCGAACACCGCGACGAACCCGAGCGCCATCGCCGCGGTGGCCGCCACCGCCCGGCCCAGCGCAGACATTCCGCCGGTTTCTGCACCCCGCACCACCAGGGTCAAATAGGCGGGCAACATGGCGAACCCACACGGGTTGAGCGCCGCCACCAGTCCGGCCCCGAAGGCAAGACCGAGACCATCGGGTCCCACGTCGTTGCCGACCTACCGGGTCAGCGCCGCCACCCGGTCCGCCAACTCTTGTTGCGGCATGGCGGAGGTCGGGTTGTTCACGAACGTCGAGCTGCCGTCGCGACGGTAGAACACGTAGGCCGGCTGCCACGGCACGTTGTAGCGCGCCCAGATGGAGCCGTCGGCGTCGTTGAGGTTGGTGAAGCCGAGGTGGTACTTGTCGACGAAGTTCTGCATGGCCCCGGTGTCGGAGCGAGCGGCAACCCCGACGAACGTCACCGCCGGGTTGGCGGCGGACACCGCGCTGACCGACGGCGCCTCCGCGTTGCAGAAGGGGCACCACGGCGTCCAGAACCACAGCACCGCGGGTTTGCCGGCGAGGCTCGAACCGTCGAACGGCTGGCCCGCAAGAGTGGTCCCGGTGAACTGTTGGCGGTCATCGGCAAGTGCCGTCGGTGGACTTCCCAGCACGAGGGCGGCGATTCCGGCAACCATCGCCAGGACCAACCACCCGCGCAGTCGAAACCTCGCAGCGGACATCGCGTCATCTCCCTACCGGATCGGACTGGAGCAGCCATCCATGACACGAATCGGCGGGCCGTCGGGTTCACCGGGTGGGTGGTCAGTTCTCCCGTGGCAGAAGTTCGGCGGCGAACCGGTCGATGAACCCGTCGATGTCGTTCTCGCCAACGGGACGGATCACGAACTTGGTCAACCCGGCCGTCAGGTACTCGTCGATTCTGCGGTGCAACTGCGGCCAACCGTCGGCGACGAGTTCTTCCGGATCGACATCGGGCCTGCGCCGTCGCACGGCGCTGATCAGCTCGGCAGGCAATCCGCCGTCGCTCACCGCGAGGTTGATCCCGAAGTGATCGGGTTCGATTGCGCGGCCTGCCTCTGCGGCGGCCTCCTCGATCTGCTCGCGGCCACGCCGTGCCTCGGCCGGGGTGAGGAAGCTGCCGAGCCACCCGTCGGCGAGCCGACCGATGCGCAGGAACCCCGCGGGCGCTGCCCCGCCAAGCCAAATGTCCAGCGGCCGGTCGGGTCGCGGTGCGACGGCCGCCGACGTCACGTTGAAGAAGTCACCCGAGAATGGGGAGTCGGATTCGAGGCTCGAGCGCAGCAGCCGCAACGATTCGTCGAACACCGCGGCGCGTTGCCCGTCGGGTACCACGAAGATCTCCCGTTCGGCCGGTATGGCGGAACGCAGGCCGAACACGGGGAGCACCCGCCGCGGCGCCAGCGCGGCCAGCGAGGCCAGTTGCTTGGCCACCAGCACCGGATGACGACCTGGCAACACCACCACCGACGTCCCGACCTTGAGCTTGCGCGTGCGGGCCAGGGCGTACGCCATCCCGACGAACGGATCGACCGCCGGCGAGTACACCAGCTCGGAGAACCACAACGAATCGATGCCAAGCGCCTCGAGGCGGTCGATGACGTCGGGCAGCATCGCGGGTCCGGTGTTCGCGCCGAGACCGACGCCGAACCGCACCTTCATCGCCGGAGATCCGCTCGGATCCGGGTTCGCGCGTTGCGGGCCACTGACTTCCGCGTAATCGCGCCCGCTCAAGTCGGTCACCCCTGACAGTTAACGCCATATTCGCTCTGGTGGCATTGCCGCACCGATAATGTGACCGACAACGGCCAATCGCAGGCCAATCGCACCCACGACGGGATCACATGACGGCGAATCTCCGATGGTATGCGGCCGTGGCCGTGTCGGCGCTGCTGATGGCGGGTTGTATGGGCGAGCCGTCGCCATCCCGCTCGTCCAGCGCTCCGGCGACCACGACGAGCGCCGCGGCCGAGAAGGACATCGACCCGGCGGTCGCCGGGCGCCTCGACACCGCGATCAACGACGCGATGAAGGCCGTCAACGTGCCTGGCGCGATCGTGGGACTGTGGGGACCCGACGGCCGGTACGTCCGCGCGTTCGGGGTCGCCGACAAGGCCACCGGCGCGCCGATGAAGCCCGACTTCTATCACCGGATCGGCAGCGTCACGAAGACCTTCACGATCACCGGGGTGCTGCAGCTTGTCGACGCCGGCAAGGTGAAGCTCGACGATCCGATCGCCAAGTACGTCGACGGCGTGCCGAAGGGCGACCAGATCACCCTGCGTCAGCTCGCCAGGATGCAGAGCGGTCTGCACAACTACAGCGCCACCGAGGGCTTCGCGAAGGCGCTGTTCGGCGATCCGAAGCGCCCGTTCACGCCGCGGGAACTGCTCGACTTCGCCTTCGCCGAGCCCAACGACTTCGAGCCAGGCCAGGGCTTCGAGTACTGCAACACCAACACGATCCTGCTCGGCCTGACAGTGGAGAAGGTCAGCGGGCAAACGCTGCCCGACTACGTCCGCGACCACATCCTGACGCCGTTGAAGTTGAGCCACACCAGCTTTCCGACCGACAACGCATTCCCTGAGCCGCACGCGCAGGGCTACACCCTCGGCATGGACGACAAGGACGTCACCGCCACGGACTGGAATCCGAGTTGGGGGTGGGCCGCCGGGGCGATGATCTCGACGTTGGACGACATGCGCATCTGGGCGGACGCCCTGGCCCTGGGAACGTTGCTCACGCCGGAGACGCAGAGGCAACGTCTCGAGACGGTCAACGCGCCGCCGCTGCCGCCTCAGGACGGCTACGGGCTGGGCATCTTCGATCTGGCCGGCTGGGTCGGGCACAACGGCAGCCTGCCCGGCTACCAGACGGTGGTGGTTCACCTCGCGGAGAAGCAGATGACGCTGGTGATCATGAGCAACACCGACACACCGGCCGGCGGCGGCGAACCCAGCACGGCTCTCGCGAACGCGATCACCAAGGTCGTCAGCCCCGATCACGTGTACAGCCTCAGCCCCGAGGTCCAGGCGCCACCGACGACCACCAAGCCACGCTGAACGCCCCGAAGGTCCACCCGCAGACGACGACGAAAGAGGGCCGAGTGACCCATCGAACGAACCTCGTCAGGGCGGGGGTCATCGCCGCCGCCGCAGCATCGGACTGCGCGCTGGCGCCAATGCCCATGGCCAACGCCGACAACCCCGACCTGGTTGGCACGTGGATCGGGCACCGCGAGCGCATCGCGAGCACCGAGGGCTACCGCAACGGGGAAGCGACGCTGACCGTCGCCGAGCAGTCGGGCTGGACGTTCAAGGGCTCCCTCAGCCGGACGACGCCGGAGGGCGATGTCTCGGACCCGCTGGTCGGGGCATTCACCCCGGACGGCACGATCATCTCCGGCGCCGACGACGAGGGGACGCACACGTTCACGCTCGTCGACCCGCTCACCCTCGACTACTGCTACGCCGAGCACGGCGCTGGTTACCGCACCACCAGCGCGCGACTGCAGAAGCAGCTGTAGACGTGGAAGCTTCCGTGACGGTCACGATGGCGGCACCCGCGCAGCAGATCTGGGATCTGGTCGCCGACGTCCGCAACACCGGCAAGTTCTCCCCCGAGGTCATGGAGGCCGAATGGCTCGATGGCGCAACGGGACCCGCCCTGGCGCGAGGTTCCGCGGCCACGTCAAGCGCAACGAGATCGGCCCGGTGTACTGGACGATCTGCCGGGTGACGGCGTGCGAACCCGGCAGCGAGTTCGGCTTCGAGGTGCTCCTCGGCGAGCGGCCGGTGAACAACTGGCACTACCGCTTCGCCCCGGTGGACGGCGGCACCGACGTCACCGAGTCGTTCCGGATGACCGAGGGCCTGTTCACCACCCTGTTCGGGCTGTTCGGCGGTCAGCTTCGACAACGACGCAACGTCCGCGACATGCGCAAGACGCTGGAGCGAATCAAGGCCGTCGTGGAAGCCTGAGCCGGCCCCCGCCGCGGGTCAGTTGAAGCCGACGCCGAAGATCGGGATCCAGAGACCGAACAGCCAGATCCCCCACTGCCGGGGACCGTCGTTCCACACCGGGTTCACGTTGTAGCCCCAGTAGTTGATGTTCTGCGGAAGCGGACCACCGTTCCATTGCAGCGGTGGCGGCGGACCCCAACCCCAGGGCGGGGGGCCGTTGCGGTCGTCCCACCACTCGTGGCGATTGCCGGCCCACCACGGGCCCTTGTCCCAGCCCCCGTTGTTCCACGACCCGTTCTCCCACGGCCCTTTGTCGTGGCCGCGACCGGAATTGCCGTTGCACACCGGCGGACAGAAGTCGTCGTTCCCGTGTCCCGGTTTCAGCGGGACCGGCGCGGCCGGTGTCGCCGTCGCCACTCCTGCACCCATGCCGGCCGAGCCGAAGCCCAACCCGCCAACGATCATGGCGGTGGCCACGACCTTGATCAGCTTCATCGTGTCACTCCTACCCGGTGACGTTTGACTTGGGTGGGTACCCACCTGCTTCGACGTCCAAACGGTCACCTTGATTCCTGCACCCCTGATGTGACCCCTACTTCCGCTATCGGTGTCCACGGCGGTTGCGTTACCGGCCGATCGAAGTCGACACGCTAGCGTCGACTCAATGGTTGACGACGGGCGATCGGTGCCACCCTTCGCCACTCGCGGCGTGCTCGGCATCGCAGGCGTGGCCACACCCCTGCATTGTGCGGCAACGGCATTCGGGGCCGGCTACTGACCGCGTTGAGGTTGCCGGCGGTCCTGGCCACGGCAGGTGCGGTGGTCGTGGCGGGGCTGATCGCCCGCGAACTCGGATGTGACCGTCGCGCACAGGTTTTCACCGCTGCGGCCCAGGCCACCGGCTTGTGGTCGACCTTGGCGGGGCACTGGTTGACGCCGTATTCACTGGAACCAGTGCAATGGATGTTGCTGGTGTGGTTACTGATTCGATGGCAACGGGTGCGTGACGATCGTTTGCTCCTCGTGCTCGGTGTGGTGATCGGGATCGCCGCCATGACCAAGTTCCAGGTGATGCTGCTGTGTCTGGTGTTGCTCGTGGCGATCGCCGTCTGTGGCCCGCGGGGACCTGCTCGGCCGCCCGCCGCTCTGGGCGGGGGCGGCACTCGCGGTGCTGGTCGCCGCGCCGACCCTGATCTGGCAGTACCTGCACGGGTGGCCACAGCTGCGCATGACGCCCGTCGTCGCGGGTGAGGCCGAGGCCCTGTACGGGGCCGCACGGGCATCGCCGACGCCTACCACGCGCTGCCCTCCGCGCAGCGGGGCCGGACCGTCATCATCGGCGAGTCCTACATCGTGGCGGCGTTGCTCGACGGCGTCGCCCCGAAGTACCACCTGCCGACCTGATACAGCACCAGCCGCAGCTACGGCTACTTCCCGCCGCCACCCCCCGACCACGACGTGGTGCTCTACGTCGGAGCTGAGCCGGACCGGCTGCGGCCATACTTCAGCGACGCCCGCCGGGTCGCCGACGTCGGCGATGACACGCACGCCTTCGTCCTCACTGGCCAACAGGTGCCGTGGACCGTGTTGTGGCCCCATCTGCGGACGTTGAGGGTGTCCTGAATTCGGCTCCGCCGCAGTGTCCCGTTTGGTAGAACAGGTTCTAGTTTCCGCCGCGAATACGAAGGAGCGTCTCCATGGGGTCTTCGACGAGTAGATGGTCACGCGAGGAGATCGAGGAGACGTTTCAACATCACCAGCAGGTGGTCGTCGAGATCGGCGAGTCGTGGGACTGGTCCCGGTACGGCGACCTGTTCACCGAGGACGCCACCTACGTCGAGCACGTCTATGGCAAGATGACCGGCCGCGAACAGATCCGTGAGTGGATCACCAAGACGATGAGCGTCTTCCCCGGCAGCGAGATGCCGTTCTACCCCGTGACGTGGTACTCCATCGACGTTGAAAAGGGCTGGGTGTTCAGCGAAATCATGAATCGGATGAAGGATCCCGGCGACGGCAGCATCATCGAGCGGCCGTGCATCACCATCCTTCGGTACGGCGGCAACGGTCAGTGGCACAACGAGGAAGACGCGTACAACCCGATGAACTTCCTGCCGATGGTGCAGGAGTACGTCCAGCGCAGCCAGAAGCTTGGAACGCTCTCCGATGACGCCCGCGTGTTCGCCAAGAACATGAACTGGGAACTGGCTTAACGGAATACGAAGTCGTCCGGATTGGGCTTGCGGGTCCACGCCCAGTAGTCGACGAGCCGCCATGGGCTGAGCGTGTACACCTCGCCGTGCGCATTCTTGTAGAACGAATGCTCGATCGACGGCTGCGACCACACCATCTTGCGCATCTCGTCCTGGCTGCGGCGCACCCAATCGTCGCTTCTGTCCTGACGGGGTTCCATCGACTCATGCCCTGAGGCGATCAGGTGCTCGAGACACTGTGTGATGTAACGCATCTGGCACTCGGAGTGAAAAATCAGGCTTCCGCCGCTCGCCAGGTTGGTGCCGGGGCCGTACTTGCAGAAGAAGTTCGGATAGCTGGGCACCGTGATGCCGAGGTAGGCGGACGGTCGTTCGCCCCACCGTTCGCCGAGGGCTTCACCGTCGCGCCCCACGACCGCCATCGGCCACAGCACCTTGTTGGCCTCGAACCCGGTGGCGTAGGCGATGACGTCGGCGGGATGGCGCACGCCGTCCTCGGTCACCACGGCGTCCGGCTCGATGCGGGAGATGGGCGTGCGGACCGACTCGACGTCGTCGCGCGTCAGGGTGCGCAACCAGCTGCCGTTGTCCTGCAGCGTGCGCTTGCCCGTCGCGGGATAGTCCGGCATCACCTTGGCCAGCAGGTCCGAGTCGTCGCCGACCTGGCTGGTGATCCACTCGGTGAACATCATTCGGGTGATCTCGTTGATCTCGCTGACGGCACGCTGCTGATCCGGGTAGTCCGGGTCCACCCTGGCCGCTGCCAACCCCTTGTCGCAGCCGGGCCAGAACAACAGGAACCGGTACCACCGCCCGTAGAACGGCAGGTGTCGCAGCGCCCACCGCACGCCTGGTCCCACCTCGGCGTGGTAGTTCGGGTTGGGGAACATCCACTGCGCGGTGCGCTGAAACACGGTCAGGTGTGCGACGTCGGCCGCGATGGCGGGCGCGATCTGAAACCCACTGGCGCCAGCGCCGATCAGGGCGACGCGCAATCCACGCAGATCCACCGAGTGGTCCCATTCCGCGGAGTGGAAAGCCGGCCCGGCGAAGTCGTGCTGACCCGGGATCGTCGGGACGTGCGGCCGGTTGAGTTGGCCGACGGCGCTGATGATCGCCCGCGCGGTCAGCGAGGACTGCGTGCCGTCTCGGCCGCGCGTCGCAACCGTCCATGTCGCAGTGGTCTCATCCCACCGCGCTCCGGTCACCTCGGTCTCCCAGTGCACGTGCGGCCCGATGTCGTGCCTGTCAAGCACGCCCTGGAAGTACGCCTGCAGTTCGGGGGCCTCGGCGAAGAACTGCGTCCAATGATCACTCGGTTCGAAGCTGTAGCAGTAGAAGTGGTTCCCGACGTCCACCCGAGCGCCCGGGTAGGAGTTCTGATACCAGGTGCCGCCGACGCCGGCGTTCTTCTCCATGATCGTGAACGGGATGCCCGCCTCCTTGAGCCGGATGCCTGCGAGTAGCCCCGACTCACCGCAACCGATGACGATGACGTGTTGGTCCGTACGGGCCGAGGTGTCCGGCGTTGCGGCTTCGGAGGGTTTCCCGGCTCGTTCGTCGACGCCGTCAAGCTCCATCTCCTCGAGCAGCATCGGGACGTATTCGTCGGGGACCGGCTCGCAGACCAGCCACTCCATCATCTCCTTCAGCAACGCCGGTCCGACGGGTTCGGGTTCCGGGCAGCCGCGGTCGCGGTAGTCGGCGATCACCTCGAGTGCGATCTTGCGAACGGCCGACTTGTCCTCGTCGGACATGTAGCCCTGTACCTCGTTGAGGAAGAGCCCGGCCGGCTTCAGCGCACCCCGGATCAGCGTCGGATCCGCAGACATGTGCACCAGCGACAGCATCAACGTCGGGATACTGACGTCCAGCAACGCGTCGGCGATCTGCTCGTCGGAGGACGTAAACAGTTGCCCTGCATGTGGGTTGCGCACCAATTGGTGCTATCACGGCGCAACGACGGCGCGCAGGTCAACGGCGGAACGCGCGCCCTGGTTGGGGCGCCCGTCGACGGGGTATCACCTGTCGGTGACGCACGACGACGACGACACCGATGACGCGTTGACTCGGCGGCCGGCGGGCGCGGAGGACGACACGATCGAAGCGGTCGGCCAGTTGTCGGAGGCGCTCGAATTCGTCGAACGCGCGCGCGGGGACCTCTACTCGTTCCACCAACTGATCGGACACGCCGATCGAATCCTCGGCGAAGCCTGCGACAAGTTGCGGGCCGCGGGACACGCCGCCACGGCCGATCGGCTGGAGACCGAACTCGTCGGCCGCAACGTCCTGCACGGCCGCTGGACGTTCCAGGTCGTGGAGGAGTTCGACGACGGCTACTGGACCGAGTTCCGCGATCACGAACGTCGGGTCCGCGAGGAGCTGCAGCGGGGCGAGCGGCACGTGTTGGAGGCGACGATGAAGGAGCAGCGTCGAACCCATGGCCGGATCGGGCACGAGGGCCGGCCCTGAGGCCATTAGGCTCGGCCACATCACGTTCTCGACGATGAGGTGATGCGGCGTGGGTATCTCGACACGGGTCAACGGCGCCATGCCGCCCGACGTTCCGCTGTCCGAGATCAACCTCGGCGCCTGGGAATTCTGGGCGCAGGACGACGATCTGCGCGAAGGAGCCTTCGCCACGCTGCGCCACCAGGCGCCGATCTCGTGGCAGCCGTCGTTCGTCCTGGCGGCCGAACCGGGCGCAGGCCATTGGGCGCTCACCCGCTACCACGACGTCTTCCACGCCAGCCGGCACCCCGAGATCTTCAGTTCCAGCCTGGGCATCACCATCGGTGATCAGACGCCCGAGCTCGCCGAGTACTTCGGTTCGATGATCGCGATGGACGATCCACGGCACACCCGGCTGCGCAACATCGTGCGCAGCGCCTTCACGCCGCGGGTGCTCGCGCGCATCGAAGACTCGGTGCGGGACCGGGCGCGGCGACTGGTGACCGCGATGGTGGCCGACCATCCCGATGGCAGAGCCGAATTGGTCACCGAACTGGCCGGTCCCCTTCCGCTGCAGATCATCTGCGACATGATGGGCATCCCCGAGGACGACCACCTGAAGGTCTTCCAGTGGACGAACGTGCTCCTCGGCTTCGGCGACCCGGACATCACCACTGACTTCGACGAGTTCGTCCGGGTTGCCATGGACATCGGTGCCTACGCCAAGGCATTGGCCGACGACCGAAGGGCCAACGCCGGCGATGACCTCACCACGAGTCTGGTGCAGGCGGAACTCGACGGCGAGCGACTCACCTCGGGTGAGGTCGCGTCGTTCTTCATCCTGCTGGTGGTGGCAGGCAACGAGACCACCCGCAACGCGATCACCCACGGCGTGCTGGCCCTGAGCCGATACCCCGAACAGCGCGACGACTGGTGGAACCACTACGACGAGGTGGCACCGACGGCCGTCGAGGAGATCGTCCGCTGGGCATCACCCGTGTCGTACATGCGCCGCACCGTCACCCGCGACACCGAGCTGAGCGGGGTGACAATGAGCGAGGGCGACAAGGTCACGCTGTGGTACGGCTCGGCGAACCGCGACGAGTCGAAGTTCGCCGACCCGTGGACGTTCGACGTGCGGCGCCATCCCAACCCGCACGTGGGCTTCGGCGGCGGCGGCGCGCACTTCTGCCTTGGGGCCAACCTGGCCCGTCGCGAGATCACGGTGATCTTCGAGGAACTGCACCGACGGATACCCGACCTCGGCGCGACCGAGGAACCCGATCGTCTGCAGTCGGCGTTCATCCACGGCATCAAGCGGCTGCCGGTCGCGTGGACGCCCTAGCGCCTCAGAATGAGCAGCTGCCAGGGTGCGCTTGTCCGATGGGGGCTATGTCTGGGAGTGGGCTGGCCCCGATCGGCGACAGGGCGTCCAGCATGAGCGCGACGTAGCGGCGCCAGCCGTCGCCTTCGGACTCCATGCACGCCAGGAGCGACGCGAGCATCCCCATGATTCTGTGGATGTCGTCGGGGACGACATCGGCGCGGATGACACCGGCCTGTTGTCCGCGGTGGGTGAGCAGGGTCAGCGAGTCGAGGAATGGGGCGGTGAGCTCCGTGGTGAGGGCGCCGGAGTTGTGCGCGGCCGCCAAGGTGTTCCGCTCGCTGGCCACCAGGGACAACGTTGCCTCCATCAAGGTGGCCAGACCGCTCTTGGGGTCGTCGTCGCTGAGTGCCTGCTCGATGGCTGGCGCGAGTTGCTCGGTGATGCCCTGCTCTAGGGCCGCCCTGAGGAGTTCCTCCTTGTTGGGAAAGCGGCGGTAGAGCGTCGCGATACCCACGTCGGCCCGGCGGGCGATGTCGTCGAGGGTGGCGTCGGGACCGGTTTCGGCATAGACCTCCCGCGCGGCGCGCGCGATCCTCTCGGAGTTGCGCGCGGCGTCGGCGCGCAGCCGGCGCGTGCCATCGGTGAGCATGGGCACACAGTAGCAAGCGATAGTTGACTATCGCTAAGCGGTGGGGTTTGCTTTGAGTCAGTGAACCGATAGCCGGGTATCGGTTATGCCGGCACCCGCATGCCCAGTGATTAAGGAGACGTGGCAGATGACGGAAACTCTCGGACTCATCGGCAGCGGGATGATCGGCAGCGCGCTAGCCCGCCTCGCCGTTGCTGCCGGCCTGGACGTCGTCGTGAGTAACTCCCGTGGTCCCGAGACCCTCGACGCCCTCGTCGCCGAACTCGGCTTGCAGGCGCGCGCGGCCACACCGGCGGAAGCCGCCAAGGCAGGCGACCTGGTCGTGGCGACCATCCCGCTCAACGCCTACCACCGGCTCTGCGCGGCCGAGTTGGCCGGCAAGACCGTGATCGACACGATGAACTACTACCCGCAACGCGACGGCTACATCACCGAGTTGGACACCGGCGAGCTGACCAGCAGCGCGCTGGTGCAGCGGCACCTGGCCGAATCCCGGGTGGTCAAGGCGTTCAACAACATCGACTTCCGCCGCCTGTTCACCCTCGCCCTGCCATACGGCGCACCCGACCGCAGTGCCCTGCCCATCGCCGGTGACGACTGCGCCGCCAAGATCGAAGTAGCCGAGCTTCTGAACGACCTCGGCTACGACGCGGCCGACATCGGCGCCCTCGCCGACAGCTGGCGCAGCGAACCCGGCACCCCGGTCTACTCGCAGCCGTACTTCCCGGGGCAACCCCCCGAGGGCGCCAGCCCGCACGAGACGTTTCGCTGGTTCTTCGAGACTCCGGGAGTCGCGGTATCCGCCTGCCGCGTCAAGGAACTCACCGAGAGCACGGTGCGCGGTCCAGCCGGCGGGCAGCTTCCCAAGGAAGCGCTGGCAGCGGGATTCGGCGTTGACAAGCCGTCACGGCGTCTGTCTGCCTAGGCCGCTCCGCCCTGCTGTGCGGCACAGAGGTCGGCCAGTTCGTCGCGGGTCGGGCCGTCGGGGATGGCGGGGCGCCAGCCTGCGGTGAAGATCTCCCTGGCATTTGGCTCCACCCGTCCAGGCTCGCCGGTAGCGCGTCCATTCGGGCGTAGGGCCCGACCGCGGTACGCACGGTGTCGTCAGCGGCGGCCGCTGCCACGATGAGGTCGGACGGCATTGTCGCGGAGTCGATGTCGCCGCCGTGCTGGTCCAACGCGCCGATCAGTGCCCGCGCCCGCGCCTGCGCGAGCGCCAGCGTCACGCCCCGGCCACGAGCGGCGTGGTGGTGCAGACCGCATCGCCCACCGAGATCATGCCGGGTGTTGCCGGTCGGCCCGCGGGGTCGAGTTGGCCGCGGTAGCCGTTGAACAGCTTGCCGCCGGGCAGCACAGGGGCGATCGGCCGGGCGCGGCGCGGTTCGGTTCCCGTGCTGGTCGACCGATTCGTGCGGATCCGCGGTTGGTCGGTGGGCAAATTCGAGAGCTGGCTGATCCGTACGTTGACCGGCCAGTTGCTCAATCCTTGAGGGCTATCCGACGGTTCGCGGCTGCTCGGTACGAGGGGTGTTCTCGTCCCGCACGTCAGCGGTCGACTCCTCCGCCTGCTGCGAACGCGGGTCCAGAGTGTCGGCACGTTCGCGCTGGGCATTCAGCTCCTCCCGCGAGGAATCAAGGTGCTCGCGGTGCCCGGCAGCGCGGTCCTGCAGGCGGGCGGCCTCGGCGGCCTTGACCTCGGCTTCGGCCTGGGCAGCGCGTGCCTTGGCCTCCGTCTCGGCGGCGATGGCCTCCCGCTTGTCCAGCCGTTCGCTCTGCTCGTGCACGTCTTCTCGGATGCGGTCGGCCTGCACGCGGTGGCGGCGGTGGTTGGCCGCACGAGCGACGAATGCGAGCAGGACGACGATCAGCACTGCGACGACGGCGATGATGACCCAGGTGGTGGTAGTCACGACGGCTCCTTCGGACGGTTGGGCACGTCAGCGGTATTGACGTACGTGCTTATTCCGCGGATGCCCACCCATGCTGGCCCTCAAACCGTCTCGCCGCTATTTGACGATCAGCGTGCCCTTCATGTTCGAGTGGTACTTGCAGTAGAACGGGTAATCGCCCGGTTGCGTCGGCGCCGTGAAGGTCTTCTGCCCATTGGCGTCGACCTCGGTGTCGAACTGCCCGGCGGTCTTCGACGTCACCGAATGCTCGACCCCGTCCTGGTTGGTGATGGCGACCTGAGCTCCGGGTGACACGGTGACCGGGTCCCCGAAGTTCATCCCGGAGATGGTGACGGTGGGTCCGCTGGCCGCGGGGGCCGCGCTATTGGTCGCCGGTGCGGCGCTCGTCGATCCGTAGCCGGTGGTGCCCGAACTGCCGCATCCTGCGACGACGAGGGCGATCACGCCCAGCGCGGCCACGGCCCCATGGAGTTTCGTCATCGCAGTCCCCGTTCGTAGATGGTCTGCGATGGACACGATGGCCGAGGCGATTCGGTTCAGTGAATCTCAGAAGTACCCGTTGGCGGGTGGCCACGTCCCGTTGACCACGTAGTTGCCGGTTGCGTGCGCCTTGTATGCCAGCGGGCTGTGGCTGGCCAGGGTTCGGGCGTTGCGCCAGTGCCTGTCGAGATTCAGCGCCCGCGCGGTCGCCGAGGCGCCCCCGGTGTTGAACACCCGTTGCGCCGGCCGACAGAGTCAGGCGTTCGGCCACCAGCTGGGCCTTGGCGATCCGCACCGCGAGGTCGGCGAGCGCCGCCGCGTCGTCCTGTCTGCCTGCGTCCACGAGATCGTCGACGCCGTCGGCCGCCCCGAGCACGAGGGCTTCGGCCGCCGACGCATCCGCGGCGATCTCCCCGACTGCCTCGAGCACGAACGGATCCCCCGCCGCGGTGCTGGCCAGCGAATGGGCCGCGGGCCGCGCCCGGTCGCGGACGTAGGCCACCGAGTCATCGGCGACGGCGTGCACGATGCCCGCCGCGACGGCGGCGAGGTAGAGCTGCAGGAACCCGGTGCCGTGACCCAGGTGCGCGCCGTCGGAGACAGTCGTCACCTCCGTCGGATCAACCGCCACGTCGGTGAACCGGGTGCCGCCGCTCGCGGTCATGCGCTGCCCGAAACCGTCCCAGTCGTCGAACAGTTCGACGCCGTCGCGGTCGGTCGGCACGATCGCCTGCAGGTCACGCCCCTCGGCGTCGATCGCCGACACCGCGATGACGTCGGCGAACAACGTTCCGGTGGAGTAGAACTTGTAGCCGTTCAGCCGCAGCACGCCGGCCGCATCCGCGAGCACGGTGGTGTCGGCACTCGACGGCGCCTTGCCGTTGGCGTCGGTGATCGCGTTGCCGAACACCACACCCGAGTCGACGAGCGGAAACCATTGCCGCCGTTCCGCTTCTCCTGCGCGGTTGCTCAGCAGTCGCTCGGCGAAGCCGAAGTGAGCGCGTAGCGCCTGTGCGACGTTGGAGCTGCCCCTGGCGATCTGGATGACGACGCCCAGCACCTCGCGGGCGCTGCCACCGGGGCCGCCGTAGCGGGTGGGTACCCGAAGGCCGAGCAGTCCGGCTCGTCGAAGTCGTCGCACCGCGTCGTACTGCAATTCGCGTATCCGTTCGGCCGCGGCGTCGGCGCCGCGCAGGTCCTCGACGATGTCGGGGAGCCGGGCAAGCCGTTCCGCCGTCGACCCGCCGAGGGGTTCCTCGGCGTACGGCGCGCGCGCCGCGACCGGCGTCGGGGTGGACGCGTTCACGACTGGGCCAGGTAGCGCTGCCGCTCCCAGTCGCTCACGTGCTGGCCGTACGCCGTCCACTCGCTGCGCGCGATCGCGGCGAAGTCGAGCACTGAATCGACGCCGAGGATCTCGGCGATGGTGTCGTCCCTGGTGGCGAGTGCGAGCGCCACGCCGAGCGATTCGGGCAGCGGAGTCCCGCTGCCGTAGAGGTTTCCGTCCTCGTGTTCGGGTGGCCGCAGGCCAGCCTCCAGTCCCGCGATGACGGCTGCCAGCGCCGAGGCGACCAGCCAGTACGGGTTGGCGTCGGATGCGCCGGTCCGTAGCTCGATGCGGTTGGCCTCCGGTGCTGCCTCGACCAGTGACCGGATCGCCGCGCTGCGGTTGTCCCGGCTCCATGTCACGGTGGCCGGGGCGAACGAGTCCGGGGTGAAGCGTCGGTAGGCGTTCACCGAGTGGGCGCCGAACAACGTGATCGACGGTAGGTGTTCGAGCAGTCCTGCGATCGCGTGCAGCGCGAGTTCGTTCTCGTCCCCTGCTTGCGAGCCGAACGCGGGCTCGCCGTCGCGCCACAGCGAGATGTGCAGGTGCGCCGAGCTTCCCGACTGATCCGAGAAGGGCTTCGGCATGAAGCTGGCGATCTTGCCGTGCCGACGTGCAACCTCCTTGGCCGCGTACTTCAGCCGGGCACTGTCGTCGGCCGCCTCGAGTGCGTCGGTATAGATCAGGTTCGTCTCGACCTGGCCGGGCCCGTACTCGGTCTGGATGCCCTCCAATCTGGTGAAGAGGCTGAGGGTTTCGTAGAGATCGGTGATCAGCGGGTCCAGAGCATTGGCGTTCTCCAGCGAGTACGCGTGAATGTCGTTCTGGAACGGAGACCCGTCCGGTTCGAGTAGATAGAACTCGAGTTCGACCCCGACCTTGGCGGAGAAGCCCAGCGCGGCAAGGCGGTCGAGCACGCGCCGTAGCACTGCTCGCGGGTCGAGCAGGGACGGGCTGCGGTCGTGTCGGACGATGTCGGAGATGACGTGGCCGACGCCGGGCCGCCATGGCAGGGCCCGGAACGTGGAGAGATCCGGGATGGCGAACACGTCGGGATAACCGCCGTCCCAGTTCGTCAGCCGCAGTGAGTCGATCACCGTCGCGTCGGAGTTCCAGCCAAGCGCGGCCTCACAGAACGCGAACCCACTGCCGCGGGCCCGGTCGAGGAAGGCGGTGGCGGGAATCCGTTTGCCTGCGGCGTGGCCGAACGGGTCGCTCCACGCCACCTCGATCTCGCGCAGGGAGCCGTCTTCGAGCCGGCGCAGCAGCTCGAGTTCGGCCGTCGAGTCGGCGGCGCGCTCGCTGATGGTCTGGGTCATGACCGTGCCGACGCTTCATCGGCGGTGTCGGGCACGCGGGAGCCGATCAAGATCCCGGCGGCCAGAGCGCCGACCAGCAGGCCGACGATGACCCAGGCGAGCACGCTGGAGCCACCGACGAGATCCTTGAGGTTCGCCAGGATCAGGATCAGGAAGGCCACCAGGCCGAGCAGTCCCAGGGCGGGCGCGATGCGGACCCGCCACAACGAGTGGCCCCGCCGGTCACGGCCGAAGTACACCAGCACCGCGACGCTGGTGGCGATCATCAGGACGACCACCCCGACCGTGGTGGCGCCGGCGAACCAGGTGTAGAACTGCGCCGCCGGATCGAGCTTGAACACGACGGCGAGGATCACGCTGACCGCGACGACGCCCGAAACCCATAACGACGCCTGGTGCGGTGATCCGTGCCGGTGGTGTGGGCGGCTGAGCACTTCCGGCAGCACCTTGCGCTGCGACAGCGCGAAGAGGTAGCGCGCCACCACGTTGTGGAACGCCAGGATGCAGGCGAACAGGCTGGTGAAGTAGAGCACCGTGATCACGTCGGCCCCGAACGTCCCGAGGTAGCGCTGCGCGGTATCGCCGAGGAAGGTCGAGCCGGAGTCGGTGGCCCGCTGGACCGCCTCGTCGTCGCCCCAGCCGGAGATGAACGCCCAGCTCGTCACCGCGTAGAACACGCCGATCAGGACGAGCGAGAGATAAGTGGCGCGGGGAATGGTCCGGTCCGGCGTGCGGGCTTCGTCGCGGAAGATGGCGGTGGCCTCGAACCCGACGTAGCTGATGATCGCGAAGAGCAGGCCGATGCCAAGGGACCCGGAGAAGATGGCGGATGGGTCGACGATGCCGCTGGACAGTCCGTGGTCGCCACCTCGGGCGACGATGACCAGATCCAGCACCGCGACGATCGCGATCTCGGCGGTCAGCAGGACGGCCAGCACCTTGCTGGACAACGCGATGTTCCGATAGCCCAGGTAGGTGGTGATCAGGAAGGCCACGCCTGCGATCAGCCACCACGGCAGGGTCGGACCACCGAACAGCTCGACCACGGCCACACCGGCCGGGCCGAGCAGTCCGTAGACACCCGCTTCGATGGCGACATACGTGACGATCGCGACGAACGCGATGCCGATGCCGGTCGGATTGCCAAGGGACTTGCGGACATAGGAGAAGAACGCGCCCGCGTCCTCGACGAAGGGCGTCATTGCGGTGAAGCCGACCGCGAAGAACAGCAGCACCACGGTCGCGACGACGAAGGTCGCCGGGAAGCCCGCACCGTTGCCCGACGCGATGCCCAGCGGCACCACGCCACCGATCACGCCGAGCGGCGCCGCGGCGGCCACCACCATGAAGACGATTGATGCGACGCCGAGGTTGCCGCGCAGGTGACGCACCGGCGGGGTGGACTCACCACCCAAAGACTCTGGTGCAGCAACTGTTTCGGACATGGTTGACCGCCCTTCCTGGGTGCCGACTGTCGGCTGTCCGCACCCTAGGGGCGATCACCGCTGTGTCACCACGTCTGAAGTCAGGGTGAGTTATAGGGCGTCACAATTGGACACAATCTCCGCGGGCGGCCGGGTTGCAATCGTGGCTGAGGTCAGTAGCCTCGGGCCGGTGCGATGCGGGTGGGGATGGTGAGCGCGACCAGCGCGGTGCGTGCAGTCGACACGTTGGGCCTGCGGCCGTTGCGGGTCGGCGCGACACCCGTTCCGCACGCGGAGATCCTCGACCACGCCCGGCCGGCGCTGGCCGCGCACGGCATCGACCTCCAGATCGAGATCTTCGAGAGCTTCGACGAGCCCAATGACCTGCTGGTCGCGAAACGGTTGCACGCCAACTTCTTTCAGTACCTGCCCTTCCTGCGCGACTTCAACCGTCGCACCGGCAGCCGGTTGACGCCGGTGGTGCCGGTACACATCGAGCCGTTCGGGCTGTACTCGGCGTGGTTCGCCGAACTCGACGCGCTGCCCGACTACGCCGAGGTGGTTCTGCCATCCGACCCGGTGAATGTCGACAGGTCCTTGACGATGCTGCACGACCTCGGCCTGATCGACTGTGCACCGGGGCCGCAGGAGCTGGCCACGGTCCGCGACGTGCGCGCCAACCCGCGTCATCTGGTGCTCAAGGAGCTGACCAGTTGGCTGCTCGGCGACGTCCGCGAGGACTTCGATGCGGTCTTCCTGTTCGGCAATCAGGCGACGGAGTTGGGCGTCGACATCGGCAGCGCGCTGTGCTGCGACCGGGGCAATCCGGCGTATGCGGAGTACCTAGTGGCCCGTCCGGACAACTGCCACGGCGCGGACATCCGTGCCCTCGCCGACGTGTTGCAGTGCGACGCCACGCGCGACTTCATTACGACGACGTACGCCGGACAGGCGGTGCCGGCCTTCTGATAATCCTCAGCGCGACCGAAAACCTCGACGCAGCGCGGACGGGCGGGCGACATTCGACGGATGTACCAAGCGGCGATGTGGCCGACGCCCGCCGACGAACCGATGCGGGTGGTGCTCGTCATCGACATGCCCGCGGCGGCTACCCACCTGTGCGGTCGCACCGCCGAGCTGGCCGACGAGTACGCGCACGTCATCGCGATGTCGGTACCGGGAGTGCGGCCGCGCAAGGCAGTGGTCGAAGGCCGGCGGTCGCGGTCGGTGCCGCCGCGTGACGGGCTGCTGATCGACCACGCCAAGCGGCACGTGCTCGTCGACGGCGTGCCGGTGCGGTTGGCCTACCGGGAGTTCGAGCTGCTCCGCTACCTGGCCGGGCGGCCCGGTTCAGCGGTGTCGCGCGCTGAGCTGGTGCGCGAGGTGTGGCGCGACGCTCCGGCTTCGGCTACGGCCGTCTCGATGCGCACGGTGGACACTCACGTCCGGCGGCTGCGCGTCAAACTCGGTCGCTACCAAGGGGTTCTGACGAGTGTGCGGGGTCACGGCTATCGCTTGGAGCCTCGTCCGGACGTGCGCGTCATCGAGTCGGCGCCGCGCCCGGCGTGACGATTACAGCGTTGCGGTGAGCGGGCCGGACGTCTGGCAGATGGACCGCGGCGGGTTGCCCGTCGACGCACATCCCCGGCCCGTCGCGGTGTAGGTGGCACCTGCCCGGTACGGCGCGTAGTACACCTGGGCCGTTCCTGGACCCTCGGTCGAGTCGCACAGCTCGGTCGATTGGCTGCCCTGCATCTGCACGCACGCGACGGACAGCGTGGGCTCGGCGGCGACCACGCACCCTGCCGGGTCGACCGTCGCGGTCACCATGTCGCGGCCCGAGACCTGCACGACGTGCGGCGGGGACAGCGTGAACGCGCACGGTGGAGCACCCGCCTCGGCGTTGGCCGAGACGACGCCGGGCATCCACGCCACGCCGAGCACGGTGACGGCGGCGGCAATCAGGACGCGTCGAACCATCCACGGATGGTATGTCACCTCAGTACCCGCTCGTCGACGATGAACAGGACCAGCGGCTTGCTTCTCGACGAGGCCGTCGTATCCGGATTCGACGAACCGCATCAGGTTCCCGGTGGTAGCCACGGGCAGGTAGGCCAGGTCGCCGAGTTGCGGAACACGCCCATCTGGACGGCGGCGAGGAACGCGATCGGCACCGTGACGTAGCTGTGCGCCACGGTCACCGGAACGAAGCCGATCACCACCAGGGCGACCACCTGCACGACCATGGTCCAGCGCAGCGGGTGAGTCACGACCCGCTCGACGCGGCCGGACTTGATGTGCGAGGCGAGCGCGACGCCCGCGATGAACGCCAGAATGGGCCAGACGTGGGCCATCGCCGCCGCCAGTTCGCGCGCGGACAGGTCGATGGCGAAGAGGATGACGTTGCCGGTCTGGACGTTGGCGAACACTCCGCCGCGGACGAAGAACGTGTGCGCGTCCATGAACCCGTTGGTCAGCGTGAGCAGCAGCGCAAACCACAGCGTCCTGACCCGTTCGGTGTCGTGGGGGCCGATCGGCGCATCCCGTATTTGGACAACCTGTCGGCGTCGTCGGCCCTACAGCGCTCCCAACGCGCTGAGCATGCCCGCGGCCGACCTGGGCCACGGGAACTCCTCGGCGCGACGGCGCGCGCTGTTCCTGCGCAGGCGTTCCGGCCTTCCGATGATCGACGTCACGGCGTGCGCGATGGCCTGTGGGTCGTTGTCGGCCGCGGCTCCGCTGTCGCTGGTGAGGATCTCGGCCAGTGCCGACGTGTTCGACACGACGGCGGGGGTACCGCAGGCCAATGCCTCGAGCGCGGCCAGCCCGAAGGTCTCGTGCGGTCCTGGTGCCAGGGCGACGTCAGCGGACGCCAGGATTCCCGCGACGGTGTCGCGGCATCCGACGTATCCGGTGAAGTGGACCGGCAGGCGTGCGGACTGCCGCTCCAGCCGGGCCCGCAACGGTCCCTCGCCGACGATCACCAGGCGCGCGTCCATCCCGGAATCACGAAGCGCGGCAACGGTATCGATGCTGCGATGGGCATGCTTCTCGACCGACAGTCTGCCGCAGTGCACCAGCAAGGTCTGTCCAGGGTGTGCCCACTGCCGTCGCACCTGCTCGCAGCGGTGCCGCGGATGGAACTGTTCGAGGTCGACGCCCAGCGGGACGGTGACCGCGTTGGCCGCGTCGATGCGGTCGAACTCCTCGCGGGCGAACGCCGTGGTGCACACCACCGCGTCGTAGTTGGCGGCGGTTCGGCGGTTCGCCACGTCGGCGGCGGCACGCGCCAGGCGGCGCGGAAGCAGTTGTCCCAGCAGGCGATCGAGCCGCTCGTGAGAGATCATCACGGTGGCCACGTCGCGCCGGCGGCCCCACGGGCCCAGCGACCGGAGGGTGAGCCGGTCGGACACCTCCAGTGCGTCGGGTTCCAGCCGCTCGAGCAGTGCGGTGACCCGACCAGGAAGCACCGCCCGGTATCCACCGGTGAACGGAATCAGTCTGGCGGGTAACGAGATTCGCCTGACGCCGGACGGCAGGCGTTGAGCTTCTGCCCTTGCGCCGGGCACCAAGAGGTACACCTCGTGTCCGGCGGCGCAGTACTCCGCCCCGAGGCGGTCCACCGCGGTCCGCAGTCCTCCGGAGCGCGGGCCGTAGAAGTTCGCAACCTGAACAACCCGCATACCTGCATCAGAGCGGGGGCGCATGTGCGGTCACGAACGGTGGGTGAACGGTCACCTGAACGGGTGGTGAATACCGGCCACCGCCGGTATCGGGCACGTGCGGGTGACGGTCAGCCGACGTACTTGGCGAGCCAGTCCCCCACCCGCTGCCAGGCGTCGGCGGCGGCCGTCGGGGCGTAGCGCTCCCCGGTGTCGTTGAAGAAGGCGTGATCGGCATCGGGCTCGACGACCAGTTCGTTGACCAACCCGGCCTTGTCGAGTGCCTGCTGCGCGGCGTCCTTGGTGCCGGTGACGCGGGCGTCCTTGGCGCCGTAGAACCCGAGCACTGCCACGCCCTTGGAGCCGCCGAAGTCGGCGCCGTCCGGCAGCGGGCCATAGAACGGGACGGCGGCCGCCAGTTGCGGCTCACCCGCGGCCAGCAGCTGCCATAACAGGCCGCCGCCCATGCAGAACCCGACCGCGGCGACCTTCACGCCTGGCGCACGGCGCTGCAACTCCCCGACCCCGGACTTGAGGTTGGCGACGAACTCGGCAGGCGGGATCTTGCTGAGCGCGGCGGTGGCCTGCGCCGGGTCGGTGAACGTGGCGGTGCCGCCCTGGGCCGAGAGCAGATCGATGGCCAGACCCGAGTAGCCGATGCCCGCGAACCGGCCCGCGACCGAACGCACCCAGTCGTTGAGCCCCTTGTTCTCGTGGATGACCAGCACCGCGCCCTTCGGGCTCTGCGCGGGCGCCCAGGCACCCTGCAGTTCACCCTGCGGACCGGCCCAGGTGATGGGCTCGGTGGCCACCGTGTTCTCCGACCCCGGTGGCGGCGCACTCTCGGTGGCGCCGCCGGTGGAGGTGACCGGTGCGTTCGCGGTGGGTTGCTTGTTCTCCCCGCACGCCGCGATCAGCGCGGTCGCCGCCGTGGCGCCGACGCCGATCAATGCCAGCCGGCGCAACGCTTCCCGTCTGGACAGCAACCCGTCCACGTGGTCGGTGGCGATCTCCTCGGCGATGTAGCGCTGCAGTGGGGTCACGTCAGCGAGTATGCCCTCGTCTGCTGAAGTGCAGTTGGCGATGGGCCGTACGGCTGATACTGATCCCCATGACCAGGCCACCCGACCACAATGCCCTCGACGGCCGCGTCGCCGTCGTGGCCGGTGCCACCCGCGGCGCCGGGCGCGGCATCGCGGCGGCGCTGGGCGAAGTGGGGGCGACCGTCGTCTGCACCGGCCGCAGCAGCACGTCGGGCAACCTGACGTCGGACTACGACCGGCCGGAGACCATCGAGGAGACGGCCGAACTCGTCACGGCTCTCGGCGGAGTGGGCATCCCCATCGCCGTCGACCACCTCGACCCCGCTCAGGTGCGGGATCTGGCCGACCGGCTGCGCCGGGAGCACGGCCGCATCGACATCCTGGTGAACAACATCTGGGGTGCCGAAATCCTCAAGGGCCCGCCGTCGACGTGGAACCGACCGATGTGGGAACTCGATCTCGATGCCGGTCTCCGGACGGTGCGACTCGGGGTCGAAACCCACCTGATCACGTCGCACTGTCTTCTCCCGCTGCTCGTCACGCTGCCTGGCGGGCTGTTGGTCGAGGTGACGGACGGAACGGCCGAGTTCAACGCCCAGAACTACCGGATCTCGGTCTTCTACGACCTGGCCAAGGTGGCGGTGAACCGGATCGCCTTCAGCCAGGGGCACGACCTGGCTCCATTCGGCGCGACCGCCGTTGCGGTGACGCCGGGCTGGTTGCGCTCGGAGATGATGCTCGACAACTACCGGGTGACCGAGTCGGACTGGCAGTCGGCGATGGAGCCCCGGGCCGAGGGCTACCCCACCGCGCCGGCCGCCTTCACGCAATCGGAGAGCCCACGCTTCGTCGGCCGCGGGGTCGCGGCCATCGCGTCGGACCCGGACCGGGCGCGCTGGAATCAGCGCTCGGCGAGTTCGGCACAGCTCGCCCGCGAATACGGATTCACCGACGTCGACGGACGTCAGCCCGACGCCTGGGCCGAACAGTAGACATTTTTCAAAATGTGTTCACGATTTCGTTGACACCGTCCGCGGCGCGCTGTTCCATGGCTAAGTGACCTACGACACGATCATTCGCAACGGCCGCTGGTTCGACGGCACCGGCGCCCCGTCAGCGGTGCGCACCCTCGGCATTCGCGGTGGCCACGTCGTGGCGATCTCCGCCGATCAGCTCGATGACACCGGTTGCCCACGGGTGATCGACGCCACCGGGAAGTGGGTGCTGCCCGGCATGCTCGACATCCACACCCACTACGACGTCGAGGTGCTCGACGGGCCTGCGCTGGCCGAGTCGCTGCGGCACGGCGTGACCACGGTGATGCTCGGTTCGTGCTCACTGTCGACCATCCACGTCGGCGGCGAGGACGCCGGCGACCTGTTCGGTCGCGTCGAGGCGATCCCCCGCGAGCACGTCATCGGCGCGGTGGACCGACACAAGACCTGGACCACCTGCGACGAGTACGTCGACGCACTCGAGGCGCGTCCACTCGGCCCCAACGTGGCGGCGTTCATCGGGCACTCCGACATGCGCACCGCAGTCATGGGTCTGGAGCGGGCAACCAGCAAGTCGGTCACGCCGTCCAAGGGCGAACAGGCCGAGATGGAACGGATGCTCGCCGAGGCGCTGCGGGCCGGCTTCGTCGGAATGTCGTCCCAGCAGCTGCTCTTCGACAAACTCGACGGCGATACCTGCCGGTCGCGCACGCTGCCGTCGACCTACGCCAAGGCCCGCGAGCTGCGCCGGTTGAAGTCGCTGCTGCGCCGGGCGGGACGTGTCCTGCAGTCGGGCCCCGACATCCAGAACCCGCTGAACCTCGGTTCGCAGGTGGCGCAGTCGCTGGGCATCCTCCGCAATCCGCTCAAGACCAGCCTGCTGTCGGCCGCCGACGTCAAGGCCAACCCATACGCGATCCTGTTGATGGGTCCGGTGGCGAAGTTCGTCAACCGGCTCGGCGGCAACTTCCGCTGGCAGCACCTGCCGGTGCCGTTCGAGGTCTACGCCGACGGCATCGACCTGGTGATCTTCGAGGAGTTCGGGGCTGGCGCGGCGGCGCTGCACCTGCGCGACGAAGTGGAACTCAACGAACTGATGCGCGACGAGGACTACCGGCGCCGGTTCCGCAAGGAGTACGAGAGCAAGTTCGGGGTCAGGGTCTGGCACCGCGACTTCTTCGACGCCGACATCGTTGCCTGCCCCGACGAGTCGGTGATCGGCATGTCGTTCGGCGAGGTCGGTCTGGAACGTGGCGACCTGCACCCGGTCGACGCGTTCCTCGACCTGGTGCTCGAACACGGCAAGTCGCTGCGCTGGCGCACCACGATCTCCAACCACCGGCCCGAGGTGCTCAAGAAGCTGGCGCGCGAACCCGGCATTCAGATGGGCTTCTCCGATGCCGGTGCGCACCTGCGGAACATGGCGTTCTACAACATGGGGCTGCGCCTGCTCCGGCACGTCCACGACGCCGCGGAGGCGGGTCGGGAGTTCATGACGGTCGAACAGGCGGTGCACCGGCTGACCGGCGAGCTCGCCGACTGGTACCGGCTCGACGCCGGGCACCTGCGGATCGGGGACCGCGCCGACGTGGCGATCATCGACCCCGCCCACCTCGACGCCTCACTGGACGCCTACGCCGAGGAAACCGTCGAGCACTACGACGGCCTGCCGCGGATGGTGAACCGCAACGACGCCACCGTCACCGCGGTGCTGGTCGGCGGCCGCACCGTCTTCGCCAACGGTGAGGCAACGGATCTGGTTGGACGGCAGCGCACCGGGCGCTTCCTGCGGGCGTCGCACAAGTCCCCCGCGCTCCCCACTGAGAAAGGTGAATTGACAAGTGTCGGTTGATGATACGGTCCTCGAGCTGTGGAAGGCGCTGTCCGCCCGGGATTGGGACGGGGTGAAGGCGAGCGTGTCCGATGACTGCATCTACACCGACATGCCCGTGGGGCCCGCGCTCGCCGCGCGGGGTCCCGAGGACATCGTCAAGCGGCTGAAGATCGGGCTGGAGCCGTTGGCCTCCTACGAGAATCACGACGGCTTGATGGTCAGTGACGGCCCGAACGTCATGTACGAGCACTCCGAGACGTGGGTCTGGCCGACCGGCGAGACGGCGGTGCTGCGATTCGTCACGGTGCACCGCGTCGAGAACGGCAAGGTCACCGCCTGGAAGGACTACTGGGACATGAGCGGCCTGACGGCCACGGCGCCGCCGAGCTGGCTGGAGGGGCTCATGGCAGCGGACACGTCGTGGATCTTCGATGCGACCGGGTTGATCTGAGACGGCTGCAGCGGATTTCGGGGCGAGCGGAGCGACGGGGAATGTATTTTCGGGGCGAGCGGAGCGACGGGGAATGTATTACAGCGTGATCTTGCAGCTCTGGCCGATGTCCAACGTGCGCAGCATCCGGCCCATGCCCAGCCACATGGCACAGGACAACGCCAGATCGGTGAGCAACTCGGCGTCGAACTGATCGTTGCAGCGGTCCCAGAAATCCTCGTCGTCACGCAGGCCGGTGTGGTCGGCGGCGAAGCGCGCCGCGAACTCCGCCGCGACGCGTTCCTGCGGGCTGTAGCCGGGCCAGGTGCGCCACTCGGTGGCGTGGTCGTAGAGGTCCTCGTCGACGCCGGCCGCGATGCCGTCCGCGTCGCGGGTGTTCTGGCACACCACGCACTCGTTGTCGAGCGCGATCACCATGCGCGCCAGCTCGCGAACTCGCATCGGCAATCTGTTCTTGTTGTAGACCGCATGGGTGTATCCGGCCATCGCGGTGCCAATGTCGGGCGATTTGATGATCCATCCGGCGACGTCGTCGTCGGCGAACTCTCCAATTCGGCTCATGTCCGGATCGTACGCCGGAAACGGCAATTCTGGAACACGTTCTAGTTTTGGGTCACCCCGAGGCGCCGACCAAGGCGCGGTCGTCGTCCCAGCCCCGTTGCACCAGCATCCGGTGGGCGATGCGCTCGAGTGCGGCCTCGACCTGCTCGCGGTCGGGACGTCCCTCGAACGCCGGTGAGCCGGCCAGCTTGTCGACGATCTTGGCGGCGATCGCCGACGACGCCGCGTCGACCTCCTTGACGCCGGCCTGGGTGAGCCACAACCGCCCTTCTTGCCCGGCCTGCCCGTCCTGGCCGCCGGAACGGAGCACGTAATCCCGATCCACCAGGTTGTCGAACGTCGGCTCCAACAGCTCGAACGGCACTCGGAGACGCTTGCCGATCTCGGTCAGGGTGGCCGAACCGAACACCTGGTTCTGCCGATAGATCTGCACCAGCGCCCACAGATTGACGACGTCGAGATCGCACCCCGGCCGGTTGGCGAGGCTGCGCAATCGGACGTCCGGGGAGTCGCGGAACATCCGTCCCACCGCGACCTCGAGGATCTGATCGGGTGACTCGGTGCTGGGCATCCCGAAGCCCTCGCCGAGATCGGTGGCCGACACCGCGTCCATCTCCCTCAGCGGCACCTCCTTGAGGAAGAGCGCGACGACGAAGCCGACCACGGCGATCGGGACGGCGCACAGGAAAACCGTGCCGAGTGAGTCCGCGTAGGCATCGACGATGGGCGCCGCCATCGCCGGTGATAGCTCGTGCAACGCCTGAGGCGATTGCGCTGCGCGGGCGGGCGCTCCGCTCGCCAGCATCGCGGGACCGAGACGGTCGGACAGGAAGTTGGCGAACAACGATCCGAAGATGGCTGCGCCGAAGGCACTTCCGATGGTCCGGAAGAACGTCACGCCTGAGGTGGCCACCCCCAGGTCGGTGAAGCTCATCGTGTTCTGCACCGTCAAGATCAGCGTCTGCATGCACATGCCGATGCCGGTTCCGAGTACGAACAGGAACACCGACTGCTGCCAGGTGGGGGTGGCGGCGTCCATCTGCGACAGCAGCAGGAAACCGACTGCCATGACCGCGGTGCCGACCACCGGGAAGATCTTGTAGCGCCCCGTGCGGCCGACGATCACGCCGCTTCCCATCGAGGTGATGAGCAGGCCCGCCACCATCGGCAGGGTGCGAAATCCGGATTCCGTCGCCGACACGCCGTCGACGAACTGCATGAAGGTGGGCAGGAAGGTCAGCGCACCGAGCATGGCGAAGCCGACGATGAACGCGAGGATGCAGCAGACCGTGAACACCGGGCTGGCGAACAGCCGCATGGGCAGAATCGGCTCGGTCGTCCGGGTTTCCACCCAGACGAACAGGGCCAGTGCCGCGGCGGATCCCACGAACAGGCTGACGATCATCGGCGAGGCCCAGGCGTACTCGCCTCCACCCCAGCTGGTCGCGAGCACGAGGCCGGACGCGCCGAGGCCGACGAGCAGAATGCCCATGTAGTCGATTCTGGGTTTGGTGCTCCTGGCCAGTGCGGGGATGGCAGTGGCACCGACGGCCAGGACGACGAGCGCGACGGGCACGTTGATCCAGAACGCCCACCGCCAAGTCAGGTGGTCGGTGAAGAAGCCGCCCAGTAGCGGTCCGATCACGGTGGTCACGCCGAACACGGCGCCAAGCGCGCCCTGGTACCGGCCGCGTTCGCGCAACGGGATCACCTCGCCGATCACCGCCATTGCGGTCACCATGATGGCGCCGCCGCCGATGCCCTGCAGCGCCCGCGCGGCGACCAGCATCGTCATCGAGGTCGCGAGGCCGCATAGCACCGATCCGGCCAGAAAGAACAGCACCGAGGCCTGGAACACGACTTTGCGGCCGAACATGTCGCCGAGTTTGCCGACCACGGCGGTGACGATCGTGGATGCGAGCAGGTAGCTGGTCACTACCCAGGACTGGTGGCCCGCGCCACCGAGGTCGGATACCACCGTCGGAAGCGCGGTGGCCACGATGGTCTGATCGAGTGCCGCGAGCAGCATGCCGAGCAGCACCGCGACGAAGATCAGGTTGCGTCGCTGGGGAGTGATCAGCGCGCTCGCAGACTCGGGATCCGCGGTGGCTTGCGCCGTTGAACTGGTCATACCTACCTCTCGTCATAGCCGGGCGTACCCAATCGCCACAGACCATATCGTTAGATAGGCTATAAATATTACGGGTCGACGGACGTGGTGCTCGTCACCCGCGTCCCGTCCGGGTGGCCGGCGTGCCTACTTCGGTGGGCGCGATACGCACTGCGCGGAGTACAGCTCCACGCCCAGCTTTTCCATCAGCTCCAGCTGGGTCTCGAGGTAGTCGACGTGCTTCTCCTCATCGGCGATGATCATCTCGAAGAGGTTCGCGGTGGTGCTGTCCTGCTTCTCGCGGCAGAACACGATCGCGGGCTTGAGCCGCGTCAGCACCTCGTATTCGATCGCGAGATCGGCCTCGAATTGCTCACGCAGTGTTTGTCCGACGCGCAGTGAGAATAGTCGCTGGTAATTCGGCAGACCGTCCAGGATGAGAATGCGGTCGGTGATCGCCTCGGCATGTCGCATTTCGTCGAACGACTCGGCGCGGGTGTGACTGGCCAACTCGGTAAATCCCCAATTATCCTGCATCTTCGAATGCAGAAAGTACTTGTTGATGGCCGTGAGTTCGCTCGTCAATTGCTCGTTGAGCAGCTTGAGAACGTCGGGATCGCCTTGCATCTTCGCTCCTATAACACTGCGCGGGCTGGTCGAGTGTCCTGGCTGTGGAACGA
>NZ_JAVRPS010000301.1:0-3000 GCF_032162105.1 Mycobacterium sp. | reverse complement strand
CGCCGTGCCCCAGCCGGTGAACGTGTTCATGAACATCCCCGTGGGCAGCGAGGGTGAGCTGAGCTGGTTGCCCGCGGTGAGCCGGCCAGGGGATGCGGTGACGTTCGCGGCGGCGATGGATTGTGCGGTGGTTCTCTCGGCGTGCCCGATGGATCTCAATGCGATCAATGGCGAGCGGCCGACGTCGCTTGCCATCGACATCATGTGACCGAATCCTACTTCTGGCGATGTGGTTGGTCCCCGTGCCGGCCGCGTCACTCTGACGACCGTGTATCGGTCGTGGCTGGCGTCGCATCCCGATCTCAGCCCGAAGGTGCGTCGCGGCTACGAAGACTACTGGCGGTCCCGGATCGGGCCGCGATTCGGCAGTTGGCACGTTTCAGCGATCGACCACCAGTCCATCCAGGGCTGGGTCAACGAGATGTCGACGTAGGGATTGGGTCCGCGCACTGTGCGGTGGGTGCACTCGGTACTGAAGATGACGCTCGACTGCGCGATCGACGAAGGACAACTACTCTCGCGAAATCCGGCCGCTAGAACTGAATTTCCCCCACTGCGTGCGGCGAACCACAGCTATCTCACGACGTCCGAGGTCGCGGCCCTGGCCGTCGCGTGCGGTCGCCAGGGCGACGTGGTCCTGCCGCTCGCGTACATGGGGATGCGACTCGGAGAACTTGTCGGGCTAAGAGTTGAAGACGTCGACCTAAAGGCGCGCAGGATCCGGGTGCGCCGCTCGATCACGCAGGTGGGCGGGAAGCTGCTCGAGGGCAATCCGAAGAGTGCCACGGGGCCGTTCGATACCCGTTCCACAGCGACTGATGCCGATCCTCGCCGATGGGGTGTGTGGTCGGCCTCCTGGGGACCCGGCCATCACCTCACCGGACGGTGCGTTACTCGGGCTGCAAGAACTGGAAGCGCTCGACGGGATGGCGCACGGCGATCGTGGAGATCGGCCGGCCGAAGGTGCGTGTGCACGGCTTGCGGCATACGTACGCTCCGCCGGCGCGGCGGGCCGGCGCGGACCTTCGCCTATTGCAGAAGACGATGGGCCATGCGTCGATCACTGTGACTGCTCACGTATACGCCGACCTTTACGACGACGACGAACTCGATGTCGTGGTGTCGGCGCTCGACGCGCTCGACGACTGCCCGTCTGAGTGACCCGAGAGTTTGACCCGACTTTTGCCCGATAAACCTCGCTGTGAGGCTTCACGAAAGCGCCGCTGTCTATCGAATATGGCGCTGAACTGCAAGGATACTGGTGGCCAGGGCCGGGATCGAACCGGCGACCTTCCGCTTTTAGGTCGAGGATTCTCGACACGCCGCGGTGGTTGCCAATCGTTCTGTGTCACAACGTGGTTGGGAACATCATACTTCCGGTAGGTTCTCGACGATTCTCGGCGCGTTGCGGGTATAAGCGACGAATAAGCGTCAATTCGTGACGGTGGCCAGGCGCAGGTCCCCCACTCGGGTTCCAGAGGTTCCGGTTTGGCTGCCCTTGCCGGGAAAGGAGCCCACGCAAAGGGACGCTGTGACGCTTCGACGCAATCCGATAGGGTCGCTAATCTCGTTTCCAGCAGACCCATCAGATGCCTTGTAATCCAGGTCGCAGGTTTGATCCCTGCCCGGGGGCGGCAGGTCAGGGCGCGTTTATGGTGTGTTCGGGCAACTACCTGGCAATAGTGGTCCAATTGAGCGCGCCGGGCAAGTGCAGGCGGCTCTTGCCGGTGCCGGTGTCACGCTGGTCGAGCTCTTCGACCGCGCGCACGGCGATGTCCGACAGCAGCCGGATGGTCGCGGTGACGACGAACCGGCGATCCAGACGCGCGGGCAGGTCGGCCGGGCCGGCCGCTCGTCGCCGGGCACGGCAGGCAGCCAGGATGCGCGCCGCGACCAGCGTGGGCACCCCGTCGGCCATCGACATCACAGCACCCGCAGCGGGCGCGGCTGGCCCTTGGTCGGGCCGGGTGCACCGATTGCTCCCCCGGGAACGGCAACTTGCGGCGCTCTGTCAGCATCGCCACGGCGAATGATCGGGTCCACCAGGTCACTCTTGGCACGTTTCCGACACCCGCAGTTTGATCAGTGGCTCACGCAGCTGGTCGGCGGTCAGCGCCTCGGCGCCCGTTGGCATCGGCGTCGACGTCGAGCGGATCAACTGCACGTCCCGAACCGGATTCACCGCCAGCACATTGTTCAGTACCGCAAGCTGCAGCGCCCGACGTAGCAGGTACTCGCGAACAACCTTGCCGTGGTGCGCACTGCGCAGCGGCGGGCGGTCAGCCAACTCGCAAGGCAGTTACCGCGAGCTAAGCGGACGTACGTTTCGCAACTGCGAATTGCTGCGCTTCCCAATCGACTACGTCACTCAAGCGGTATCGGACGTGTCGACCGAACCTCGCATAGCGCGGGCCCGTCCCCTTGGATGCCCACTGAGCAGGCGTCTTCACAGGTAACCCGTATCTCTCAGCGAGCTCCTGGCGAGTGATCCACTGATCACCGGTATGGCTGTCCATGACGGCGCCCTTCGTTGAGGTTTGGGAATCTCCTGATGAGGTGGAGAGTTCTCATTGGGTCCGAAGGTAAGTCTGCTAGCCAATGCCCGTCTACCACTGCGCCGGCATTCAGCGGCAGATTTCTCAAACGCACCTAGATTCATCCATTTTCGCCAGACCATGTTGAAATACGTTGACGTGTACCGGTATGCAGTTCGTCGACGATGTTTGGGAGCAGCACCGGGTCCTCGACGTTCGAGATCTTGGTCTGCGGGTCCAAGTCAAGTGACGCTGCGTGGGGCACCAGTTTCCGGACTGAACTGCCAGTGCACGGCAGCAGCCTGCAGGTGCGACGTTGGATCAGCCATGGGCTTTGTCCGCAGCGGATCGAGTATCGACGAATCGACAGCCATCGTCCAACCTCTTCCCGGGCCAGTGCATCGTGTCCCTATCTACTGGATAGTAGGCCTAACAACCGGCGGTGTCAGTAGTGAGAGCCAACTCA
>NZ_JAVRPS010000300.1:0-8185 GCF_032162105.1 Mycobacterium sp. | reverse complement strand
GAAGAGGCCAAGTACATCGCCGTCGTCGACGACGTGGTGGAGCGCTTCGAGAAGGGCCAGCCGGTCCTCATCGGCACCACCAGCGTCGAGCGCTCGGAGTACCTGTCGAAGCAGTTCACCAAGCGGCGGGTCCCGCACAACGTGCAGAACGCGAAGTTCCACGAGCAAGAGGCCGGCATCATCGCGGAGGCAGGGCGGCGCGGTGCCATCACGGTCGCCACCAACATGGCAGGCCGCGGCACCGACATCGTGCTCGGAGGCAACGTCGACTTCCTCGCCGACAAACGGCTGCGGGACCGCGGCCTGGATCCCGTCGAGACGCCCGAAGACTACGAGGCCGCCTGGGACCAGGTGCTCCCTCAGGTCAAGGCCGAGGTGGAGGACGAGGCCAAGGAGGTCATCGAGGCCGGTGGCCTGTACGTGCTCGGCACCGAGCGCCACGAGTCGCGGCGCATCGACAACCAGTTGCGCGGCCGCTCCGGACGCCAGGGTGACCCCGGCGAGTCGCGGTTCTACCTGTCGCTTGGCGACGAGCTCATGCGCCGCTTCAACGGTGCCACGCTGGAGTCGTTGCTCACCCGGCTGAACCTGCCCGAGGACGTGCCCATCGAGGCCAACATGGTCACGCGTGCCATCAAGAGCGCGCAGACGCAGGTCGAGCAGCAGAACTTCGAGGTCCGCAAGAACGTCCTCAAGTACGACGAAGTGATGAACCAGCAGCGCAAGGTCGTCTACGCCGAGCGCCGCCTCATCCTCGAGGGCGAGAGCGTGCAGGAGCAGGCCCGTCAGATGGTGGTCGACGTGATCACCGCCTACGTCAACGGCGCCACCGCGGAGGGTTACTCCGAGGACTGGGACCTGGAAGCCCTGTGGAATGCGCTGAAGATGCTGTACCCGGTGGGTATCGATCACCACGACCTGATCGACTCCGGCGCCGTCGGCGAGCCCGGCGAGCTGACCCGCGACGAACTTCTCGAGGCGCTGCTCGCGGACGTCGAACGCGCGTACGCCGTCCGGGAGGCGGAGTTGACCGAGATCGGCGGCGAGACCGCGATGCGTCAACTCGAGCGCAGCGTGCTGCTGACCACCGTTGACCGCAAGTGGCGCGAGCACCTCTATGAGATGGACTACCTCAAGGAGGGCATCGGGCTGCGGGCGATGGCACAGCGTGACCCGCTGGTCGAGTACCAGCGCGAGGGCTACGACATGTTCATGGGCATGCTGGACGGGCTGAAGGAAGAGTCGGTGGGGCTGTTGTTCAACGCCCAGGTGCAGGCCGCGCAGGCGCCCACCGTCGCGCCCGTTGCGGCCCCGCCGAACCTCGCGCAGTTCGCGGCGGACGCCGCGGCCAAGGCGCAGGAGGCCAGCGCCCCCGCAGTCGCCAAGGGCGCCGTCGCCACCGAGGAGCGTCCGCAGGAGGCGCCACCGGCGTTGCGCGTCAAGGGAATCGTGGACGACGCGCCTCCACTGACCTACACGGGGCCGTCCGAGGACGGGTCCGCACAGGTGCAGCGGGGCGGCCGACACGCGGCCCCCGCGCCGGCGAACGGCAGCACGCGGCGGGAGCGACGTGAGGCAGCGCGCAAGCAGGCCCGCGGTGGCCCGACCGCGCGACGCGGCTGACGGCGGTCGCGACGGCCGTACCGCCGCTGTCGCTCAGCCGATCTGCAATGCCGTGACCAGCCAGCGGCCCCCGATGACCTCGATGCGGCCTGCGATCGCCTTGACTCGGCGGCCCCGGGTATAGGTGCCGAACACCTCGGCCGCCGTCGCCTCGCCGTCGGCGGAGACCGCGGTGCGCAGTCGCATCCGGCGCAGTACGGCCGCGCCGTCGGTTGGGGTGGTCCGCGTCATGGCAACCACGGCGTCGATCAGCGCCGGTGTCAGCAGTGGGCGCAGTTGTGCGACGGGCCTGCGCCGGTCGGCTACCTCGAGCACGCGACGCAGCGCGGTATCGGCGAATACGGCGGCGGCCCGTGGTGGCGGTGACTCCTTGGCCGGCACCGCGGGGACGGCCCGCAGCCGACGCGGGGTGTGCCGGTGCAGCGCGGCGGGTGTCGGCGGTGGGCAGGCCGGCGCGCCGACCAGCGGCGGTTCGTAGTCGATGATCGGCGACGTGAACGGATGAGCCGGGGCGAGCGAAGCGACGGGGGATGTTTGCGCAGTGGGAATGCGTGATGCGGTCACGGTCAGTCTCCAGCAGTCGGGGTCAACACGGTGGCATCTGCTGGAGAGTGCAGACGCATTCATGATCGCATGGCGCGAGGACACTCTGATGCACCGTTACATCTGTTGTTGGCCGTTGCCGGGGTAACGGTTGCCCGGCCCGGTGACCGCGTGCTTGCCCGGCCGGGTTCACGAGATGTGGTTCCCCGTATCCCTGGCCGGTGACGGTTACCGGTGCTGCTCGCCTGCGGTTTGTCGGGTCCGGCCTGGTCGGTAGCTCTCACACCACGATCCTCTGGTCGCGGGTGTGTCACACCTTTCCGTCGCCGGGCCGAAAAGCCCTGGGCGCGACGCCCGATCACCGTGGCCGCGGCCTGATGTCGGGTGACGTTCTCGTAGGGTTTGCGCCAATGCGCATCGCCCCAGACACTGCTGTAGGCCGGGTTGACCGCCCACAATGCGATTCCGGCCGCGGCGGCTTGCGCGGCCAGCCGATTGCGGAACACCCCGGTCGGTATCCCCGCCACCGTGCGGCGGAAGCGTTTCCCACGCCGGCCGCGGCCCATCGTTTCACGGCCGGTGGCCCGCGCGTCGGCGAAGTCGAGGTCCTCCACCGCGATGGCGGCGACCCCGTGTCGGCGGGTGTAGTGGATGAGCCTGGTGATGGCGTGACGCACTTGGGCATCCCGACGGGCGGACGTGCCGGCCAGGTCGATGTCGATGCGTTCCGGTGTACCGACCGGGTTGCCATGGGCATCTAGACGGCGCACCGCCAGGTGTCCGGCGTTGAGATCCACACCTACAACCGGGCCCGCCGCGAACACCGTGTCCTCGGGACTGCCGCCGGTGGGTACCATCGGCGCCGGGAGGCCCCAGGCTGCGGTCAGGTAGCGCCCAGGCCGACCAGGTTTACGGGTGATGGTGTAGGACACCGACTTCCCGCCGGTGATCCGCGCCATCCATTCATCGCCACGGTGGGAGAACACCGCGGTGCCGGATAGCACGTAGCGGCCGTGTTTGGCGTTGGCGACATGTTCCAACGGTTTCGGCAACCGCACACTGACCTGGCCGTGCGGGGTGACGGTGATGGTGAGATTGCCGAACGGTTCATCACCGGAGCCATTCGCCGTAATCCGATACCGTGCCGCCTCCCACCGGTCGCGCCACCGGACCGGCGTGAGACCCGCGGAGTCGAGGTGGTGGCGAGCCTTGGCCAGCCGGGCACCGCCCTCGACGACCCGCACCCGACTCTTCGCCTGGTGGGCTTCGGCGCGGGCGAGCTCGGCGCGTAGATGCTGCAGCCGACGCTGCTTGGCGAACCGTTCCGCTTGGGTCGCATATCCCTTCGGCGACTTCGCACCGCGCCGTGCCTTGCGCTGCGCGACGGTCAAGACGTCCCCGGTGGGAGCGGCCAGGCGTTTCTCGATGATGGCGATCGCGGCACGCAAACCCGCCAGATGGCGGTACTGGGCATCGCGGGCCAGTCGGTACTGGTCATCGTTGCCAGCGATGATCGCGTTGGCCCACCGAGCGCTCGACTCGGCGGTCAACGCCGCTTTACGCGCGTTGAGCCGGGCCCGGCGCACCTGCCGCCGGGTATCGGTGTCCAGTCCTGCCGCCTGTGGCTGGGGCCGACATGCCGACGTGAGGTCCGCGCGCCGCAACCGGCCCAGATGCTCGGCAACCAGATCCAGCACACGCTCGTCGTGCGCGCTGGTCTGCAACCTGGTCCCAATCGCTACGCCAGACGGCGTCGCCACCGCCTTCACCCCACGCCACTCCCGCAACCGCGCCGACCTCACACCCGCACCATCCCACCCATCACCGACAGACCCCACGACCAACACCGACCGACAAACCAGCCAACTGCTAAGCACCCGTGATGCAGGCTCGCGGTTTCGCCGGTTACCGTGACGGGGTTCAGACATTGAGCGAGGGGGAGGGTGGCGCCGACATGGTGACGAGGTTGTCGGCGTCGGACGCGTCGTTCTATCACCTGGAGAACTCCGCGACCCCGATGTACGTGGGCACGCTGTCGATCCTGCGCAAGCCACGCAGCGGGTTGAGCTACGAGACCCTGTTGAACACCGTCGAGCGACGGCTGCCGCAGATCCCGCGCTACCGCCAGAAGGTTCGCGAGGTATCGCTTGGCCTGGCGCGGCCGGTGTGGGTCGACGACCCCGACTTCGACATCACCTATCACATCCGGCGTTCGGCGTTGCCGTCGCCGGGAAGTGACGCGCAGTTGCACGACCTCGTCGCGCGGCTGGGGTCGCGGCAGCTCGACAGGTCGCGTCCGCTGTGGGAGATGTATCTGGTCGAAGGCCTGACGAAGAACCGCATCGCCATCTACACCAAGTCACACCAGGCGCTCGTCAACGGCATGACGGCTCTGGAGATCGGGCACGTCATCGCCGACCGCACCCAGAAGGCGCCGGAGTTCGGCGAGGACATCTGGATTCCCGCGCGTGAGCCCAGCGACGCGCGGCTGGTGTGGGGTGCCCTCGGGGAATGGGTCGCCCGGCCGTCCGGCCAACTCGCTGCGGTCCGGTCCGCGGTCATGGAGGTGGCCACCAACTCGGGGCAGCTGGTCGAGGTGGGACGCCGGGTCGCCGACGTGGCTCGCACCGTTGCGCGCGGCACCGCGCCAAGCAGCCCGCTCAACAGCACCGTGTCGCGCAACCGCCGGTTCGCCGTCGCCTGCCACCGGCTGGAGGACTACCGCCAACTGCGCGCCCGCTACGACTGCGACGTCAACGACGTCGTGCTGGCCGTGGTGGCCGGCGCATTGCGCAACTGGCTGATGTCGCGTGGCGAACCGGTGACGTCAGCCTCGACGGTCCGGGCGATGGCGCCGATGTCGGTGTACCCCGACGCCGAGCTCGACGTGGTCGGTCCTGGCCAGGCGATCAGCGAGGTGTCGCCGTTCCTGGTCGACCTGCCCGTCGGGGAGGGCAATGCCGTGGTGCGATTGTCGCAGATCGCGCATGCCACCGAATCGCATTCGACGGCAGCCGTCCTCGTCGATGCCAGAACCATCGTCACTCTGTCCGGGTTCGCCCCACCGACGTTGCACGCCATGGGGATTCGTGTCGCGACCAGTTTCTCGGCTCGACAGTTCAACCTGCTCATCACCAATGTGCCTGGCGCGCAGAAGCAGATGTACATCGCAGGCACCAAGCTGCTGGAGACCTATGCGGTGCCGCCGCTGCTGCACAACCAGGTGATGGCGATCGGGGTGACGTCCTACAACGGCATGCTCTACTTCGGCGTGAACGCCGACCGCGATGCGATGAGCGACGTCGACGTCGTGCCCATCCTGCTGCGCGAATCGCTCGACGAACTGCTGGAAGCGGCGCGCTGATCGCTCCTGCTCATCGGGTGTAGAACGATGATCAGCACTACGATCCGGTGATGGGAAGCTCGAAGGCGGCCGGCAAGAACGGCAAGCCGAAATCAGCGAAGTCGAAGATCTCCAACGACATCTACGAGGCCGAATTATTCCGTCTGCAAACGGAATTCGTGAAGCTGCAGGAGTGGGTGCGGGAGTCCGGCGCACGGATCGTGGTGGTCTTCGAGGGCCGTGACGCGGCGGGCAAGGGCGGAACGATCAAACGCATCACCGAGTACTTGAGTCCACGCATCGCGCGGATCGCGGCGCTACCCGCCCCGAATGACCGCGAACGCGGACAGTGGTACTACCAACGCTATATCGCGCAATTGCCTGCCAAGGGCGAGATCGTGCTGTTCGACAGGTCCTGGTACAACCGCGGTGGCGTGGAGAAGGTGATGGGATTCTGTACCGCGCAAGAGCATTCGTTGTTCCTGCGTCAGACGCCGATCTTTGAGCAGATGCTTCTGGAGGACGGAGTCCTGCTCCGCAAATACTGGTTCTCGGTGTCGGACGACGAGCAGTTGCGTCGGTTCAAGTCGCGGCGCAACGATCCGGTCCGGCAGTGGAAGCTCAGCCCGATGGATCTGGAGTCGGTGTACCGGTGGGAGGACTACTCGAGAGCCAAGGACCAGATGATGGTCCATACCGACACCCCCCAGAGTCCCTGGTATGTAGTCGAGTCCGACGTCAAGAAACACGCGCGACTGAACATGATGTCGCACCTACTGTCGACCATCGACTACGTCGACGTGGGGCACCCGAAGGTCGAATTGCCCGAGCGGCCGGTGATGAGTGGGAGCTACCAGCGGCCCTCGCGCGAACTGTCGACCTACGTGGACGATCATGTCGCCACGTTGATCGGCGATCGCGAGTAGTGCCGCTACAGTCGCCTGGTGCGTGTCTACATCCCGGCGACCCTGACCATGTTGCAGAAGCTCGTCGCCGACGGATCGATACATGCGCTCAGCGGAACCGCGTTCGCGGTGACCCCTGCGCTGCGGGAGTCGTACTTCGAGGGCGACGAGGACGAACTCGCCGAGGTCGCATTGCGCGAGGCCGCGTTGGCCTCCCTGCGACTGCTGGGGGCCGAGGGAAGTGCGAGCGGCTTGCCGCCCCGGCGGGCCGTGCTCGTTGCGGAGGTGGACGGCGCCACCGCGCGGCCCGATCTCGACGACGCGGTGGTGCGTCTTGCGGGTCCGGTCGGGATCGCCGACGTGGTCGCTGCCTACCTCGACAATGCGGCGGCCGAGCCTGCCGTGCTGGACGCGATCGAAGTCATCGATTCGGCCGATATGGGCGACGAGGACGCCGAGTTCACCGTCGGTGACGCCCAGGACCACGACCTCGCCTGGTACGCCAGCCAGGAGCTGCCGTTTCTGCTCGACCTGCTCTGACGGCTGGATGCGAAGCCGTAGGTTACGGTACCGTAGGTTAGTACCATCAGGCCCCAGACTCCGGCCTCGAAATAGCGCGACACGTGATCAGGAGCCTCCATGGCCAAGAACAGCATCAAGATCTCCGCCAACGTCGCCGACACCGTCCGACCCGCCCTCGCAGGTGCCGATCGGCATCCCGGCTGGCACGCGCTGCGTTCGATCGCGGCACGCGTCACCACACCACTGCTGCCCGACGACTACCTGAAGCTCGCCAACCCGTTGTGGTCGGCCCGCGAATTGCGCGGCAGGGTGCTGGAGGTGCGCCGCGAGACCGAGGATTCGGCCACGCTGGTGATCAAACCGGGGTGGGGCTTCTCCTTCGACTACGAACCGGGTCAGTACGTCGGCATCGGGGTGCTGATCGACGGCCGCTGGCGGTGGCGGTCCTACTCGTTGACGTCGAGTCCGGTCGCCGTTGCCGCCCCGGCATCTGGTCGAGGTACGCGAACCATCACGATCACCGTCAAGGCGATGCCAGAGGGCTTCCTGTCCAGCCACCTGGTCGGCGGCGTCGCGCCGGGCACCATCGTGCGACTGGCCGCCCCGCAGGGCAACTTCGTCATGCCGGATCCGGCACCGGCGTCGGTGCTGTTCCTCACGGCAGGGTCGGGCATCACGCCAGTCATGTCCATGCTGCGCACGCTGGTCAAACGCAACGGAATCGGCGGCCCGGGTCATGTAGTCCACGTGCATTCGGCGCCAACGGAATCCGACGTGATGTTCGGCTCCGAGTTGGCCCAGTTGGCGGATGCGCACGAGGGTTACCAGGTGCGGCTACGTGCCACGCGGAGCGTCGGCCGACTCGATCTATCCCGGCTCGACGACGAAGTGCCGGATTGGCGCGACCGCCAGACCTGGGCGTGCGGTCCGGAGGGCATGCTCGACGCCGCGCACCGGCAGTGGTCGGCGGCGGGCATCGGCGAGCGTCTGCACCTGGAGCGGTTCGCGGCGACGCGGGCCGCGGTACACGGCCAGGGCGGGACGGTTGAGTTCGCGCGGAGCGGGAAGACGGTGACGGTGGACGCCGCGACGCCCCTCATGGATGCGGGGGAGAGCGTAGGCGTCCGGATGCCGTTCGGTTGCCGGATGGGCATCTGCCAGTCATGCGTCGTGGCATTGGTCGACGGGCACGTCCGCGACCTACGCAGCGGCGCCGAACACGAACCGGGCAGTCGCATTCAGACCTGCA
>NZ_JAVRPS010000299.1:0-3003 GCF_032162105.1 Mycobacterium sp. | reverse complement strand
TTCGGGTCGGTACTCATGACTCCATCTTTGCCCGTCGGGCCTGCGAATGAAACCGGCGGTACCGGTTTATCACCGGAGCGTCAGAGCGACTCGATGATCCGGCTCGCGGTGGGAAGATCGACGTTCGCCTCGGCTCGGTAGGCCTTGATGGCGCCGATCTTGTCGCCTGAGGCGAGCAGCTGCTGCACGTGGGCCGGAACCTGGGTTCGGGCGAGCGTCTGCAGATCGGGCATCGGCACGCCGGTCTTCGCGTAGAGGTGCTGGACGAGCTGCTCGAGCACGCCGAGCCGTTCGTAAACGTCGTTGGATGTCATCGGCTCAGTGTCCCACCCGGTTTGCGGGCAACCCGTCCGCTCAGCACGAGGTAAAGCCAGGCGACATCCCGCGAAGGCCGTTAGGGTCTCGGAAAGCAGGTGCGCCCCGAAAGGACTTGCGATGAGCCCCGCGCGACGAACCGTGCACAAGAGAAGTCTGGCCGTACTCGCAGCCGTACTCGCCCTCATCGCCACGGCATGCGGGAGTTCCAACCCGCTCGGCGGTGGCGAGATATCGGGTGACCTCAAGTCGATCGCGGTGGGTTCCGCGGACTTCCCGGAGTCCAAGATCATCGCCGAGATCTACGCTCAGGCGCTGGAGGCCAACGGTTTCGACATCCGGCGGCAATTCGGCATCGGCAGCCGCGAGACCTACATCCCTGCGGTCAAGGATCACTCCATCGACCTCATCCCCGAGTACACCGGCAACCTGCTGCAGTACTTCGACAAGGCGACCAAGGCGACCGATCCGACGTCCGTCGAGTTGGCCCTCTACCGTGCGCTGCCCGGCGACCTGTCGATCCTGACGCCGTCGCCGGCCAACGACCAGGACACCGTCGCGGTCACCGACGGGACGGCCAAGAAGTGGAACCTCAAGACCATCGGTGACCTCGCGGCGCACTCCGCGGAGGTGAAGTTCGGGGCGCCGTCGGAGTTCCTGAACCGGGCCGAGGGCCTGCCAGGGCTCAAGGCGAAGTACGGCCTCGACGTGGCGCCTGCCAACTTCATCGCCATCAGCGACGGCGGCGGCCCGGCGACGGTGCGTGCACTCGTCGACGGCACGGTGACGGCCGCGGACATCTTCAGCACGTCGCCGGCGATCCCGCAGAACAAGCTGGTGGTCCTCGAGGATCCGAAGAACAACTTCCTGGCCGCCAACGTCGTACCGCTGGTCGCGTCGCAGAAGTTGTCGGACCAGCTCAAGACGGTGCTGGACGCCGTCAGCGCCAAGCTGAGCACCGAGGCCCTCATCGAGATGAACACCGAGACGTCGGGCAACAGCGGTATCGACCCCGAAGAGGCGGCGAAGAAGTGGATTCAGCAGAACGGGTTCGACAAGCCGGTCGCAGGCTAGAACACCAGGAATAGGGCCAGATGATCAATTTCGACGCCGTCCGCAAGGTCTACCCCGACGGCACGGTCGCGGTCGACGACCTCACGCTCGAGGTGCCCGACGGCACGCTGGCCGCATTCGTCGGTCCGTCCGGCTGTGGCAAGACCACCTCGATGCGGATGATCAATCGGATGATCGACCCGTCGGCAGGCAAGCTGACCGTGGACGGCAACGACGTCACCAAGGTCGACCCGGTGCAGTTGCGCCTTGGCATCGGCTACGTGATTCAGAGCGCCGGCTTGATGCCCCACCTGAAGGTCATCGACAACGTCGCCACCGTCCCCGTGCTCAAGGGCGAATCCCGGCGCAGCGCCCGCAAGGCCGCGCTCGGCGTACTCGAGCGCGTCGGGCTGGATCCGAAGTTGGCCAACCGCTACCCGGCTCAGCTCTCGGGCGGGCAGCAGCAGCGCGTCGGCGTGGCCCGTGCACTTGCCGCCGATCCGCCGATCCTGCTGATGGACGAGCCCTTCAGCGCCGTGGACCCGGTGGTCCGCGAGGAGCTGCAGACCGAAATCCTGCGACTGCAAAGCGAATTGCGTAAGACCATCGTGTTCGTCACCCACGACATCGACGAGGCGATCAAGCTCGGCGAGAAGGTCGCGGTGTTCGGCCGTGGCGGCAAGTTGCAGCAATACGACGCGCCCGCGCGGCTGCTGTCCAACCCCGCCAACGACTTCGTCGCCGGTTTCGTCGGCGCCGACCGCGGCTACCGGGGCCTGCAGTTCTTTCACGCCACCGGCCTTCCGCTGCACGACGTCCGGACCGTCGGCGAGCCCGGCATCGACTCCATGGACCTGAGCCAGGGGGAGTGGGCCCTGGTCATCAAGCCCGACGGCTCCCCCTACGCGTGGATCAACGCCCACGGGGTCGAACTCCACCGCAGCGGAAGCACGTTGTACGACAGCAGCATTGCCGGTGGGTCGCTGTTCCGGCCGGGAGGCACGCTGCGGCTGGCGCTCGACGCCGCGCTGTCCTCACCCTCTGGGCTGGGTGTGGCGGTTGATGAGTCCGAGCAGGTGATCGGCGGTGTCAAGGCCGCCGACGTGCTGGCGGCGCTGGAGGCGCAGCGGGGCGGGACCGAGCCGTGAACTACCTCCTGAACCACCTCGACGACGCGTGGGCGTTGACGCTGATCCACTTGCGGCTGTCGTTGGTCCCCTTGGTGCTGGGCTTGCTGATCGCGGTTCCGCTTGGGGCGTTCGTGCATCGAAACACGTTGTGGCGCAGGATCACCACGGTCACTGCGAGCATCATCTTCACCGTTCCGTCCCTCGCGCTGTTCGTGGTGCTGCCGCTGATCATCCCGACCCGGATCCTCGACGAGTCCAACGTCATCGTGGCGCTGACGCTGTACACCGTCGCGCTGCTCGTCCGCGTGGTACCCGAAGCGCTCGACGCGGTGCCGCCCGCCGTGCTGGACGCCGCCACCGCCGTTGGCTACCGCCCGCTCGTGCGAGTCCTGAAAGTTGAACTACCGCTGGCCATTCCGGTGCTCGTCGCGGGCCTTCGCGTGGTCGCCGTCACCAACATCTCGATGGTGTCGGTCGGCTCCGTGATCGGGATCGGCGGCCTTGG
>NZ_JAVRPS010000298.1:0-7145 GCF_032162105.1 Mycobacterium sp. | reverse complement strand
CGGCGCCGTACCGTCGGGCGGCCACGTCATCGCATCGCCGAGGTTCGCGCTGCAGGACGTACCCGGTTGTGGCGCAACGGGATCGGCGGTTGCCAACGCCGGTGCCGACAACAACGCCGCGGCGGTTGCCGCCATGACCCCAGCCCAACGCAGCACGCCGCCTCCTACACCTTGGTCAGGTCGGTCCGCACCAAGCCAACGTTGTACTGGCCCCACCACGACAGATTCCAGTAGAGGTCGGTTCCACTGCCCATCGTGGACGGGGACCACGGGTGCATCATCGGCGCGTAGATGCCTCCGGATTGTTGACCCATCAGCACTTTGGCCGCCGACCACGTGCCCTGCGGGGTGTCCGACGTCCGCATCACGATGTTGTTGAACTGGTCGCCGTAGAGCGTGACGTACTTCTTCAGCTGCTTGTTGTACTGCACTGACATCTCGCTGACCTGGTTGCCGGCGTTGGCGACGCCGCAGGCACCCTGATCCTGGCCGAACACGGGGGTGGCCGCTGCGGGGTTGTTCCGCTGCCACCCGGCCGGCGTCGCTCCCCATCCGAACCACCCACCCGGGTTGCCCTTGCTGTAGTACTCATATTTCGACACGTCCACGATGTCCTTCTCCAAGACACGTGACACGTACGCGGCGCCCTGCCTGCCGTTCGGTGTGCCGTAGTTGTACACGTAGCCGTCGCCCGGTCGCACGAATGCGCCCTGCTGGAAGTTCGCGTTACCGCTCCACGGGTCGTTGTACCGGATGGAGGTCGGCGCCACCTTCCAGTTCTCGCCGTTGTCGACCGAGTAGGCGATGCCGGAGAAGTTGGTGGTCCACGAGCCGGGGGCGCCCCAGTTCGTCACCGACATGAAGTTGATGTACTGGGTGACCCCGAACCGGGTACCGGGCGTGGGCAGCGAGATACCCGCGGTCGGAATGAGCGTGATTCCGGCCGATGCGCCTGGCGGCAGCGCCTCGGGGTTGATGATCCGCCTCGCATAGTTCTCGTAGGGCCTACCTGGTGGCACGTCCCACAACGGCATGCCTCCGAACATGTTGCCGTTGCCGAACTCTCCGTCCGGCACGTCGATGCCGTCCGTGAGATCGGTGTCCGCGCTGCGCATCAGGACGTTGAACCGCCAGTCCTCACCGGGGACGCTGCGCAGGCCGAACGTGTCGCCGAACGCCATGAGTACCTGATGCTCGTTGAAGGGGGTGCTCGGGTCGTCGACCATGCCGTTGTCCCACATGACTCCGATGTCGGTGCCGGAGACGCCGAAGCGGGCCAATGTGTCGGGCCAGTCGAGTGCGGCGTTGCCCGTGTTGTAGTAGTCCCCGGTCACCCAGTTGACGAACTGCGTCGACGGGCTGAGCTGCGCACCGGGCAGGGGGAAGCCCGGCACGTTGGCGGCAGCGATCGCAGCGGCCAGTGCGAGGCTGGTGGTCTGAGCGTCGACGGTCGGAGTGTCGGTTGCGCGTCCCGTGACGTTCGCGACGAAGTTCTCGAACTCGCGGCGGGCGAAGGCGAGCAACGTCCACGCCAGCGGCGGCTGGGCAGGCGTCGGCGCGCCTGCGCCCGCGAGCGGGCCAAGCGCCCAGCCGAGGACGCTCGACACCACACTCGACACCACGCTGGTCACGATCTCCAGCGGGTTCGGGGCAGCGATCTGCGCCACCGGCTGCGTGTCCGTGATGAAGGCGGCCCGCGCGGTCATCGTCGGGGAGGCTTCCGTCGCTTCGTCGGCCTGCACGTTCGCCAGGCTGAACGTCGCGACGGTGTCGTCCGGGTCGGTCGCCGGGGCCGCGGCGGCAAGCGCTTCCACCGTGGGGGCGGACGGCTTGACTGCCTTCGTCGTCGATGCGGTGGCCGAGGCCGATGGGCTCTTGTTGGGCGTCGGGTCGGGCTCGGCGGCGGGCAGCTCCTCGACATCGGAGGTCGGATGCGGCGTGGCCGTTTCGGTGGGTTCGGGCGCCTGGGTGGTCGGCTGCGCCGTCTCGGTCGGCGACGCGGGTGTTCCGGTCGTGGTCTGGGCGCTCACCACCACGCCGGATGGCAGGGTGCTCGTGGTCGTGTTGCTGGTCGGGCTCTTGATGGTCTGGGTGGTCGTGGTGGAGGTGCCGGGCTCCGTCGTCCCCGGGGCGGTCGTTGGTTCCGGCTTGGACTCCGGCGACGCGATCTCCGGCCCCGCGGTCCCCGTCGACTGCACGGTTCCGGTCGACGAGTCGTCCGACGACGTCGACTCGTCGGCCCAGGCGACACCATGTCCGGTGGCGATCGCCGTCCCCACCCCCAGCGCCACCGCCAAGCGGCCGACACGACCGACGGAGGAAGCTGCTCCCATGCTCGAACCCCTCTGTGCTGGTTTAGCCGCCCCCGTCAATCAGCAACATTCAATCGCAGCGTCGGCGGGCTCGTCGAGCAAAAGGCGAAATCACCTCAAAATTCACACCAGAATCATGGTCATGGGCTTTTGACCTTGATTTCGTGCGCTGGACGCCGGCCAGCTACGCCGCGGGCCTTGTCAATCGAGCCGTTTGAGTGCTTCCTCGTAGAGGTCGATGGCTTCGGGGAGGCCCTGGTTGACCCAGGCATCGACGATTCCGACCTTGTCGGCGACCAATTGAACCTGGGTGACCCATCGGCCGAAGTCGTGGTCACCGCGGAGACAGTCGATCTGCTCTTTCGTGCCCTGAATCAGGATGAAGCCACCCAATTCCGTGCTCTGCGGTTTGAGGATCGCCGAATCGAAGCGCTCGATCCGTCCGTCCTGCACGAGGCGCTCGAGATAGTCCGTCGTCGTGTGCTTGAGGAGATCGAGCGCCTGCCGTTCGCGCCCGCGGGCCGGAATTCCCCACGCCACCCAGACCCCAGCTTCAGCCATGGCTTGCCTCCTCCGTCCAGATGCTCCCGACCTAGACGAACATAACGGCGACGATGTGCAGAATCCCCGCGCAACATGCCCCGGCGGACGAGCCGTGGCGCGGTCGCGGGAAGCAGGAGGTTGCGTGCGCCGCTAGCGTTCCTGGCTCTGCGACTCGAGTTTGGCGACGATGTTGAACAGACCGCTGAGCAGAGTGTCCACCAAATCCTGGTCGCTGACACTCTCGGTAGCAGCTGCCATCTCGCGCACCTTGTCGTACAGCGCCTTCGATTCTGGGGCTTTGACCGACGGCAGCACGATGTTGAGGTTCACCACATCGATCATCATGCAATTCGGCGAGCGGTCTCATCGGACATCGCGAGGATTGATTGCACGATGAGTCGTCCTTGGCCGGGCGCTAGCGCCCGAGCGCACGGAGATAGAAGGGGCCGCGCACCCAGGCGCGACCCCTTCAATGTGTTGCGGTTTTCAGCTGATCGACCCCCTGAACTCGACGCCAACCTGCGTCGACTGCACCCAGTCAGCCATATCGACGACGGGGTAGATCTGGAAGATGTTGAACGGGGCGAACTTGCCAGTGCCGTCGAGCAGTTCTGCCGGATTGTCGGTCTCCACTACGGCGAAACCTCCGTCTCCATCGAGTCGTCCGACGAACTGGTGGAACGTCGAGCCGGCGGGTGCCTGCCACTTCGAGAACAGTTGCAGGGCCCGCTCCGCGGACTCTTCATTTTCTTTGCCAGAGCCGCCGAACCGGCTCGTCCAGGCCATGACGTACTTCATGTGTGCCTCCTAGTAATAGGCCCCGAACGGGTTGTTGTGCGGGGAGGGATCTCCCGGCACGGCTGAAGTCTCCTCGCGTGCGACGTCGCCTATGGCCGAACGGCAAAAGGGTCCGCAAACTTTCTTCGCGTCGAGACCACCGACGCGGCCGGCAGGTGTCTGTGCAGGTAAAACCGCATTTATGGTCGGCGGATCTGCGGAATTGTTGTCTTCGAAAGCAACTATCTTTCTCCAATCGGATGCGACAGCTGCGCGTCGATGTGTCAGATTTACCTCAGCCGCTACGTCGAGATGGCGATGACGGAGGTGTCGCGATGAACGCCGATCAGAAATCGCTCATGGATATGGCTCGTGACGAGCGGGCCGACCTTGCCGAGTTCCTTGAAACGCTGACACCGCAGGAGTGGCATGCACAGAGCCTCTGCGACCGATGGACGGTGAAGGACGTCGTTGCACACGTTGTCAGCTACGAAGAATTGACGCCGTTCGGCTTGATGAAGCGTTTCGCAAAGGGCTGGCTCGTACACGCCAATGAAGTCGGCGTCGAGGAGTTCGCATCGATGTCCCCGCAGGAACTGATGGAGTTCCTCGGCAGACACCTCCATCCGAAGGGGCTTACTTCTGGTTTCGGCGGAATGATTGCGCTCGTCGATGGAACCGTTCACCACCAGGACATCCGCCGAGCACTCGGCCATCCGCGCGCTGTACCCGTTGATCGCCTCGAACGGATTCTGCCTCTGGTGCCCCGAAATCCACGACTGGGAGCGGGGCGGCGCATCCGAGGACTACGACTGACAGCCACCGATGTCGCGTGGCAGCACGGTGACGGCCCAGAAGTCACCGGCACCGGAGAAGCACTTCTGATGGCGATGACGGGTCGGCGGGTAGCCGTCAAGGAACTCGCGGGGCCAGGGCAGGCCACGATGGCCGAGCGCGTCACCGTTTAGTCGGACGTGCCCGGCGCCTCGCCATTCGGGGATTGGGCGTGGCATACCGGGGTATGCAGCCCATTGATTGGGGTTTGCCGGTTGGCTACGTCTCAACCCTCATGAGGAGGTCGCGGGAGCAACCCTGTGTTGAGAACACAGCGCAGCCCGCGGCCGCCGCCCATTCTTCACATACGAGTAGTCGATTACGCATGCGTGCCGCCGGCGCAGACAGGATGCTTGGACCACGGTGGTCGTGAGCGGCCACCGAACGGCGTCGGCCCCGTCACCAGGGGGGTAGGTGGCGGGGCCGATGCGTTGGAGAGTGCCGCGCGACACTCCCAATTCGAAGATAACCGAGGTACCTGAAAAAACGCCAAGAACCCGCTACCTGATGGCTCGGAGTTAGACGGAAACGGATCTGGCGCGCGTGGTCGTTGTCAGCGGTGGTGGTAGAGCAGGGCACCTTGGTCGCCACCGAATGGCTGTTGGTTTTGGGCGGCCTCCTGCGAGGCTATCCCGGGAGTGGCGGTGACTTGCACATTTCCCGGGGTCTGATTCACGGTGGCGTCGGCCGCGGCGATCGGTGCCAGTCCAATGGCTGCCGCGGAGGCGGCGAGGACCAGTGGCGCGACGATTCGTAGTTTCGACATTGTTTTCTTCTCCTTATTTGGTGTGCATCGCTTTGCGATGTCGGCTGAAAATCGGTTTCCGCCGAGCGCTTTCGACCTCGGCAGGTATCTCAAGAATGCTCGCCGCGGGCACCGTTGTCGTCGGTGCTAGCCACCAAACTGCTTCAGAAGAATCGGAACTCCCGCATGGTGGCTAGCTGGAATGCCGGTAGCGCGTTTGCCTTGTCGCCAAACGATTCTGGATACGCTCGCCATTGGCTGATCAATCACGCAGCTCCTTGCGCATTGCGATACCGAGGGTTCCGCGCCCTTGGCCCAGCACTCGAAAACCCTTGCGCTCGTGCAGGTGTGACGCCGGGTTTCGTTCGTGGACGTTCAGGCTGAGCGCCGCATGCCTATCCGTGCAGCGCACGAACAACTCATCCAAGAGCGAGCCACCGATACCGCTTCCGCGCCGCTCGGGCGTGACGGCGATGGCGATTCCGGCAACGCAACGGCGTCGGCGTCGAGAAGGAGCGGAGGCTCGTGGTGAAAGGAGACTTTGGGTGTCTTCGGAGTCTTCGTCGGGAAGGGGCCAATCCTCGATGACGCAAGCGTGACGCGCCATCTCGACGATGAAGGCCGCATCTCCGACGGTTGCAGACCGCAGCTCGACCCTTGGGGCTGCGGGCATTGGTCGATCATGCCAGCGCACGTAGTCGTGTTGACTGGCGTCAATGCAGGCAGAGGCTGTTTCTCCGTGGACTTCGGCGACGACGGCGCGATACCGCTAGTAGTTGCCGCGCCCTCCGGACACGTCGAACGTGAACGACTACGGACCGAGCCCCTGTCAGAACGACTGACCGTTGGCGTATCGCTGTCGGCGGTAGTGGCGCCCGTTGCCACGGTTCCGGCTCTTGTACGTCGGTAGCTGCGAGTCGCAGTTCGGACAGACCAGCCGCAGGTTTTCCCGTCGATTGTTCGTCGGGTTCCCGTCGATGTGGTCCAACACCAATGCGAGGGGCAGGCCCAGCCACTCCCTGGTCCCGCCGCAGATCGCGCAGCAGCCCGACTGGGCGTCGGCGAGATACTGCCGAACGTAGTGATCCTGGTATGTGGCGATGACCGCTTCGCCTGATTCGAGCCAACGTTTGGTACCGGTATCGCGCCGGACCAACGCCTGACATGCGTTACTGCAGTAAATCTTTTGGCTGCGCTTCGAGAGTGCTGAACCGCAGCCGCGGCACTGTCTCATGCGCCGAAGCTACGACCGGCTACCGACAACGAGCCGCCGGACTTGAGCCGCGCCTAGTGGAGCCCCCTATCGGGATTGAACCGATGGCATTCCGCTTACAAGGCGAACGCTCTACCACTGAGCTAAGGGGGCGGGCCGAAACCGGCCTTATCTTATCGGCTCAGTCCTCGTGGTCGATGACCCGCTGTGAGGACACCGGCCGCGCCGACGGGCGGCGGCCGGGCCTGCGACCGGGGAACGGGATCCGGTCGGCGATATTGCTGAGCGGATTGACCACTGCGCTGAGGGTGTTGACGGCTTCGTACAGCGCGTCGATCGTCGGCGCCAGCGCCTCCAGCCCCGGGGCCAGGCGGTTCAACGTGTCGGCGACGTCGGCCAACTGCTCCAGCGGTCCGTTCCGTGCGGTGAGCTTGTCGATCAACCCACCTTCGGCCAGCAGCCGGTCGGCCAGCCCGTCCTCGGCGAGCACCCGCTCGATCAGCCCTTCCTCGTCGAGCAGCTGATCGACCAGCCCTCCGGGCTCGATGGCGCGCATCAGCCCGCCGTCCTCCTGGGTCAGCCGATCGAGCGCGCCGCCGGGAGCCGTCACCTTGTCGACGACCCCTCCTGGCCGAAGTAGCCGATCCAGCGGTCCGTCCGGGGCGAGCGCCCGGCCGAGAGGCTGGTCCTCGTCGATCAGGCGGGCGATGCGGTTGGCCCG
>NZ_JAVRPS010000297.1:0-3469 GCF_032162105.1 Mycobacterium sp. | reverse complement strand
AGTCGTCCTTCGGTTAGCCTGGTTTGGTGTCGCGGTCTAGAGGGAAGGGCGCCTTGTGAGTTCGCGGCCGCTGAAGGTGTTGGTCATCGACCAGGCCAAGGGCGTGTGGGGAGCGCAGCGCTACCTGCTGCGGCTCGCTCCGTTGATGCAGGAGCTGGGAGCGGACCTGACCCTGGCCGGACCGCGCTCACTCGAGTTGCACGACGCATGGCGACAAGCCGGCTTCGAGGCGGTTCACCTCGACATTCCGACCGAACGCGACATCCGCGGCCCGGGACACCGGCCGACGATGTCCGGCATCGTCCGGGAAGGCCGCGGCGGCGTGAGGGTGGCCCGAATGATCGCTCGGGTGGTTCGCGTGGGCGGCTACGACGCGATCTGGGCAAACGCACACTGGATCCACTCGGACGCCAGCCTCGCCGGCCGGATGTGCCACACGCCGGTGGTACTCCACCTTCACGAAGAAGCAACGCCTGGCGTCGGCCGGTGGCTGCGTACCGCCGCCGTCCGGATGGCTACCGAGACGGTGGCAGTCAGTGAAGCGGTAGCGGCTGGGCTTCCCGCGCTGGTGCGCAATCGCGTGCAGGTGATACCGAACGGCGTCGACGCCACCGCCATGTCGCCGCAGTCGGCGGGCGACCACGACCGGCGGCGCGCACTTCGGACGAGCCTCGGGGTCGGCGACGACGACATCATGGTTCTGGCGGCCACCCGGCTCGATCCGTCGAAGCGGATCGAAGACCTGCTGGCCGCGGTCCGCCGCCTCGGCGACCCGAGAGTGCGGCTGGTGGTGGCGGGAACGACGAGCGCCTACCCGGATTACGAGCGGAGCGTGCGCGCCCAGGCCGAGGCACTACCCGCCGGGCATGTCCACTTCTGCGGACGCCGTGACGACATGGCCGCGCTCTTCCTGGCCAGCGACGTCGTCATGCATGCAGGCATGGTCGAGGGCATGCCGCTTGGGCTGTTGGAGGCACAGTCGTGCGGAAAACCGGTAGTTGCCTATCGCGTTGCTGGTGTCCCCGAGGCGGTACTGCACGCGAGCACCGGACTACTGGCCTCGCCGGGTGACTCCGACGGCCTGTGCGATGCGCTCGGCATGTTGGTCCGCGATCCGGCGTTGCGCTCCCAGATGGGCGCCTCGGCTCGCGCGCATGTACTTTCTCACCACCGGATCGAGGCGCAGGCGGCTCGAAACGTCGCGGTGTTGACCGAAATGTGTGGGGTTCCACGGGCGATGGCGGTATGACCCACAAATTCCTCGTCGCATTGGCGACCGTTCTACTGGTCTGCGGACTGGCGTCCTGCTCCGACGACGGCGCCAAGGACTACGGGTTCCAAGTCGACGAGGCAGAGGTCAACGGTCCTGGGACCCTGGGGCTTTCGGAATCCGGTAAACAAGTCAACGGACTGTTGGTCTATTTCCACGGTTCGGACCAGACCGCGCGGGTGATTCGTGACGACGAGAAGCACAGAAACCTCTTCGATCCAGTGCTGCGCTCCGGTTACGCGGTCGTCGCCGCGGACGCACAGGGCAACGCCTTCGGCAACCCTGCGTCGCAACGGGACTATCGACGGCTCATCGCCGCGGCTCGGCAGAAGTATGGCGACGTGCCGATGTTCTTCGTCGCCGAGTCGATGGGCGCATTGGCGGCGTTGACGTTGATTAACGAGGACGCCGACAGGCAGGTCAAGGGGATGGTGGGGGTGTCGCCGCTGATGGGTATCCCGCCGCCCGCCCGCAAGGTCAACTACATCACCGGCCCGTGGGGAGGCACGGTCGACGCTTCCGCCGATCCGATGACCTGGCCGCCCAGTGCATTCGCCAATCGAGCGTTCCGGCTGTATTTGCCCAAGGACGACACCGTGATTCCCGCAGGAGCTACGGGGAAAGACTTTGCCGCGCAATTTGGTTCGGCCGCGACGATCGAAATCGTCGATTGTGAGGGTGGTCACGTGGCATCGCCGTGCTATCAAGGCGATGACGTCGAGAAATGGATCGGCGCGCTGCGCTGACGGTGCGTCCCCGAGTCGACGGCGAAGCGCGCGCCGGTGTATTCCTCGATACCATCGAGACATCTGGATTGCGATATAGCAGATCAGCATCGGCCGTAGGGGGCCTGGCACATGACACCGACAACTCGGGCGACCGTCCGCCTGCCGCCCGCACCCCGCTGGCCGCAGATTGCTCAGGACATCGCCTATCTGACCCGTGGCCAGCAGCTGATGCATGCGTTCTACGAACGGTTCGGCACCGCGTTCTCCATGCGGCTGCCCTTTTTCGGCCCTGCGGTCGTCATCAGTGACCCTGCACTGGCCAAAGAGCTGTTCAAATATCCGATCGACGCGGTGCGCGGCGCCGAACCCAACCTCGGACTGGTCCTCGGACCTGGCTCCTCGTTCGGGCTCCAGGGCGAGAAGCATCTGCGGCATCGGCGGCTGCTGCTCCCGCCGTTTCACGGAGACCGGATGCGCGCCTACGAGGGGCTCATCGAAGCCGAGACTCGTCAGGAGATAGCGGATTGGCCTGAGGGGCAAGAGTTTCCGGTGCGGGAATCGATGATGCGGATCACCCTGAACACGATCCTGCGGGGCGTCTTCGGGGCTGAGGGTACCGAGTTCGATGCGTTGCGGTCACTGATGCCGAAGATGATCAGGCTCGGTTCCAAGCTGGTTCTGCTGCCGTCCCTGCACCGCGACTTCGGCCGATGGAGCCCGTGGCGCCGACTCGGGGCGATGCGCGACGAGCTCGACGCCATCTTCGGCGTGTTGATCGCCCGTGCCGAATCCGATCCCGCATTGGAGCAGCGCACCGACGTCCTGTCGATGTTGCTGCAGGCTCGCTACGACGACGGAACCGCGATGTCGCACAGCGACATTGGGGACGAGCTGTTTACCCTGCTGGTCGCCGGTCACGAGACCACCGCGACGTCGCTGACCTGGGCGGTGGAACGGTTGCGGCGTCACCCCGAGGTGCTGGCGCGTGTGGTGGCCGAAGTCGACGCGGGGGAGTCCGCGCTTCTGCAGGCGACGGTGCACGAGGTGCTGCGTACCCGGCCGATCATCGATGCAGTCTCCCGTGAGGTCACTGCGGAGTCGATTCGATTGGGACCCTGGGTCATTCCGCGTGGACACATCGTCTCCGTCAACATCGGGCTGGTGCACCAGAATGAGGAGGTGTTCACGGACGCGACCGTCTTCAACCCGGACCGGTTCCTTGGGAGCAACCCGGGGATGTACTCGTGGGTTCCGTTCGGCGGGGGAACGCGGCGGTGTCCAGGGGCGGCGTTCGCGAACATGGAGATGATGGTGGTGCTGCGGACCGTCTTGAGCGAGTTCACGCTCGCGCCGACCGACGCAGCCGATGAACGGCGAGAGAGCCGAGGGGTGGTGTTTGCCCCACGGGACGATGGTCGCGTCGTGCTGTTTCGCCGCACGACCGGTCCAGACCAGTAGCGGAGCCTGGTGC
>NZ_JAVRPS010000296.1:0-4209 GCF_032162105.1 Mycobacterium sp. | reverse complement strand
CGACGGCCCGGTGGATCACATGCGCGCGCAGTCGCTGTTGTGCGGTTACATCGCCGAGAACTACTCCGACCACGACATGGTCGTGGTGTCGCCCGACTCCGGCCGCGTTCGAGTGGCCGAGAAGTGGGCCGACGCGCTGGGCGGCGTGCCGCTGGCCTTCATTCACAAGACCCGCGACCCGCTGGTGCCCAACCAGGTGAAGTCCAACCGAGTGGTCGGTGACGTGCGTGGCAAGACGTGCATCCTGACCGACGACATGATCGACACCGGCGGCACCATCGCAGGCGCGGTCAAGCTGCTGCACGAGGACGGCGCAGGCGACGTCCTCGTCGCCGCCACGCACGGCGTGCTGTCCGATCCCGCGCCGCAGCGGCTTGCCGACTGCGGCGCCCGCGAAGTGATCGTCACCAACACGCTGCCGATCGGCGAGGACAAGCTCTTCCCGCAGCTGACGGTGCTGTCGATCGCGCCGCTGCTGGCCAGCACGATTCGCGCGGTTTTCGACAACGGCTCCGTCACGGGGCTGTTCGACGGGTCGGCGTAGATGGGCTCTTCCGGCGAAGGTCGGCGCCGGAGCGCCTCCGCGGGAACCATTTACCACAACCCCAAATGCTCGACGTCGCGCAAGACGCTGGACTTGTTGCGGGACAACGGCATCGAACCCGAGATCGTGCTCTACCTCAAGACCCCGCCGACGCGCGACCAGCTGGTCGAGCTGATCACCGATGCGGGCATCGACGTCCGCTCCGCCGTGCGCAGGCGTGAGGCGCTGTACGCCGAACTCGGCCTCGCCGACGCCTCGGACGACGAACTGCTCGACGCCATGGCTGAACACCCGATCCTCATCGAGCGCCCGTTCGTCACCACCACCAAGGGCACGCGGCTGGCCAGGCCGATCGACTCCGTCCGCGAGATTCTGTGATCCGCTGGGCGCTGCCGGTGGTCGCGGTGGTCATGGCCGTCGTGGCCGTGGCGGGCTGTGGGCCCGCAACGCCCGACTACCACTCGATCTGGTCGACGTCGGCCACCACGACGACGACCACCAGCACCGAAGCGCCGGTACCGCTGTCGGCGTACCTGGAGAACCTCGGCGTCAATGGAGCGCCGGTGGCACCCGACAAGATCACCGACCTGACCGTCTCGATACCCACCCCGCCCGGTTGGCACCCCTATTCCAACCCCAACCTCGCCCCCGGCACCCGCGTCATCGCCAAGGGCGACACGTATCCGACGGCGATGCTGCTGGTCTTCCAGCTGACCGGCGACTTCGACGTCAAGGAGGCGCTCAAGCACGCCGACGCCGACGCGGAGCTGTCGGAGAACTTCAAGCGCCTCAACGGCTCCGCCGACAACTACCGGGGCTTCCCGTCGTCGATGATCGAGGGCACCTACGACCTGAACGGCAAGCGGATGCAGAGCTACAACCGCGTGGTGATCGCCACCGGCACGCCCGTCCGGGCGAACGTGCCAGGGCAGAAGTACCTGATCCAGCTCACGATCACGAGTTTCGCCGACCAGGCCGCCGCGCAGGGGCCCGACATCGAGGCCATCCTGCGGGGATTCGTCGTCAAGCCGACGTAGCGTCCCGGCAAACCAGCGAACCCCGGATCGAGCCCGCCCGGACACTAGGCTGAGCGCCATGAGCGAATGGACCGCCGCCGACCTCCCCTCCTTCGCCGGCCGCACCGTCATCGTGACCGGCGCCAACAGCGGCCTGGGCGAGGTGACCGCGCGTGAGCTGGCCCGGGTCGGCGCCAAGGTCGTGCTCGCCGTCCGCAACACCGCCAAGGGCGACGCCGCCGCCTCCGGCATGACCGGCGACGTCGAGGTCCGCAAGCTCGACCTGCAGGATCTGGCCTCGGTGCGGGAGTTCGCCGAAGGTGTCGACGGCGTCGACGTACTGGTCAACAACGCAGGCATCATGGCCGTGCCGTACGCGCAGACCGTCGACGGATTCGAGAGCCAGATCGGCACCAACCACCTCGGCCACTTCGCGCTGACCAACCTGCTGCTGCCGAAGGTGTCCGATCGCGTCGTCACGGTGTCGTCGATGATGCACCTGCTCGGCAAGATCAGCCTCAAGGACCTGAACTGGAAGTCGCGCCCCTACTCGGCGTGGCTAGCCTACGGCCAGTCCAAGCTGGCCAACCTGCTGTTCACCAGTGAGCTGCAGCGCAGGCTCGACGCCGCCGGGTCACAGGTGACGTCGCAGTCCGCGCATCCCGGGTACTCCGCGACGAACCTGCAGAGCCATGCCGCAGGCAGGATCAGCGGCACGCTCATGTCGCTGGGCAACAAGTTGGCCACCGACGCCGACTTCGGCGCCCGCCAGACGCTGTACGCCGCGTCGCAGGATCTGCCGGGCAACAGCTTCATCGGACCGCGGTTCTCGATGCGCGGTCCCTCCCGCCGCGTCGCCCGCAGCCCGCTGGCAAAGTCGACCAGCACCGCGAGGGCGTTGTGGGACCTATCCGAGCAGCTCACCGACACTAAATTCGCACTGTGATTTCGTGATCGCCACCGCTTTGCGCTAACCTTGCTGGCGATCACGGCGAGGGTGGCTTCGGTTTTCCGGGGAGCCACCGTTATCGACGGGAACCGATCCGCAGCCCAGCTGCTTCGAGTCGCCCTTGCCGCGCCCATCTTCAGACCGGCACAGGAGCTGACACCATGGCCAAGACCAAGGCCCGCACCGCGAACAATCTGACCGCCGAGGTCCGCGCCAAGACGGGCAAGGGCGCGTCGCGTCAAGCCCGCCGCGAGGGCAAGATCCCCGCCGTCCTCTACGGCCACGGCACCGACCCGCAGCACCTGGTGCTGCCGGCCCGCGAGTTCGCCGCCGTGTTGCGCAACTCCGGCACCAACGCTGTTCTGACTCTGGACATCAACGGCACCGAGGCTCTCGCGCTGCCCAAGGCGCTGGAGATCCACCCGATCCGCCGCAGCATCCAGCACGTCGACCTGATCATCGTCCGTCGCGGCGAGAAGGTGACCGTCGAGGTCAACGTGGTCGTCGAGGGTGAGGCCGGTCCGGACACCCTGGTCAACCAAGAGGCCAACAGCATCGAGATCGAGTCCGACGCGATGTCGATCCCGGAGAACCTGACGCTGTCGGTCGAGGGCATCCCGGCAGGCACCCAGTTCACCGCCGCCCAGGTCCCGCTGCCCGCCGGTGTCACGCTGATCTCCGATCCCGAGTTGCTCGTGGTCAACGTCATCAACGCGCCGACCGCCGAGGACCTCGAGGCCGAAGGCGCCGGCACCGAGGCCGCACCTGCCGAGGGCGAGGCGGCCGACGAGGCCGAGGAGGCCTCCGCCGAAGCCGACTCCGAATAGTTCGGGTAGAACGGAAGCTCTGTCGTGGCCGAACCGCTACTGGTGGTCGGCCTGGGCAACCCCGGACCGGGCTACGCCAAGACCAGGCACAACGTCGGTTTCGTCGTCGCCGACATCCTGGCCGACCGCATCGGCTCGGGGTTCAAGGTGCACAAGCGCTCCGGCGCCGAGGTGACGACGGGCCGGATCGGCGGCAGGTCGGTGATCCTGGCCAAGCCGCGCACCTACATGAACGAGTCGGGTCGCCAGGTCGGGCCGCTGGCCAAGTTCTACTCCGTGGCGCCTACAGACCTGATCATCGTGCACGACGAACTCGACATCGACTTCGGTCGGATCCGGCTCAAGTTCGGCGGCGGGGTGGCCGGGCACAACGGCCTGCGTTCGGTGTCGTCGGCGTTGGGTACCAACGACTTCCAGCGGGTCCGGATCGGCGTCGGGCGTCCGCCCGGCCGCAAGTCGGGCGCGACGTACGTGCTGGAGAACTTCACCGCCACCGAGCGGACGGAGGTCCCGACCATCTGCGAGCAGGCCGCCGACGCCACCGAACTGCTGATCGAGCTCGGGCTCGAGCCGGCCCAGAACACGGTGCACGCCTGGGCCTAGTTCCTTTCCCCGCGAACAGTCCGAGGAACTAACTGCGGCCCGTGATACCGCTGTCCACGACCTTGACCGGCTTGTGCGGATACCGCTTCTCGGCATGGGCCTTCGCGGCCGAGTCCGGCAAGACGTACAGCGTCTCCCGCTTTTCCTGCAGCGGGCGAAGAACCAGATCCATGAACCCCTTTCGGTCGTCGAGGAAGGGTTCGATGACCTCTTCGCCCGCCGGGCACACGGCCAGGCAGTACGCCGCCTTGTAGTTGGCCTTGAAGGACA
>NZ_JAVRPS010000295.1:0-6458 GCF_032162105.1 Mycobacterium sp. | reverse complement strand
CCCGGAAACTATCCACCTTCGCCTCCGGGTGGCGGCTACCCGCCACCTCCGCCACCGGGTGGCGGCTACCCGCCACCTCCGCCACCGGCTGGCGGCTACCCGCCGCCACCGCCGGGGCAGGGCGGGTTCGCACCGCCACCGCCTGTCGGCGTTGGTACGGCCGCCGATCAGTACACGCCGTGGTTCACGCGCGTGCTGGCCTTTCTCATCGACTACATTCCGGTCGCGCTGTTGACCGGGATCGGCGCCATCTTCCTTGTCACCATGCAGAAGGTCGAAACGGTCTGTATCACAGATGATTCCGAGTTCAATCTCGGTGAGTTCTGCGCCACAGGCAACAACGGACCGTCAGGCTTGGCATGGGCGCTCTTCGCCGTCACCACGCTGATCGCCCTTGCCTACGGGATCTGGAACTACGGCTTGAGGCAGGGCAACACCGGATCAAGCGTCGGCAAGGCGATCATGAAGTTCAAGGTCGTCAGCGAGGCGACGGGACAGCCGATCGGCTTCGGCATGTCGATCGTGCGGCAGATCGCCCATGCCATCGACGGCGCCATCTGCTACATCGGTTACCTGTTCCCGCTGTGGGACGCGAAGCGGCAGACCATCGCCGACAAGCTCATCAAGACCATCTGCGTACCGATCTGACCGCGCTCGACGCTCATCGGCCCGCCAGCTTCGTGCTGGCGGGCCGATCTGTGCTGTACTGCCGGGCATGACGGCAAGCGCTCTGTCGTACGGACCGTGGCCGCGTCGGGTGATGGCCTTCCTGCTCGACGCCGTTCCCGTCCTGGTTCTGGCGGCACTGGCCGTCATCCTGCTGTACCTCACCAGGATCCGCAGATGCGACGGCGACCCGTCGGCGCGCGATCTCGGTGACCAGTGCGCGTCGAACACCAGCCCGTTGGGTCAGATCTGCTTCCTCGTCGCATGGTTGGCCATCCTCGGCTACGGCGTGTGGAACTTCGGCTACCGACAGGGCAGGACGGGATCGAGCGTCGGCAAGTCCGTCCTGGGCCTGCGGGTGGTCGACGCGACGGCGGGCGAGCCGATCGGCTTCTTGCGCTCGGTGATCCGGCAGTTTGCACACGTGGTGGATCTCCTCAGCCTCGGCCTTGGCTACCTGTGGCCGTTGTGGGACTCCAAGAACCAGACGTTCGCCGACAAGCTGGCGTCGACGGTGTGCGTGCGCGCCGACGTCAGCGGAACGCGCTGACCCCGGTCAGCGCCTCGCCGATGACCAACTGGTGCACCTCCGAGGTGCCCTCGTAGGTCAGCACCGACTCCAGGTTGTTGGCATGCCGGATCACTGGGTACTCCAGCGTGATGCCGTTGGCGCCCAACAGGGTCCGGCACTGCCGTGCGATCTTGATGGCTTCGCGGACGTTGTTGAGCTTGCCGACGCTGACCTGCTCCGGTCGGATCCGGCCGTCGTCCTTGAGCCTGCCGAGGTGCAGCGCCAGCAGTTGGGCCTTGCCGAGTTCGACGGCCATGTCGGCGATCTTGGCCTGCGTCAGCTGATAGCCGGCCAGCGTCTTGTCGAACACCTTGCGGGTGCCGACGTAGTCCAGCGTGGTCTCCAGGCAGTCGCGCGCTGCACCGACGGACCCGAACACGATGCCGAACCGGGCCTCCGACAGGCAGGCCAGCGGACCCGACAACCCGCGGGCGCCAGGAAGTTTGGCTTCGTCGGGCAGCCGCACGTCGTCGAGGCTGAACTCCGAGGTGACCGACGCCCGCAGCGACAGCTTGTGCGTCATCTCGCGGGCGCTGAAGCCGGGGGTCGACGTGGGCACCGCGAACCCCAGGATGCCCTCCTCGGCGCGCGCCCAGACGACCGCGACGTCGGCCACCGAGGCGTTGGTGATCCACATCTTCGAGCCGTTGAGCACCCAGTCCGAACCGTCGCGCCGCGCCGTCGTGCGCATGCCTGCGGGGTTGGAGCCGAAGTCGGGCTCGGTCAGCCCGAAGCAGCCGATCAGCTCGCCTGCGGCCATCCCCGGCAGCCACTGCTCGCGCTGCTCCTCGCTGCCCCAGTGGTGGATCGCGAACATCGCCAGCGAGCCCTGCACCGAGACCAGACTGCGCAGCCCGCTGTCGACGGCCTCCAGCTCCTGGCACACCAGGCCGTAGGCGGTGGCGGTCGAGCCGCTGCAGCCATACCCGGTGAGGTGCATGCCGAGCAGGCCGAGCTTGCCGATCTCGACCGCGAGCTCGCGGACGGGCACTTCGCCCGATTCGAACCACTCTGCGACAAACGGGCGCAGCCGCTGTTCGCCGAACCGCCGAACCATGGTGCGCAGCTCGATGTCCTCGGTGTTCAGCAACCGGTCGAGGTCGAGCAGCTGCTCGATCGTGGTGGAAGCGGCCATGGTCTTGGTTCTACACCAATGGACGCACCGGCCTGGCAGGGTTCGGGCACCGTTACCCTGATCGCCGTGAGTGAGCAGCGATCCGCAGCAGACGCGTTCCGCGCGTACGGTCCGGCCACCAGGGCCATCCACGCCGGTTACCGGCCGGATCCCGCGACGGGCGCGGTCAACGCACCGATCTACGCCAGCTCGACGTTCGCCCAGGACGGCGTCGGCGGGCTGCGCGGCGGCTTCGAGTACGCCCGCACCGGCAACCCGACCCGGGCGGCCCTCGAGGCGGCCCTGGCCTCGATCGAGGGCGGCACGTTCGGCCGCGCCTTCGCCTCGGGAATGGCCGCGACCGACTGTGCGCTTCGGTCCCTGCTGCGGCCCGGCGACCACGTCGTCATCCCCGACGACGCCTACGGTGGCACGTTCCGGCTCATCGACAAGGTCTTCACGAAATGGGGGATCGACTACACGCCCGCCGCGTTGTCCGACCTCGACGCCGTCCGCGCGGCGGTGACGGCCGAGACCAAGCTGATCTGGGTCGAGACGCCCACCAACCCGCTGCTGTCCATCGCCGACATCGCCGGAATCGCCCAGCTGGCCTCGACGTCCGGAGCAAAGGTGTTGGTGGACAACACGTTCGCCTCGCCGGCGCTGCAGCAGCCGTTGGCGCTGGGCGCTGACATCGTGCTGCACTCCACGACGAAGTACATCGGCGGGCACTCCGACGTCGTCGGCGGGGCGATGGTGACCAATGACGAAGAACTCGACGAGGCGTTCGCGTTCCTGCAGAACGGCGCCGGTGCGGTGCCGGGGCCGTTCGACGCGTATCTGACGATGCGCGGGCTCAAGACCCTGGTCCTGCGGATGCAGCGGCACAGCGAGAACGCCGCCCTGGTCGCCGAGTTCCTCGACGGGCATCCCGCCGTCGAGAGCGTGCTGTACCCGGGGCTTCCCGGCCACCCCAACCACGAGGTGGCCAGGCGGCAGATGTCGGGCTTCGGCGGCATGGTGTCGGTGCGGCTGCGTGGCGGCCGCGAAGCCGCCCACCAACTGTGTGCGCGCACCGAGATCTTCATCCTCGCCGAGTCACTCGGCGGCGTCGAGTCGCTGATCGAGCATCCCGCTGCGATGACGCACGCCTCCACGGCAGGTTCGCAGCTCGAGGTGCCCGACGACCTGGTCCGCCTTTCGGTGGGGATCGAGGACGCCGGCGACCTGCTCGGCGATCTCGAACAGGCGCTACGACAGGGCTGACCGCAGGGCCGACGCGGTGACCGCCAGGTTCATCTCGGGCATCGCCGTCGGGTACTCGTTCACCCAACTGCCGCTGGCGATCTCGCTGGCCCGGGTGTGCACCCAGCGCCAGCCGCGGTCGTTGAGACTGAACAGAGCGCCCAGCCCGTCCGCGGCGTGCAGCAGCGAGACGATGCCCGCCGTCGTGGGGGTCGGCGGTCGACGGTCGAACAGCGCCGACAGCAGCTCGCCCCGCGCCCGCCCCACCCGGTCGCGGTTGGTCAGCGGCCAGGCATAGGGCGTCCTGAATCGCTTGGACGGCAGGCGAACTCGACGGATCTGGCCGAGTCGCTCGAGGTGCAGCGCCACGCCTCCCTGGGTGGCCTTGCGCAACTTCGACACCGCGGCGTCGGGCCGCAACGGACGGCGCTGAAGCAGCTGGAAGGCCGGCTCTGCAACCGGGTCGCCGGGCCCGGCCGCCGCCAGTGCCAGCAGTCGGCCCGCCTGGGTGGGGTCACCGGGGACGGCAGGCCGGATGCGGCACGCGTAGGCCAGATCCAGCAGGACCGCCGCAGCGAGCAGCCGTTCCCGACGGTCGCGTTCCAGGGCGGGCTGCGCGGATGCGTTGTCCAGAAGTAGCAGAAATAGGTCCTCGGCGATCTGCGCCATGAAACGGACCGTAGATCAGCGGGCGTGGGTACCGCGAATCAGGAGTGGTACGGCTCCGCCTTGACCAGCACGACCTTGACGGTGTTGCCGCTGGGCACGGTGTACTCGCGGGTTTCCTTCTCCTTGGCGCCGATCAGGGCGCTGCCGAGGGGGGAGTTCGGCGAGAACACCTCGAGCTTGCCGTCGCTGACGCCCTCCTGGCGGGTGGCGATCAGGAACGTCTCGGTCTCGCCGTCGTCGTACTTCACCGTGACCACCGAGCCGGGCAGCGCGACGCCGGACTGCGTCGGGGCCTCGCCGACCTTGGCGTTGTTCAGCAGCTCCTGCAGCTGGCGGATGCGGGCCTCCTGCTGGCCCTGCTCGTCGCGCGCCGCGTGGTAGCCGCCGTTCTCGCGGAGGTCGCCCTCTTCGCGTCGGTCGTTGATCTCCGCGGCGATGACCGGTCGGTTGGCGATCAGGCCGTCGAGTTCGGTCTTCAGCCGATCGTGTGCTTCCTGGGTGAGCCAGGTGACCTGAGTGTCGGTCATGTCGCGCTCCTGTCGTTCGTCTCGCGCTGTTGGCGTAAGAAAGTTCCCCAAATGCCGCGATCGCAAGCGCATACCCGCGCGTTAAAGCAGCAATACACGGCTCCATCCAGGAACCGTGTATCCGACCATGCTACCACCGCCAGGTCAGCGGATCTTTACGTATTAGCTTTTCGATGTTCGTGCGACGGACGCTCGACCGGCGGTCGGTCAGGGCGCCACGAGGTAGGCGGGAACGTCGGTTCCGCAGCCGTAGACGTCGCCCATCACCGGCCGCTGACTGGTCTTGACGATGGCCGTCACCTGCACCGTTGCGGCCGACGACGGCGGAACCAGCACCTCGCGGCGGCCCGTCTCGCCGCCGTCGATCGACCGGGCCCGCACGATGCACACGACGGGGCGAGAGGGATCCTTGCGGGTCACCGAGATGGTCACCTCGGCGGTGCCGTCGTCGACCAATCGATAGCCGCCCAACTCGCCTTTGACGTCGCCGGTACCGAGGCGCTGAAAGCCGACGATTGCGACTACGACGCCGATGGCGAGAATGAGGACGAAGAGGCCGATTGCCAGCCGGCGACGGGTTCGGCTCGACAGCTTTTGCCGCCCGTAGCGGGCGGCCGGACGCTCGATCATGTGCGGTGCGTCGCCCCTTCGGATGGGTCTGAGTTCGGTTCCGTCTGCTCGGACTGGAACTATAGGACTACCCGAGACTGTTGGAACGGTCCGTACGAGTCCCGACGAACCAAGATCAGGTAGGTACGAGTGAGCGAACTGCGCTTGATGGCGGTGCACGCCCACCCGGACGACGAGTCCAGCAAGGGTGCTGCAACCACGGCCAAGTACGCGGCCGAGGGTGCGCGCGTGATGGTCGTGACGGTCACCGGTGGCGAACGCGGGGACATCCTCAATCCGGCGATGGACTTGCCGGACGTGCACGGCCGGATCCACGAGGTCCGGCGCGACGAGATGGCGAGGGCCGCCGAGATCCTCGGTGTCGAGCACAGCTGGCTGGGTTTCGTCGACTCCGGGCTGCCGGAGGGTGACCCGCTGCCGCCCCTGCCGGACGACTGCTTCGCGGTGGTGCCGCTGGAGGGGCCGACGGAGGCCTTGGTGCGCCTCATCCGCGAGTTCAGGCCGCACGTGCTGACCACCTACGACGAGAACGGTGGTTACCCGCATCCCGATCACATCCGTACCCACGAGGTGTCCATGGCCGCATATGAGGCGGCAGGCGACCACGTGTTGTTTCCGGATGCGGGCGAGCCGTGGAGCGTCTCGAAGCTGTACTACAACCACGGCTTCCTGCGGAAGCGCATGCAGTTGATCCAGGACGAGTTCGCCAAGCACGGCATGCACGGGCCGTTCGACAAGTGGCTGAAGCACTTCGATCCCGAGCTCGACGTCTTCGCCAGCCGCGTGACCACCCGGATCGAAGCCTCGAAGTACTTCGAGCAACGTGACGACGCCCTGCGCGCGCACGCCACCCAGATCGACCCGAACGGCGACTTCTTCGCCGCGCCGATCGAGTGGCAGCAGCGGTTGTGGCCCACCGAGGAGTACGAGCTGGCCCGCTCCCGCGTGGCCTTCAAGCTGCCCGAGGACGACCTGTTCGCCGGGATCGACCCGTGACCAATTCGCTGGTGCTGATCGCGGGTCTGCTGGCCGACGA
>NZ_JAVRPS010000294.1:0-10868 GCF_032162105.1 Mycobacterium sp. | reverse complement strand
CGATCACTACCGCCGTGGCGCGGGTGCTGAGCATCCCGCGTGCTCTCGCCGAGCGGGTGAAGCGGACACCGGCCCTGAGGGTCGAAGGTCCGCACGTGGCGCACGAGGAGGACGGCAGGCGGTTGTTCCTGGACAGCCCCGCTCAGACCGACGCGATCGGCCGGTTGTGCACGCGCGGAAGTGCAGGCCTGGTGCCGTTCTCGAGCAAGCTGGCGGCGGAGGAGTGGCGCAGCCTGCGGCTGGCAATCAAGCAGGAGACGGTCGCGGCGAACATCGCCCGCGCCATGTTGGCCTTCGACGATCCACCCACCGCACTGGTGCTGGCCGGGGGCGGGGCACTCGACGACGAACTGCTCCGCACGGTCGGCGAATCATTGCGCACGATCCCGATCGCGGTGGGACGGGCCAACATCGACGGCGTGCACGGCCCGCGGTTCGCCGTCGCCTCCGGGCTGGTCCACCTCTACGCGAGTGAGCGCTGAACGCCCCGACTGTTCGGTATAACAACCGCACGTTCGGCGTTAGTCGGGGCTGACGAAACGGTCGTTCGGTTCACGCTCGAGCAGATCGCGAACTGCGCGGCGCGGCCCATAGGGGCGCAGCATCTGGCTGGCCGGACGGGTACGCACGATCTGCGGCCACCAGAACCAGCGTCCGAGCAGGGTCGAGATGGCCGGTGTCATGAACGACCGCACGATCAACGTATCGAACATCAACCCGAGGCCGATCGTGGTGCCGATCTGGCCGAGCACGATCAGATCGCTGAACACGAACGAGGACATGGTCGCTGCGAACACCAACCCGGCAGCGGTGACGACACCACCGGTGCCCGCCATCGCGCGAATGGTGCCGGTTTTCAATCCGGCGTGTATCTCTTCCTTGAACCGGGATATCAGCAACAGGTTGTAGTCGGCGCCCACTGCCAGCAGCAGGATGACCGCCAATGCGAGCACGATCCAGTACAACTGGATGCCGAAGATGTACTGCCAGACCAACACCGACAACCCGAAGGATGCGCCCAACGACAGCGCGACGGTGCCGACGATGACGATGGCAGCCACCAGGCTGCGCGTGATGAACATCATGATGAGCAGGATGAGGCTGAGCGCGGCCAGGGCCGCGATCAACAGGTCGTACTTGGCTCCGTCTTGAATGTCCTTGTACGTCGCCGCGGTACCCGCGACATAGATCTTGGCGTCCGACAACGGCGTTGCCTTGATCGCATCGAACGCTGAGTTCTTCAGCGCATCGATGTGCGAAATCCCCTCGGGGGTGGCGGGTTTGCCCTCGTGGGTGATGATCATGCGGGCAGCGTGACCGTCGGCCGAGAGGAACAGCTTCAGGCCGCGCTTGAAGTCGGCGTTGTCGAAGGCTTCCGGTGGCAGGTAGAAGGAGTCGTCGTTCTTGGCCTGGTCGAAGGCTTGTCCCATCGCGGTCGCGTTGCGCAGCGCCTCCTCCGATTGAGTGTTGGTGCCGTTCGTGGTGGCGAAGTTGGACAGGATGAGGTCGCGGTTGCGCTCCTGAATCGCGAGTTGGGGCGGTAACAACGCGACGAGTTGCGGCTGCAGGGCATTGAGCTTGTCCAGGCTCGCGGTGATGTTCCCGAACTGATCGCTGAGTGCGCTGATGCCGTCGAGTGCGTCGAACACCGACCTCAGTGCCGCGCAGGAGGGGATGTCGAAGCAGTGCGGTTCCCAGTAGAAGTAGTTGCGCAGGGGACGGAAGAAGTCGTCGAAGTTGGCGAGTTTGTCGCGCAGGTCGTTCACGATCGCGACGGTGTCGTGGAACGCTTGGGTCTGCTCGTTGGTGGCGGAAGCACTGGCCTTCTGCAGCGTCAACTGCTGTCGCAGGATGTCGATCGTGTTGTTGATGTCGTTGGCCTGCTTCATCAGATCCTGGGCCCGCGCCTGCTGGTAGGGCAGGTTCATGATCTGGCTGGCACTACTCGCGCTGATCTGAAACGGTATGGAGCTGTGCGTGATCGGCGCGCCGAGTGGCCGCGTGATCGATTGCACCAGAGAGATGCCCGGGGTGTGCAGAACCGCCTTGGCCACCCGTTCGAGGATGAGCATGTCCGCGGGGTTTCGCATGTCGTGATCGGTCTCGATCATCAACAGTTCGGGATTCAGCCTCGCCTCGGAGAAGTGGCGTTCGGCCGCCGCATATCCGACGTTGGCCGGCGCGTCAGCAGGCAGATATGGACGGGCGTCGTAGCTGGTCTTGTAGCCGGGCAGGGCGAGCAGACCGATCAGGGCCAGCGCGATCGTCACGACGAGAATGGGGCCGGGCCACCGCACGATGGCCGTGCCGATCCGGCGCCAACCGCGGGTGCGGTGCTTGCGTTTGGGGTCCAGCAGCCCAAAGTGGCTGGCCGCCACCAGCACCGCGGGCCCCAGGGTGAGCGCGGCCGTCAGCGCCACCAGGACTCCGATGGCGGCGGGCACCCCCAGGGTCTGGAAGTAGGGCAGTCGGGTGAAGTAGAGGCAGAACACAGCCCCGGCAATCGTCAGTCCCGAGCCGACGATCACGTGCACGGTTCCCCGGAACATCGTGTAGAACGCCGTTTCTCGTTCCTCGCCTGCCGAACGCGCTTCGTGATATCGGCCGACGACGAATATCGCGTAGTCGGTTCCTGCGGCGATCGCCAACAGTGTGAGCAGATTCGTCGAGTAGGTCGACAGACCGATGATCCCCTGATTCGCCAGGAAGGCGACGACGCCACGGGCGGCGGACAACTCGACGAGGACCGTGACCAGGACGATGAGCGTGGTAACGATCGAGCGATAGACGATGAGCAGCATCACCGCGATGACCACGAAGGTGATGATGGTGACCTTCGCGGTGCCCTCGCTGCCGACTTCGAAGTTGTCGGTGATCAGCGGTGCGGCGCCGGTGACGTAGGCCTTGACGCCGGGCGGTGGCTTGGAGTGGTTCACGATGTCGCGGAGGGCGTCGACGGACTCGTTGGACAACGCCTCGCCCTGATTTCCTGCCAGATACACCTGCACCAGAGCGGCTTTGCCGTCCTTGCTCTGTGAGCCACCCGCCGTGAGCGGATCCCCCCAGAAGTCCTGAATGTGCTGAACGTGCTTGGTGTCCTGGCCGATTCGCTTGACCAGGTCGTCGTAGTAGTGGTGGGCATCGGCACCAAGAGGTTGGTCGCCTTCGAGCACGACCATGGCAGCGCTATCGGAGTCGTACTCGTTGAACACCTTGCCGATGTGCCTCATCGCCATGATCGACGGAGAGTCGGGCGCGTTCATCGACACCGAATGTGCCGCTCCGACGACCTCCAACTGCGGGGCGAAGACGTTGGTGAACGCGGCGATTCCGACCCAGATGATCATGATCGGCACGGCGAACCGACGGATGTTGCGCGCCATGAACGAACCCTGAACCGCCGCAGCCTCGACGGGCTCGTCGACCCGGTGCTCGCTCATGCGGACTTGTCCAGGCAGGCGATGTAGCCGTTCACGTTGTTGGTGGACCTTTCGTCCTTGACGATGCCGTTCACCGTGATGCGGCAACCGATCGTGCTTCCGTCACCTTGGGCGCGGAGGTCGGCGAACAGCGTGGGGTCGGTCGTCGTCAGCGGGTGCGACCAGGGCAGGGGCACGTTGTCGACGCGCTGAGGCTGGGCGTCTTTGTCCAGGAAATTGATGGTGGCCGTGGATCCGGGCGAGCCGAACACTTCGAAGAGGACGCGCTTGGGGTTGTAGTCGGAGTTCTCCAGCGAGTCGGCGCTTGGCCGGGAGACCGTGTTGTTGGAACCGAAGATGCCATTCAGCCGATACACGGCAAACGCCGTGACCGCGACCACCAACACGGCGACCAGCACCATCCATCGTCGTCTGACGAAACCGCCGATCGAAATCCGCTTCACCCCTAGACCTTTCGACGGCCGGCCAGCCCGATTACCCCCGGGCGGACTCTCTCGCAGCACTGCAGAGCGAGTCTAAGTACCTAGCGGAACGGTACGGTACGGGACCGTTAGGGGCAAGTCTTGACTTTCCGCCTGTGAGCTGCGCAAAGCCGGGTGCGCTCAGCCGATCGGTCGGGTCAGGGAGGGGATGAGAACCTCGTCTACCAGGGCTCGCACGGTGTCCTTGCTGGACGGCCGGTTCGGGATGATGGACCGGAAGATCAGATAGCCCGGCAGCACATCCCACACGTCGTCGCTGATGGCGGCGCCGTCGATCTCTCCGCGGTCGACGGCCTGCTGCAGGACGAACCGGAGCAAGGCTTCCCGGTGATCGATGAACTCGCGCTGCATCGCCTCCATGAGCGCGGGATTGTTCGAAACCTGCACCAGCACCGCGCGGAGGGTGCTGGCGTGCTGACGGGTTTGCTCCAGGATCGTCTCGCCGAGTTGCAGCAGGTCCCCTCGCAGCGTGCCGGTGTCGGGCGGGACGGCGGCCTCACGGACGCCTTCGATGAACGCGGCCAACACCAACTCGGCCTTGGTCGGCCACCGCCGGTACACCGTCGCCTTGCTGGCCTGGGCCGTGGTGGCGACCGCGTCCAGCGTCAACCGGTCATAGCCGTTTTGCTGCAACAGCTGCAACGTCACCGCCAGCAGTTCGGCCTCCCGCGGCGACCACGGCGAGGCGTCAGCGGGACGACCGGATACTCGGGGCACAGCGCCCACCCTAGAACGCATCGCCGTGGCCAAGACCGGGAAGGATGACATCAAGGCTGAAGGTCAGCGGTTGCTCGAGCTGGGCGTAGGTGCACGAGCGTGGGTCGCGGTCGGGGCGCCAGCGGTTGAATTGGGCTGTGTGGCGGAACCTTTCGCCTTCCATGTGGTCGTAGCGGACCTCGACCACGCGCTCGGGTCGCAGTGGCACGAACGACAGATCCTTGCCTGCGTTCCAGCGCGAGCCCTCGTTTCGACGGGGCGTGCGTTGCGCGGCTTCGTGGGCGGCCCAGTTCCATGGGTGGACGTCGAACGTCGTGACCAAGGGCTGTAGGTCGGTGAACAGGCTTCGGCGGGTGGCCATCGGAAAGGCGCCGATGACGCCGACCGAGGCCAGCGCACCGTCGTCCCGGTAGAGCCCGAGCAGCAGCGAGCCGATCGCGTCGTCGCTGGACTTGTGCACCCGGTACCCGGCAACCACACAGTCGGCGGTGCGTACGTGCTTGATCTTGAACATGACGCGCTTGTCCGGCTGGTAGGTGATCGTCGGCGCTTTGGCGACGACACCGTCGAGGCCGGCGCCCTCGAACTCGGAGAACCACCTCTGGGCAGTGGTGAGATCGGTGGTCAGCGGGGTCACGTGAATGGACGGACCAGCGCCGGCCAGCGCGTCGACCAGGGCGGCGCGGCGCTCGCTGAACGGCCGACCGGTGTGGTCATCGTCGCCGAGCGCGAGCAGATCGAAGGCGATGAACGACGCAGGAGTCTTCTCGGCGAGCATCCGCACGCGGCTGTCCGCCGGGTGGATGCGCTGTTGCAGCGCCTCGAAATCCAGACCGTGCGCGGACGGAACGACGATCTCCCCGTCGATCACACATCTGTCCGGTAGCTCCGCGATGGCCGCCGCGACGACTTCGGGGAAGTACCGGGTCAGCGGCCGCTCGTTGCGGCTGCCGAGTTCCACCTCGTCCCCGTCGCGGAAGCAGATCGACCGGAAGCCGTCCCACTTCGGCTCATACCAGGCGCCGGGCGGAATCTCCGGAACCGACTTCGCCAGCATCGGCGAGACCGGCGGCATGACGGGCAACTTCATCGGCCCATTGAACACGCGCGACGGCCCCGTCAATGGGTGTACGCGTCGATCACCCGTTTCACCGTCGCGAGTGACTCGGCCAGGACATCCATGTCTACGGACCCGAGCGCCAGCCTGATCGCGTGTGGTGGGGTCTTGCTCGTCGCGAACGGTTCTGCAGTCGACACCGAGATGGTCTCGCGCATCAGCGCCGCTGCCACCTGGTCGGCTCGGGCTTCGCCGGGCATGGGGAGCCACAGGAAGTACGACGACGGATGCCCGACGAGTTCGAGCCCGTCGAGAACCTCGCGGGCCACCGCTTGCCGGTCACGGGCGTCGGCCCGCTTCTGCGCTTCCAGGCGATCGACGGTGCCGTCGTTGAGCCACCCGGTGGCGATCGCGGTCATCAGGGCCGGTGTGTTCCAGGTCGTCGCCCGGATCACCCGCTCGAGTTCACCCGTGAATTCGGTTGGGGCTACCACGAATCCGAAGCGAAGGCCGGTGGCCACGCTCTTGGATAGGCCGGAGACGTAGAGCGTCGACTCAGGTGCGAGCGCGGCCAGTGGCGCCGGTGGTCGTTCGGCCAGGAACGCGTATGCGGCGTCCTCGATGATGAGAAGGCCATGCGCGCGCGCAATCGTCACCAATTGTTGACGGGACTGCAGGGAAGTGACCCACCCGAGCGGGTTGTGCAGCGTCGGCATCGTGTAGATCGCCCGGATCTGTCGCGTCACGCACAGCTGCGCAAGAGCGTCCAAGTCAGGGCCGTCGGTCGTGGCGGGTAGCGGCACCAACTCCAGGCGAAGTGCCTGAGCGAGCACTTTGAATCCCGGATAGGTCAACGCGTCGGCCGCAACCACGTCGCCGGGCTGCAGGATCCCCATTGCCGCGACGGCCAATCCGTGTTGCGCGCCGTTGGCGATCAACACCCGATCCGCAGGAACCGTGAGTCCGCGCCGTTCGAGATGAAGCGCTACCGACGCCCGCTCGTGGGGACGGCCACCGTGGGGCTGGTAACGCAGGAGGGCCTCCAGATCACCCGAGGATGCCAGCGCCCGCAGGGCATTTCGCAGCAAGTCGGCCTGTCCGGGCACCGACGGGTAGTTGAAGTTCAAGTCCACGACGTCATCGGCGAACGCCCGCTGCTCCATGCCGTGCCCAGGCGGTAGGGAGGTTTCCCGGACGTAAGTGCCGCGCCCGGTTTCGCCACTGACGAGGCCCATGCCTGCGAGCTCGGCGTAGACCCGGGTCGCGGTCACCAGGGCCAGCCCCTCTCGGGCCGCGAGCTCGCGATGGGTCGGCAACCGCGTGCCGGGAGGGATCTTGCCTGCCCGGATATCGGTCGCCAGCGCGTCTACGACGGCCTTGTATCGAGCGCGTGCCACCCGGCGATTGTATGCATGACAATAAGTTGATCGTATTGGATACGGCGCCTTACGCTCGAGCCATGCACATCGCCATCCTCACCTTCGAGGGCTTCAACGAACTCGACTCGCTGATCGCACTTGGTGTTCTCAACCGAGTTCGGAAGACCGACTGGCGGGTCTCGATCGCCAGCCCGAGCCCACGAGTCCGATCGATGAACGGCGTCGTCATCGAATCCCACGTCTCGCTCGACGAAGCCAGCGCCGCCGACGCGGTCATCGTGGGCAGCGGCAGGCAGACCCGCGAAGTGGTCGCGGATCCGGCGCTGATGGCACGGCTGCCGCTCGATCCATCCCGGCAGCTGCTCGGCGCACAATGCTCCGGCACGCTGATACTGGCCAAACTCGGGCTCCTCGACGGAGTCCCGGCGTGCACCGACTTGACGACCAAGCCATGGGTGCAGGAGGCCGGCGTCGAGGTGCTCGATCAACCGCTGTTCGCCAAGGGCAATGTCGCCACGGCAGGCGGTTGCCTCTCGTCGGCCTATCTCGCGGGCTGGATGATCGCCCGCCTGGAAGGTCTCGACGCCGCGAGGGGCGCCCTGCACTACGTCGCGCCGGTCGGAGAAAAGGACGAGTACGTCGAACGCGCGCTTGGCAACATCACGCCGTACCTGGACCACGCTCTGATGACCGCTTGATGTGAGCGTTTAGCCGGTCACCCCGACGTCGCCACCTCTGCGGACCTCCAGCACCAGCATCGCCACGTGCAGGGACACCGTCGATTCCGCGTCGGCCAACGTGACGCCCAGCTTCTCCTCGATGGCCGATAGCCGCTTGTAGAGCGCCGGTCTGCTGATGCGCAGGCGGGTAGCCAACGCGACCTTGTTCCCTCCGGCCCGAAGGTACTCGCGCAGCACCGCCAGATCCGATGGCGCACTGGCGTTCTCGCCCGTCAACAGTGTCCTGAGCTCGGTTTCGGCGAACGCCTGGAACCGGGGATCGTCCTGCAGCAGGGAGATCAGCCCGCGAAGCCGGACGTCGGCCGTGCGGTAGAACGGCCGTGGCTCGCCCCGCATCGCCAGGGCCGCGTCCGCGACGTGCGCAGCGTCGGCGAGGCCGAGCACGGCGTCGGTGACGAGTCCGCAGGGCTCACCGAGGGCCAGCACCGCACGCCGCCCGCGGTCCACGCGCGCCACCTCCCGCGCCACGCTGGTGCCCAACGCACTCCACACCGTGTCCGATCCCGCGGGCCTGGTGGTGCTCAACGCCACGACGGCGCCGATCTCACCGTCGCTGCGGATCGTGAACAGCCCGGTGTGGCCCGACGCGTTCACGGTGTGCGCCACCGCATCGAGGAGTCCGATGTTGCGTCGCTGTTCGGCCACCGGATCCGATCCCGGCCCCACATTGCCCGTCTGCACCACCACCGGGAAGTACCGCGATGTCTTGCGAAGGCCCAAAGCGTGTGCACGGGCGGCGATCTCGCGCTCGTCATTGATCCGGTTGCGCAGCACGTCCTCGACGAGCCCGCTCTGGGCCTGTTGGTGCAGACCGGATCGGTCACGCTCGATCATCCGGTTGAGGGCAAGTGCGGACGCTGCCCGTTCGAGCACCATCTTGGTGCGTCCGGCGTCGGCGGGGACGCGCGGGACGATCAACCTTCCCCATTCTTCGCCGCGGGGTCCGACCGCCGTCATGACCCAGCCCTCGCCGCCTCCCATGGAGCCGCGTCGGGAGCGGTGTTCCCAATCGTCGAGCAGCGCCGCCGCCGTATCGGGGCCCGGCGCGACCGCAAGCGCTTGGTGTGCAAGGTCTTCCAGCACCACCGGTTCGTCGAGCATGCGAGCGGCGGCCGCGACGATCCCGTTGGCCGAGACCCGCTTCATGCTGAGGTCGGTGAACGTCTCGTGGACGCGACGGTCGAACGCGACCTCCTCGAACTGCTCGGACACGATCCGTCGGTGCACCACTTCGGTCACTTCGACGAACTTGACTTCGCGGTGCAGCGCCACCAACGCCACGTTCAGGTGCTCGGCCGACGCCGCTGCCTTCTTCGGCAGAGGCGCACCGGCCGTCAGCTCGACGACGACGCCCAGCGCGCCTGCGTCGGCGATGCCGCGCAAGTATCTGTCGGGCGATTTCCGCAACGCGGCACCGGTCGTCAGGACCAACTCACCGCCCTGCAGCAGGTCCGACAGATCGGCGACGTCGCCGACGTGAACCCAGCGGATCTGCTCGTCCCATCGACACGAGCTGAGAACTTCGGGCCGCCCCGCTTGCAGGACGGGCAGGTCGATCACCTGTGCCACTGTCAGACCCATTTACAGAGTGTAAACGGGCGGTCGATATCAGTTACATCTTGTACCCCGCGAGTGATGACTTCCTGACACAGACTGAGGGATATGCCGCAAACCATTCGCCATTGGATCGACAACAAGCCGTTCGAAGGGATGTCGGGTGCGACGTCGCCGGTGACGAATCCCGCGACCGGTGAGGTCACGGGGCAGGTGGCGTTGGCCAGTGTCGAGGATGCCCGCGCGGTGATCGACGCCGCAGCGGCGGCGTTCCCGGCGTGGCGCGACACCTCACTGGCCAAGCGCACCCAGATCCTGTTCGCGTTTCGCGAGTTGCTCAACGCCCGCAAGGGCGAACTGGCCGAGATCATCACCAGCGAGCACGGCAAGGTCGTCTCCGATGCGCTCGGTGAAGTGTCCCGGGGCCAGGAGGTCGTCGAATTCGCCTGCGGTATCCCACACTTGCTCAAGGGCGGGTTCACCGAGAACGCCTCGACCAATGTCGACGTCTACTCGATCCGCCAACCGCTGGGAACGGTCGGGGTCATCTCCCCGTTCAACTTCCCGGCCATGGTGCCGATGTGGTTCTTCCCGATCGCGATCGCCGCGGGCAACACCGTGGTGCTCAAGCCGTCGGAGAAGGATCCGTCGGCCGCGCTGTGGTTGGCCGCGCTGTGGGCCGAAGCCGGTCTGCCTGCGGGGGTGTTCAACGTGCTGCAGGGCGACAAGACCGCCGTCGACGAACTGCTGACCAACCCCAAGATCAAGTCGGTGTCCTTCGTGGGCTCCACCCCGATCGCCCAATACGTCTACCAGACCGGCACTGCGCACGGTAAGCGCGTGCAAGCCCTCGGCGGGGCCAAGAACCACGCGGTGATCCTGCCCGACGCCGACCTGGACCTGGCCGCCGACGCCATGGTCAACGCCGGCTTCGGTTCCGCGGGTGAGCGCTGCATGGCCATCAGCGCCTGTGTGGCTGTCGGCCCGATTGCCGACGACCTGGTCGCCAAGATCGCCGAGCGCACCACACCATTGAAGATCGGCGACGGCACCCGCGACACCGACATGGGCCCGTTGGTCACCAAGGCCCACCGCGACAAGGTGGCCTCCTACATCGACGCCGGCGAGGCCGACGGCGCGGACATCGTCGTCGACGGCCGCCACGTGGACCCCGACGGCGGCCCGGACGGCTTCTGGCTCGGGCCCACCCTGATCGACCACGTCACCCCGCAGATGAGCGTCTACACCGACGAAATCTTCGGCCCGGTGCTGTCGGTCGTGCGCGTCGACTCCTACGACGAGGCACTCGAACTGATCAACTCCAACCCGTACGGCAACGGCACCGCGATCTTCACCAACGACGGCGGGGCCGCGCGGCGGTTCCAAAACGAAGTCGAAGTCGGCATGGTCGGCATCAACGTGCCGATCCCAGTGCCGATGGCGTATTTCAGCTTCGGCGGCTGGAAGGCATCGCTGTTCGGCGACACCCACGCCCACGG
>NZ_JAVRPS010000293.1:0-3201 GCF_032162105.1 Mycobacterium sp. | reverse complement strand
TTGCCCTGGTAACGCTGGTCGCCGTGTTCGCGAGGCAGCTCGCTCCGTACAACCCGATCCAACCCGTCGGCTCCATCAACCTGCCCCCGCTGAGTCCTGGGCACCTACTCGGCACTGACGGAATTGGTCGAGATCTATTGTCCCGCACTTTGATCGGTATCCAGGTGAGTTGGCTCAGCGCGCTGGTGGTGGTCGCGATCGGCCTGCTCATCGGCGGCACCATCGGATTGATCGCGGGCGCAACCGGCGGCTGGGTCGACTCAGTTCTCCTGATGCGCATCACCGACCTGTTTCTGGCGCTACCCGGTGCACTGGTTGCGATCGCCATCGTTGCCGCGCTGGGATCCGGTCTGGTCAACACCCTGATCGGCGTGTCACTGGTGTGGTGGCCGTACTACGCCCGCATCGTGCGCGGCGAAACCAAGGCGCTCGCTGTCCGCCCGCACGTCGAGGCTGCCCGGCTGTCCGAGGTCAGTCGGTCGCGAATCCTCACCCGCCACCTGCTGCCCGGCGTGGTTCCCACGGCGGTAGTCAGCGCCAGCCTCGACATCGGCAACGTGGTGCTGCTGCTCGCCGCGCTCTCATTCCTGGGGCTTGGTCAGCGGGCGCCGGCCCCTGAGCTCGGCGCCGACACCGCACGCACTTTGAGCCAGCTGCTCAGTCAGTGGTGGGTGCCCGGCATCCCGGGCATCACGGTGCTGCTGCTGAGCCTGCTCGCCAACGTCGGCGGCGACGCCATCCGCAACCTCATCCCGGTCCGGAGGTAGCCGATGCTGGGCTTCCTCACCCGCCGACTCGCGGCCGCCGTGGTCATCCTGTTGACCTTGTCGCTGGTGATCTTTGTGCTGCAATATGTTTCGCCCGGAGACCCCGCCCGCGCGTACGTCGGGGCCAACGCCTCGAACGCAATGGTCGCGGCGGAGCGCCAGCGGCTGGGCCTGAACGACCCCTTCTTCGCCCAGTACTTCCGCTTCCTCGGAGGGCTGTTCACCGGGGATCTCGGCCGGTCGCTACGCACCCGGCAGCCGGTGACATCCGACCTTGCCACCTACCTACCGGCCACCTTCGAACTCGTCGTCGCGGCGTTCCTCGTCGCGCTGGCGCTGGCGGCGCTATATGCGATGTCCGGCGCGCTGCGGTGGCCCGGCGCGAGGATCGGCCGGGGTGCACTGCTGCTGCTGGCGGCGGCACCGCCGTTCCTGCTGGCGCTGGTCGGCATCATCATCTTCTTCGGCCAGCTCGGCTGGCTACCGGCCCGCGGCGTCGGAAACTTCGAGGATCCAGGGCCGTTCGGCATGCAGGCGGTCGACACCCTGCTGCACGGCCAGGCCGACGCGTTCGTCGACGCGCTACGGCATCTGGTGCTCCCCGCGGTGGTGCTGTCCATTGCACCGGCGGTCGCAATGGGCAGGGTCCTACGGTCGTCGCTGCTGGCCGTGCTGGAGGTCGACTATGTGCGGACGGCCCGTTCCAAGGGGCTGACCGAGCCGCAGGTGGTCGCCCACCACGTCCTGCGCAACGCCATCGGGCCTGCCCTGTCGATGAGCGGGCTGCAGCTCGGATTCATGTTCGCCGGTGTCGTCGTCGTCGAACAGGTCTTCTCGTGGCCCGGCATCGGCAACTACCTGGCCGCCTCGATACCGGTCTCCGACTTTCCGGCAATCGCCGGGGTCACGCTGGTGCTGGGGGCCATCTACGTCGTGTCCAATCTGGTCGTTGACCTGCTGCAGGCGCTCGCCGACCCGAGGGTGGCCGCCGAATGAAGCACCGCAGCCTCACCTTTTCCTTCGCACCACCCGTCAACCGAACAAGGGAGTCCGCTATGCACACCCGACTGTTGCGAGGCCTCGCCGTCTGCGCCGCCCTGTCCCTGTCCCTGGGCCTGAGCGCGTGTAGTTCCGGCACCCCCAGCCAATCCGGGGGCGGCGGTGAGGCATCCGGTCCACCGACCGACGGCACCCTGACCGTCGGTCTGCTCGGCGACATCGGCCAGCCGCCCGACCCCGACATCTATTACGCCAACAACGGCACCGCGATCATGATCAACGCGTACGAAGGTCTGGTCCAATACAAGAACAACACCGACAAGGTCGAGATCGCGCCGCGCCTGGCCGAATCGTGGGAGGAAAATCCCACCCATGACGTATACACCTTTCATCTGCGCAAGGGTGTGACCTTCCACGACGGCACGCCGTTTACCGCTGCTGCCGTCGACGTCGCGTTCAAGCGCCGAATCGCGGTGAAAGGCGGTGCGGCATACATGGTCGACGTCGTCAAGAGCGTCGAGACGCCCGACGACTACACGGCGGTCATCACGCTCAAGCAGCCGAACACCGCCTTCCTGAGCTACCTTGCGTCGCCGTTCGGTCCGAAGATGGAATCGCCAGATGGGTTGAAGGCCAACGCCGGTTCCGACGACGCCCAGACCTACCTCTCCTCACATGATTTGGGCACCGGTCCGTACACGCTGACCACTGCGCAGACCGGGGTCAAGTACGAAATGACCCAGTACGACGGGTATTGGGGGCCCAAGTCGCCGTTCAAGAAGGTCGAACTGCCGGTCTACACCGACGAGTCCGCGCTCGAGCTAGCGTTCGACAACGGCACCGTCGACGTGATCGCGGCCGCACTGCCATCCTCGAGCCTGGGCAAGTACGAGAACGCGGCCAACGTATCGAACTACTTCCTGCCGACGCTGCAGGGCGCGTTGGTGACGGTGAATCCGAGCCATGAGTTCTTCAAGAATGCCGACGCCAGAGTTGCGTTCCTGAAGTCGCTCGACCAGGCGACGCTGGTGAGTCAGGTGCTGGGCAAGCGCTCCGAGGTGGCCACCACCATGTACGCCAAGGGGATGATCCCCGGTGATGCGGACAAGCAGTCGATCTCCTACGACGCGGGCGCTTTCAAGTCATATGTCGATGCGCTACCTGCCAACGCGAACAAGACGTTGGTGATCGGGTATGCCAACGGCAACGTCAACGCCCAGTCGATGGCCAACATCGTGGTGGCGAACCTGCAGACCGTCGGACTCAACGCGTCGGCGCAGGGCTACGACACTTCGACCGTGTTCGGCTGGATCAACGACCCGCCGAGCGGGCCGGACGCGTTCATCGACGGCAACAACGGCCCAGATGGCGGCGATCCGTACATGTGGGGACACGTCTTCTGGGATGCCTCCGGCGGGATCAACTACTTCGGTTG
>NZ_JAVRPS010000292.1:0-35648 GCF_032162105.1 Mycobacterium sp. | reverse complement strand
ACCCACACCTACGCGCCACCACCTCGAAACACTGCCCGGACAGGACGGCAATCGAGGCGGGCTCGACGCCGCATCGACACGACGGGAATCAGACCTCGTCGAGGCGAGGGTAGAGCACTTCCTGGGTGAGTAGCTGCAGCAGAAGAGCCGCGGTCGCGCTCGTGGCGATGGGGTTGTGGCGGCTCGCCGAAACAGCCCTCGGTCGCTCGACGACCCGAAATCCCAAGGCCCGTCATCAGAAGTGCTGGACCGGGCGAAGGCCTTCGCGCTGGCAGTGGTCTACCTCGCGTTCGCCTACTCCACGTTCGGATTCGCCCGGGGCACCGGGAAGTCCACCGGCGCACAGAATTCGGGGATCAGCGCACGCCTGATGCAGACCGGCACCGGCACGATCGCACTCATCGCCGCCGGCGTGATCATCGTCGCGGTCGGCGGCTATCACGTCTACAAGGGAGCCAGCCGCACCCTTCTGCACGATCTCACAGCCAACTCCAGCGACCTGGTGCGAGGACTGGGCACCGTCGGCTACATCGCCAAGGACCTGGTCATCGCCGGCGCCGGGGTGCTGGTCATCGTCGCCGCGAGCCGCTCGCAGCCCACCACGGCCACCGGACTCGACGGGGCCCTCAAAACCCTCGGCGCCCAACCCTACGGAGTAGCGCTCCTGATCGCCGCAGGCGCAGGAATCATCACCTACGGCCTCTACAGCTTCGCCATGGCCCGATACACCAAAATGTAAGTGGCTCTGGCGGACTCAGCATGCTGCCGACCCCATGCCACGCCCCTCGCCGGGAGGCGCGGTTGGTGGCGGTGCTGTTGCGGCGATGAAGTCATCGAGAAACTCCACCACCGCGGCCGGGGACTCAACGTGCGGGAAATGCCCCACCCCGCTGAGTACTTCAAGCCGGCTACCCGGTAGGGCGTCGTGAGCGGCGTAACCATGGGCGACGGGAATGATCCGGTCCTGATTCCCCCAGATCAGCAAGGTGGGTAGCCCAGCACTCAGATGCAACTTGCTGACCGCACTGACCGCCTGGCCACGGTAGTCCACCACCGAGCGCAGCGTGCGCAGGAACGCCTGCCGGGTCTGGCCGTCTGACAGTGACGAGTAGGCGTTCCACATCTCGCCGGCGCGTGGCGAATGGATGCCAGCCGACACGAGCCACGACCCCAGCCTGTTGCCGACGTCGAGCACCGGTCGCGGCGCGACCACCGGCAGCACCAGCTCCGCTCCTGGCGCCGACAGGATCCGCAATATCCAGCTCAGGTCGGGGCCCAGGCCACCGCTGCTGATGAGAACCAGTCGCTGGCAGTAGTCGCGATGCTGATAGGTGAACTGCATCGCCACACCGCCACCAAGCGACTGACCGACGACCGTCGCCCGCGTGATGCCGAGCTCGTCGAGCAGATCACGCAGCCATGCCGCGAACGCACCCAGCGAATAATCACCGCGCGGCTTGGCGGATTCACCGTGCCCGAACAGATCCGGCGCCACCACCCGGTATCTCTTCGACAACTGCGGTAGGACCGCCCGCCACGTCGCCGAACTTCCCGCCATGCCATGAATCAGCAGCAGCACCTCGCCGGCTCCCGCATCCTGATAGGCAACCCGCTCGCCGTGCAGATCGAGATACTTCATCTCGCTCACGTGAACCCGTCTCCACCCAATGGTGTTCCGGCGTCCTGGCACAACGTCATGGCATCCGTTTCCCGTGTCCAAGTCGACAATAGCCCAACCTACGGTTCCGTAGGTTACCGGCCAGTAAACATGCAGACATCTGTTTGTCCAGACTCGACTGAGATCACATGCGAATCACCGTCGAACGCCTGGCACCGACCCAGATGTCTAGCCGTTGCCGCACGTCGAGCGGCGTAGGCTTGAGTGTTCGCGAAGGAATCGGGGCAGGATCACATCCGGATTGGGAATCGCTCACCTGCGCGTCCGCCACCAACCTGAAGTTGGTGGCATTGCAAACGGGGGTTCGATTGCCCCAGAAGGTGCATCGCGTGACCTACTGTATCGGCGTAATGCTTGACAAGGGCATGATTTTCGCCTCGGACTCGCGTACGAACGCAGGCGTGGATAACTTTGCCAAGTTCTGCAAGATGACGGTGTTCGAGCGTCCCGGCAACCGCGTTGTCGTTCTGCTGAGTTCGGGAAACCTGGCCGGAACTCAGGCCGTCATCAGCCTGTTGACGCAGCGTTGTGCCGACGGCGACGCGGCTACCAATCTCTTGGGTGCCCGGACGATGTTCGACGTCGTGAGGCTGGTCGCCGACGCGACGCGCGACATCGAGAAACGCGACGCCGGGTACCTGGAAGAGAACAAGATCCGGTTCAATGCCTCGTTCATCGTCGGTGGGCAGATCGCCGGCGAGCCGATACGGCTGTTCCGGACCTATGCCGAAGGCAATTTCATCGAAGCAGGGACGGACACGCCCTTCTTTCAGACCGGTGAAACCAAGTACGGAAAGCCGATCCTCGACCGAGTGCTTACGCAAGATACGCCCCTGGCAGACGCCACGAAGTGTGTGCTGGTGTCTTTCGATTCGACCATGCGTAGCAATTTGTCGGTCGGTATGCCGATCGACTTGATCTGCTACGAACGGGACAGCCTCGAAGTGCAGTGGCGGCGGCGATTCGATGAGGGGGACCCCTATTTCACCGCGCTCAGCGACGAATGGGGCGAAGGTGTGCGGCAGGCGTTTCGCCACTTACCCGAGTTGCGCTGGTGACGGGTTGTCACAATGGACACCTCCATCATCACCTGTCAGCAACCGGGATACCCGCGCCGCATCGGCGGCCGCAGGCCGGCGCTGGACGGCGTTGCGGCACATGCTGATCGATTCGTTACGCACGGCATGTGCCGCGTGAGCGCGTCATGATTCATATCTTTTCGACCACCGACGCAGTCGGCCATGCGCGACCTCACCTGCCGGATACCGGAGGCAAAATGATGCGAATTCACCTCGGCTTCGAAATGATCTTCGACTGCCCGCAGCCGACCCCGATGATGTTCAACCTCAACGTCCACTTCACCCGCGTGTCCGATCTCGTGGGCCGTGACGCCCTGGTGTTCGACCCGCCGGTCCCGGTGGCCGCCTATCGTGACGGCTTCGGCAACTGGTGCACCCGCATCGTTGCGCCGAAGGGCCGCACGAGCGTCTCGGCCGATGCGCTCGTCAATGACACGGGAGTTCCCGACGTCGTCGTTCCCGAGGCGCTGCAGATTCCCGTGCCGGACCTGCCCGAGGAGACGCTCGTCTTCCTGCTCGGGAGCCGCTATTGCGAAACCGATCGACTATCCGATACGGCGTGGAATCTCTTTGGGCAGGCACCAACGGGATGGGGCCGCGTCCAGGCAATCTGCGACTTCGTTCACCGGCATCTCACGTTCGGCTATGAACACGCACGCATGACCCGGACCGCTCTGGAGGCATTTGACGAGCGAATCGGCGTCTGCCGTGATTTCACGCATCTCGCCGTTACCTTCTGTCGCTGCATGAACATCCCTGCGCGTTACTGCACCGGGTACCTCGGCGACATCGGTGTGCCTCCGGTGGACGAGCCGATGGATTTCTCTGCCTGGTTCGAGGTATTCCTCGGCGGGCAATGGCATACCTTCGACGCGCGCCACAACACGCCGCGCATCGGCAGGGTGTTGATCGCGCGTGGCCGCGACGCCGCCGACGTCGCGCTCAGCAACACCTTCGGTCCCGCCACATTGACGAGCTTCAGGGTATGGACCGACGAGGTACCCACCGGTTGAGTCAAGCCACCACCGAATTCGCTTAGTCGCTAGCCCGTCAACTGCGCCTTGGCGACCGCACTCGCCGCGGGGGGGCCGACGCGATAGCCATCGCGCAGTTCTGGCACAGGGCCGCCGAGCACGACCGCATCACCGCCGAGCGCGTCGCGGTGATCGGTGGCGGAGAGACCGCCGCCTCGATGCTCAACGAGCTCTTCCGCCACCGGGTTTCGACCATCACGGTGATCTCGCCTCAGGTGACGTTGTTCACCCGGGGTGAGATGCGGCCACGAAGCCTGCGCGAGTCCATGGCGAACTGATTCGCTCCCGCTGCTCTACGTTGGGTTCCGTGACCACATCCGTCGAATCCGACCGGCGGGGGACGTTCACCAGGGTCGGCGCATGGCTCTGGATCGGCGCGGCACTTGGGTACTTCGTCGCGGAGGCCGTCGCCGCCGCGGCCATGCCCAGGTATAGCTACGCGACCGACTACATCAGCACGCTGGGAGCGCCTGGCTGGTCGCCGCTCGCCGCACTGATGAACGGTGCGTTCGTCATGCAGGCGATCCTGTTCCCCGCAGGCGCGGCGCTGCTGGTGGCGGGAGGCCGGGCCCGCAAGGCTTCGGTGTTCCTGGTCTTCGCCGTGCTCAACGGCATCGGAAACCTCCTCGTCGCCACGGTGCACAGCGGTCCCTCGGGAACCGGTCCGGATTGGCATGGGGTGGGGGCGTTGCTGGCCATCGGGGGCGGCAACGTCGCGGTCCTGGCCGGAGCATCGGCGATTCGGCGGGCGGGTGCGTCGTGGGCCTACCGCGCGGTGTCCGTCGCCCTCGGCGTGCTGGGCCTGCTGTGCTTGGCCGGGTTGGTGTTCGATACGTCTCTGACCGTCCTGCCCATCGGTATCTGGGAGCGCGGCAGCGTGTACTCGATCTACGTCTGGCAGACGGTCACCGCGGTGTATCTCCTCCGCCGCAGGGTCGAGTGGTCCTGACCGCTTTGCGGCTAGATCTGCTGGGCGAGCGGCAGATCCATGTCGAACACCCTGGCGTGCACCACCGTCCGGTTGCGCAGTGCGGCTCGCACCGCCCGGTGCAATCCGTCCTCCAGGTAGACCACGCCCTGCCACCGCACGGCGTGTGGGAACAGATCGCCGTAGAAGGTCGAATCCTCCGAAAGCAGGCGGTCGAGGGCCAGCACGGTGGTGGTGGTGACCAATTCGTCGAGCCGGATCTGCCGCGGCGGGATCTGCGCCCACTGCCGATAGGAGAGGTTGTGCTCGGGATACGGTTTGCCGTCGCGGACGCCCTTGAAGATCACGACAAGACCTTCGCTGACGGGCGAACCCGCAACCTCGGCGTCAGCATGAAAACGAGATTAATCCCCCGCGCTCGCGTTGTCCTCGTCACCGAAGTGCGCTCCGGCGCCGTCAGCGCTGCTCGTGCCCGTAAAATGACGGGGACCGGGAGGTGAACCATGGGTAGTGCCGACGATCGTCGCTTCGAGGTGCTGCGCGCCATCGTCGCGGACTTCGTCGCGACCAAGGAGCCGATCGGGTCCAAATCCCTCGTCGAGCGCCACAATCTCGGCGTGTCGAGCGCCACCGTGCGCAACGACATGGCAGTGCTGGAAGCCGAGGGCTACATCGCCCAACCCCACACGAGTTCGGGTCGCGTACCGACCGAGAAGGGCTATCGCGAGTTCGTCGACCGGCTCGACGACGTAAAGCCGCTGTCCTCCGCCGAGCGACGGGCGATCCTGACCTTCCTGGAGTCTGGCGTCGACCTCGACGACGTGCTGCGGCGCGCGGTGCGGTTGCTCGCGCAGCTGACCCGGCAGGTTGCCATCGTGCAGTACCCGACGTTGTCGACGTCGAGCGTGCGTCACCTGGAGGTCGTGGCGCTCACGCCGGCCCGGTTGCTGTTGGTGGTCATCACCGACACGGGCCGGGTCGATCAGCGCGTCGTCGAACTCGGCGACGCCATCGACGACCATCAGCTTTCCCAGCTTCGCGAGCGCCTCGCGGCCGCGCTGGAGGGCAAGCCGCTGTCGGCCGCGTCGATCGCCGTGGCGGACCTCGCAGGCCAGCTCGACGGCAGCGGCGGACTGGGCGACGCGGTGGGCCGGGCCGCGACGGTGCTGGTCGAGACCCTCGTCGAGCACAGCGAAGAGCGTTTGCTGCTGGGCGGCACCGCAAATCTGACGCGCAACACCGCCGACTTCGGTGGATCGCTGCGTTCGGTCCTCGAAGCGCTCGAGGAGCAGGTGGTGGTGCTGCGGTTGCTGGCCGCGCAGCAGGGGGCCGGTAAGGTCACTGTACGAATCGGGCACGAGACCGAGGCCGAGCAGATGGTCGGAACCTCGGTGGTCAGCACGACCTACGGCAGCCTGGGCAAGGTGTACGGCGGCATGGGCGTGGTCGGTCCCACTCGAATGGACTATCCGGGAACCATTGCCAACGTCGCGGCGGTTGCTCTCTACATAGGCGAAGTCTTGGGCACCCGGTAGGGGTGCGAGTAGCCGCGTGACGCGGCATGGGAAGGGTTTGGCGTGGCACGCGACTATTACGGCCTGCTCGGAGTGAGCAAGGGTGCGACCGATACGGACATCAAGAAGGCGTATCGCAGACTGGCGCGCGAGTTGCACCCCGACGTCAACCCCGACGAGGGTGCGCAGGCGCGGTTCAAGGAGATCAGCGTCGCCTACGAGGTGCTCAGCGATCCGGAGAAGCGCCGGATCGTCGACCTCGGCGGCGACCCGATGGAGAGCGCGGGCGCGTCGGCGGGCAACGGGTTCGCCGGATTCGGCGGACTCGGTGACGTATTCGAGGCGTTCTTCGGCGGCGGCGCAGGCTCCCGCGGACCGATCGGCCGGGTGCGGCCGGGTTCGGATTCGCTGTTACGGATGCGGGTGGATCTGTCCGAGTGTGCGACCGGGGTGACCAAGCAGGTCACCGTCGATACCGCGATCCTGTGCGACCTGTGCCAGGGAAGGGGCACCCACGGCAACAGCACCCCGGTCACCTGTGACACCTGCGGCGGGCACGGCGAGGTGCAGAGCGTGCAGCGCTCGCTGCTCGGCCAGGTGATGACGTCGCGACCGTGCCCGGTGTGCGGCGGCGTCGGCGAGGTCATCCCCGACCCCTGCCACCGCTGCGGTGGCGACGGCAGGGTCCGGGCCCGCCGCGAGGTCAGCGTCAAGATCCCCGCCGGCGTCGGCGAGGGCATGCGCGTCCGGCTGGCGGCCCAGGGCGAGGTGGGGCCTGGCGGCGGCGCCGCAGGCGACCTGTACGTCGAGGTCCACGAACAACCCCACGACATCTTCATCCGCGACGGCGACGACCTGCACTGCACCGTCTCGGTGCCGATGGTCGACGCGGCGTTGGGCACCTCGGTGTCCGTCGACGCCATCATCGACGGGGCCACCCAGATCACCATCGCGGCAGGCACGCAGCCGGGCTCCGTCGTCACGCTGCGTGGTCACGGCATGCCGCATCTGCGCTCGGGGGTGCGCGGCAACCTGCACGCCCACGTCGAGGTCGTCGTGCCCTCGCGGTTGGATACCAACGACACCGAACTGTTGCGCAAGCTCAAGGAGCACCGGGTCCGTGACGCGGCGGAGGTGAAGTCGACGCATGCGACGTCCGCAGGCGGCGGGTTGTTCAACCGGTTGCGCGAGACCTTCACGGGTCGCTAGGCGACTCGGGAGTGAGCCGGGCGCTGTTCTACGTCGATGAGCTGCCCGAGGTCGGTGGGCTCGCCGTCGTGGACGGCGACGAGGGATTCCACGCCGCCAACGTGCGCCGGATCCGACCCGGAGAGGAACTCGACCTCGGCGACGGTGCGGGCATCGTCGCGCAGTGCGTGATCGAGGACGCCGCGAAGGGTCGCCTGACGGCCCGGGTTCTCGAGCGCCGGACCGTCGAGCCGCCCAATCCCCAGGTCACCGTGGTGCAAGCACTGCCCAAGTCGGACCGGTCCGAGTTGGCCGTCGAGTTGGCCACCGAGGCAGGTGCGGACGCGTTCGTCGCGTGGCAGTCCGAGCGCTGCGTGGCCCGGTGGGACGGAGCGGCCCGGGTGGACAAGGGACTACGGCGTTGGCGGGCCGTGGCGCGTTCGGCTGCCCGCCAGTCCCGTCGGCCGTACGTCCCCGCGGTCACATCGTTGGTGACCACCCCCGAACTGGTCGCCACCGTGGGCACCGCGACGGCGGACGGCGCGGTGGTGCTGGTGCTGCACGAATCGGCGACCGGGCCGCTGACGAAAGTGCCACTGGTTCAGGCGCGTTCGCTGATGCTTGTCGTCGGTCCGGAGGGTGGCATCAGCGACGACGAGGTCGCCGCGCTGTCGGCTGCCGGCGCGACGGTGGTGCGTCTCGGCCCGACGGTGCTGCGGACGTCTACCGCCGCCGCGGTTGCCCTCGGCGCGCTCGGTGTGCTGACGCCGCGCTGGGCGGTGTGACCGCGTCTACGTCCCGGGTGCCCGCAGGGTGGCGTGGTCGACGGCGGCCATGTCGATGGTCTGACCGCTTAGAGCGGGTGCGTCGGGAGCGGCGAGCCAGTGCGCGAGCCGGGCCAGTGGCTCACCGCCGGCGCCACCGGTGACCACGAGCAGGCAGCGGATGTCGTCGGCGGCCCAGTCCACCGCGAACAGTTGCACGCTCATGGCGAGCGCCGCCGCGACGACACCGTCGCCTGCGGATCGCACCGCCGCCCGGCCGGGTGGGGTCGCAACCGCGACCACGACCAGACCTCGCCCGGACCGCAATCGGTCCCGGCGCTCGGTGATGCCGCGGATGACCTCGCCGGTGGCGGCCATGGCCGCGCCCGCCGACCACGTGCCGTCGCCGCCGTCCTGCGGTGCCGGTGCGATGACCAGCAGGCTCAGCGGTGTCGTCGCGTCCGGGTCGGCCGGTGTCCAGCCCAGCGCGCCGAGCGCCTCGATGAGCGTGCCGTCGCTGCCGCTGACCAGGACGTGGCGATCGGTTGGCGCAGTCACTTCGGCCGCCCGGCGTCGAGGGCGGAGTGCATGCCGCCGTCGACGAGGATGTCGGCACCCGTCGCGAAGCCTGCCGCATCCGACAGGAGGAAGGCCACCGCGTCGGCGGTGTCCTCGGGGCGGCCGAGACGCCCGAGCGGGGGCAGCGTGGGGAACGCCAGATCGCCGAACACATCGAGGCTCGAGGCCATGCCGGGCTCGGTGTCGCCCGGGTTGACGGCGTTGACCCGGATGCCTCGTCGGCCGTATTCGGCCGCCAGTGCGCGGCAGGCCGCCAGTAAGGCGGCCTTGGACACCGAATAGGCGCCGATCTCGGTTTCACCCCACGCACCGGCGTTCGACGCGACCGCGACGATCGCACCGCCCGCGGGCATCAGCGCCGCCGCGGTCTGTGCCTGGGTGACCGGAACGGTGACGTTGACCCGCAGGATGTCGGCCAACTCGGCCGGCGCGGTCTGATCCAGGCGGGCGTGCACGATGGTGCCCGCGTTGAGTACCAGGCCGTGCAGCCCGCCGAGGTGCCGCGCAGCCGCCTCGACGACGAGTGCGCCGTCGCGGTCGTCGTCGTGGGGGACGTAGCTGGCCCCGGTGGCCGCCGCGAGCGCCTCGCCGCGGCGTCGATCGCGGCCGCTGAACACCACCCGGTCGCCTGCGCTGACCAGGGTGTGCACGATCGCCTTTCCGATAGCTCCGGTCCCGCCGCAGACCAGCACACCCTTGGACACCCGACGATTATCCCCTCGACCTGCGATGGCGCGCTCGCTGAACGGGAACGCCGTCGGCATAACCATTGGGGCGTGACGGTGACCAGCGGTAAACTCACCTGAACGCCAGATCCGGTCACCACCGGAGTTAGAACCCAGAAAGCAGGCACTGAACCCCACGTGACCCCCCGCGAGACGAACGCTGCCTCATCGGACACGTCCGTTCGAAGCAGCATCAATGTTCCGCCCGATCTCGTCGTGGGCCTGCTTGGTTCCGCCGACGAGAATCTACGGGCCGTAGAGCGCCTGCTGACCGCCGACATTCACGTGCGCGGCAACGCGTTGACCCTGACCGGCGAGCCTGCCGACGTGGCCGTGGCCGAGCGAGCCTTTTCAGAGCTCATCGCCGTGGTCGCCGGTGGCCAGACCCTCACCCCCGAGGCCGTGCGCCATAGCGTCGCCATGCTGACCGGAACCGACGAGGAGTCGCCGGCCGAGGTGCTGACGCTGGACATCCTGTCGCGGCGCGGCAAGACGATCCGCCCCAAGACGCTGAACCAGAAGCGCTACGTCGACGCGATCGACAAGTACACCATCGTGTTTGGCATCGGGCCAGCCGGTACCGGGAAGACCTACCTGGCCATGGCCAAGGCGGTCAACGCGTTGCAGACCAAGCAGGTGTCCCGCATCATCCTCACCCGGCCCGCCGTGGAAGCCGGTGAGCGCCTTGGCTTCCTGCCCGGCACGCTGTCGGAGAAGATCGACCCGTATCTGCGCCCGCTCTACGACGCCCTGCACGACATGATGGATTCCGAGCTGATCCCAAAGCTGATGAGCGCCGGGGTGATCGAGGTCGCGCCGCTCGGGTATATGCGGGGTCGCGCGCAGCCATTGTTCACGAAGGTGTTGACGCCCAACGGCTTCCGGCCGATCGGTGACCTTCGGGTGGGCGACTTCGTGATCGGCTCGGACGGTGGTCCCACCGAGGTGCTCGGTGTCTACCCGCAGGGTTTCAAGGAGATCTACCGGGTCCATGCGCAGGACGGCTCGTCGACGCTCGCGTCCGGTGACCACCTCTGGTCGGTGTACACCCGCGCCGACCGACGATGCGGGAAGCCGCCGCGCCTACTCGAGACCAAGGAGATGATTGGCAATCTCCGCGCGGCGCACTATCACCGCTACGAATTGCCGATGCTCGCCTCGCCGGTGAACTTCGCGCCACGACCGGTACCGCTGGATCCGTACGCTCTCGGCTTACTGCTGGGCGACGGGTGCATCACGTGTGCGACAACTCCAGGCATCTCGACGGCTGATCCAGAACTGGCAGAGGCGCTGGGACGTCTCATCGCCGGCATCGTCGTTCGACGCAAATCCGAGATCGAGTACGTGCTGAACCGAGTCACATGCGCGGATGAGGTGATAACCCAGGAGAATCCGGTGACGGGCGCCCTCCGGCAGCTCGGGCTCGCGGGTACGAAGTCGAACACCAAATTCATTCCGCAGGACTACCTCCTCAATTCGCCCGACGTGCGGCTCGCGGTCCTTCAGGGCCTGCTCGACACCGATGGAGGGCCGGTAACGCAGCAGGGGCGGACGTGCCGCATTGAGTTCACGACGGTCTCCGACCGCCTCCGTGACGACGTTGTGTTCCTAGTTCGGTCTCTCGGCGGGGTTGCGTATGTGCGGACTCGGCCGGCGGAAGGGCGCAGGCCCGGACTCGCACGGGGTCACGAGGTGCACCACAGGTCGGATGCTCACATCATCAACATTCGTTTGCCCGAGGGCATCGTGCCGTTCCGGATGGTCCGCAAGGCGGAGAAGTACGACTCGACCGGCGGCGGTCGGCCGATGCGCTTCGTGGATCGCATCGAGCCCGAGGGCACCAAGGAAGCAGTGTGTATCCAGGTGGCCGCGGAGGACTCGCTATACGTCACCGAGGACTTTCTGCTCACGCACAACACGCTCAACGACGCATTCATCATCCTCGACGAGGCGCAGAACACCACCGCCGAGCAGATGAAGATGTTCCTGACCCGCTTGGGATTTGGGTCGAAGATCGTCGTCACCGGTGACGTCACGCAGGTCGACCTGCACGGTGGCGCCACGTCTGGCCTTCGGGCTGCCGTCGATGTCCTCGACGGCATCGACGACATCCACGTCTCCGAGCTCACCAGCTCCGACGTGGTGCGCCACCGCCTGGTGTCCGAGATCGTCGACGCCTACGCCAGAGCCGAAGAGCCGGCGTCGATGAACCGCGCCCAGCGCAGGGCCGGCCCCGGCCGGCCGCGACGGTGATCATCTTGCTCCTCACGTGCGCGGTGACCGCCGAATGAGCATCGAGGTATCCAACGAGTCGGGCGTCGACGTCTCCGAGACCGAACTCATCAGCGTCGCAAAGTTCGTCATCGCGAAGATGGACGTGAACCCGGCGGCCGAACTGTCCATGGTATTGCTCGATACCTCGGCCATGGCCGATCTGCACATGCGGTGGATGGATCTCCCGGGACCCACCGACGTGATGAGCTTCCCGATGGACGAACTGGAACCGGGTGGTCGTCCCGACGCGCCCGAGCCGGGACCGTCGATGCTCGGCGACATCGTGCTGTGCCCGGAGTTCGCGGCCAAACAGGCTGAGGCGGCTGGACATTCGCTGGGCCATGAGCTCGCGCTGCTGACCGTGCACGGGGTACTGCACCTGCTCGGCTACGACCACGCCGAGCCGGACGAGGAGAAGGAAATGTTCGCCCTGCAAGGCCATCTGCTCGAGCAGTGGGTGGCCGACCAGGTTGCGGCATACCACCAGGACCGCCAGACCGAGCGGGACCGGCGTCTGCTCGACGAGTCCCGACTCTTCGACAATCCGTGACCGGCGACGAACGGTGACCGGAATCGCTTCGCTCATCGGCGCTCTCGCACTCATCGGACTGGGTGGTCTGTTCGCCGCGATCGACGCCGCCATCAGCACGGTCTCCATCGCGCGCATCGACGAGATGGTGCGTGACGAGCGTCCTGGCGCGGCTCGGCTGGCCCGCATCGTCGCCGACCGGCCGCGTTACATCAATCTCGTCGTCCTGCTGCGCATCACCTGCGAGACGGCGGCGACCGTGCTGCTGGTGGCCTACCTGTACGAGGGCCTCGGACTGACCTGGGGACTGTTGGCCGCCGCAGCCATCATGGTGGTGGTCAGCTTCGTGGCCATCGGGGTGGGGCCGCGGACCCTCGGCCGCCAGCACGCCTATTCCATCGCGCTGATGGCCGCCCTTCCGCTGCAAGCGATCTCGATACTGCTCACACCGATTAGCCGCCTGTTGGTGTTGATGGGCAACGCGCTCACGCCGGGCCGCGGTTTCCGCAACGGCCCGTTCGCCTCCGAGATCGAGCTGCGCGAGGTGGTCGACCTCGCCCAGCAGCGCGGCGTGGTGGCCGACGACGAGCGGCGGATGATCCAGTCGGTCTTCGAGCTTGGCGACACCCCGGCACGCGAGGTCATGGTGCCCCGCACCGAGATGGTGTGGATCGAGTCCGACAAGACCGCGGGCCAAGCCACCTCGCTGGCCGTGCGCAGTGGGCACTCCCGCATACCGGTGATCGGCGAGAACGTCGACGACGTCGTCGGCGTCGTCTACCTCAAGGACCTCGTTCAGCAGACGTACTACTCGACCAACGGCGGCCGTGACACCAAGGTCACCGAGGTGATGCGCCCCGCGGTGTTCGTGCCCGACTCCAAGCCGCTCGACGCGCTGCTGCGCGAGATGCAGCGCGACCGCAACCACATGGCGTTGCTGGTCGACGAATACGGCGCCATCGCAGGTCTGGTCACCATCGAGGACGTGTTGGAGGAGATCGTCGGCGAGATCGCTGACGAGTACGACACCGACGAGGTCGCTCCCGTGGAGGAGTTGGGGGACGGCAACTTCCGGGTGTCCGCCCGGCTGCCCCTGGAGGACCTCGCAGAACTGTACGACCTCGAGGTCGACGAGGACCTCGACGTGGACACCGTCGGTGGACTGCTCGCCCACGAGTTGGGCCGGGTGCCGCTGCCCGGCGCCGAGGTGACCTGGGATTCGCTGCGGCTGCGTGCCGAGGGTGGCCAGGACCACCGCGGCCGGGTGCGCATCGGCACCGTGCTCGTCAAACCGACCGAACCCGAGGAGGGGGAGCGATGAGCCTCGACGCCGAGGACACCAAGCTGGTGGTGCTCGCGCGCGGCGCGATGGCCCGCGCGGAGGCAGGCAGCGGAGCGGCCGTCCGCGACGCCGACGGCCGGACCTACGCCGGTGCCCCCGTCGCACTGAACGCGTTGTCGCTGACCGCACTTCAGGCCGCCGTCGCCGCGGCGGTGTCGAGCGGCGCGTCCGGCCTCGAGGCGGCGGTGCTGGTCGGCGCCCCGGCCGACGACGCAGGCGTTGCTGCGGTGCAGGAGTTGTCGGCCGACGCCGTCGTCATCGTCACGGATCGTACCGGGAACCCGCTGTGACCGAATTCCGTTCCGGCTTCGTGTGTTTCGTCGGACGGCCCAACACCGGCAAGTCGACCCTGACCAACGCGCTGGTCGGCACCAAGGTGGCGATCACGTCCAATCGCCCGCAGACCACCCGCCACACCATCCGCGGCGTCGTGCACCGCGAGGGCTTCCAGATCGTCCTCGTCGACACCCCAGGTCTGCACCGGCCGCGCACGCTTCTGGGCCAGCGGCTGAACGAGCTGGTGAAGGGCACCTACTCCGAGGTCGACGTCATCGGCCTGTGCATCCCCGCCGACGAGACGGTCGGACCGGGAGACCGGTGGATCTATGAACAGATCCGCACCATCGCGCCCAGAACCACGTTGATCGTGATCGTCACCAAGACGGACAAGGTGTCCAGAGAAAGGGTCGCCGCCCAACTGATCGCCGTCAGCGAACTCACCGGCGGCACCGCCGAGATCGTGCCCGTGTCGGCCACCACGGGCGAGCAGGTCGACCTACTGATCGACGTACTGGTCGCGCAACTTCCACCGGGACCGGCCTTCTACCCCGACGGTGAGCTCACCGACGAGCCGGAGGAGACGCTGATGGCCGAGCTGATCCGCGAGGCCGCACTCGAAGGCGTCCACGACGAACTGCCGCACTCGCTCGCGGTGGTCATCGACGAGGTCAGCCCGCGCGAGGGCCGCTCGGACGAACAGGGGGACCTCATCGACGTGCGCGCCATCCTGTACGTCGAACGCGACAGCCAGAAGGGCATCGTGATCGGCAAGGGCGGTGCACGCCTGCGGGAGGTCGGTACCGCCGCGCGCATCCAGATCGAGAAGCTGCTCGGCACCAAGGTGTATCTCGAGCTGCGCGTCAAGATCGCGAAGAACTGGCAGCGCGACCCCAAACAGCTTGGCCGACTGGGCTTTTAGTCAGCCGGGCTGGCCGTAGACCGCGACGGCGACCGAGCGGTCCAGGCTGTTCACCGACCACACCCCGACCTGGGTGTTGGCGCAGTTGGACATGATCGCCATGTAGTCCGGCCGGTAGTACCACTGGTTCATGATGTCGATGCCGTTGATCGCCAGCGCCGGGTTGATCGCCACCGTCTCGGACGCGATGCCCTTGAAGCCCGCGGCGTTGGCACGGTCCTGGACACTCGTGCCGTCCGAGCCGATGTCGCCGTCGAGCGCGCGATTGTTCAGCACGTCGTTGGCGTGCCACTCCGCGGCCAACCGCAACTGCGGGTTGATCACCACGTTGTTCGTACAGCCGGCCTGATGCTGAATCGTGTAGACGTTGGCGACCACGCCGTCGTTGAGCCGCTTGTTGTCGGCATTCGCCGACGGCATCGCGACGACGGCGCCGCCGACCACCGCGAGCACGGGCAGCACCCGCGCGCAGGATCGGGCGGCATCGCTGATGTTCACGGTGGTGGACATTACGCCAGTGCGCCACGGCCCGGCGTGCAAACAGCGGCTACTCGGGGCCGGGCTCGTCCCACCAAACGTCGGGCTGCTCATTCGACCAGTTGCCCATCGCCTCGAGTTCGGCGGCCAGCGAAATGAGCAACGGCTCGCTGTCGGCAGGCCCCATCAATTGCACCCCGATCGGCAGCCCATCGGACGTGAAACCCGCCGGGATGTTGATCGACGGCCAGCCCAGCAGATTCCACGGCCAGGTCACCGGGCACGCGCGAATCATCGCGCGATCGGTGGACAGGCCGCCGCGCCGGTCGAAGTCGTGCACGCCGGGCGGCGGAAGTGCCGTGGTCGGGGCCAGCACCACGTCGGCCAGGTTGAAGATCCATCCGATGCGGCGCTGGGTGGACGTCTCCCGGGCCCTGGCCTTGCGCAGCACCTGCTCCGACAACAGCCGGCCCGTGAACATATTGCTCGTGGTGCGTTTTTCCAGCGCGACGGTGGGGCCGAGGCGATCGGCCCAGTCCAGCAGCCCCGAGGTCGAACGCGACAGGAAGTTCCACGACATCTGCACCCCGTAGTCGGGGTCGGCGCGCCGGATCGTATGGCCGAGGTCCTCGAGTTGGCCAGCGATCACATCCATGGCCGCACGGATTTCGGGGTGCAGCTTGGCCTTGAAGCCGTTGAACGGGAACTTCGTCGACATCGCCACCGTGAGGGGACCCGGCGCCTGGCCCAGGTACTCTGCCACCCGCACCGGTGGTGGTTTGTGCAGATCGCCGTCGACGTTGCCGGACGCGGCGTCGAGCACCAGCGCCGCATCGGCGACGGTGCGGGCAAGAACGCCGTTGACGGTGATGCCGTTGAACGCCTCCGGCAGCGGCCACGTCGAGATGCGGCCGCGCTGCGGCTTGATGCCGACGAGGTGCGTCCAAGCCGCCGGGATGCGGACGCTGCCCGCGCCGTCGGAGCCGATCGCCGCGGTGACCAGCCCGGCGGCCACCGCTGCGGCGCTGCCGCCCGACGAGCCGCCCGGCGTGTGTTCGCGGGACCACGGGTTGCGCGTGTGACCGAAGGCTGGCCCGCTGGTGAACGGCCATTGACCGAGTTCGCAGGTGTTCGTCTTGCCCACGATGATCGCGCCCGCGGCACGCAATCGGCGCACCACCTCGGCGTCCGCGGTGGCGTCCTGCAGCGTGCCCGACGTGCCGAACCTGGTCGGCACCCCTGCGACGTCCACGTCGTCCTTCACTGCGATCGGGATGCCGAGCAACGGAAGGTATTGCCCTGCAGCCCGTTTGCGATCCGCTTCCCGGGCGTCGGCCGGGGCCTGGTCGGTCAGGACCACCCGGAACGCGTTGAGCGTGGACTGGCTGGCGGTGATGGCGCGTAGCGATCGTTGGACCAGTTGCTCGGAGGTCACGCTGCTGCTGGCGAGTTGATAGAGCTGTTGGGTCAGCGTGGGGAAGCGGGTGTCGGGACGGCGGGACGAACGAGCGGTCATGGGGCGGGTGGGATCGGAGAGAACTCAGCCATGTTGGCACCGAGGATATCCGGCTCGGACTCCGGTAAGCCTCAAGGACGTTGTCGCCTCGTGATGAGAGACTGGGGCGATGCGGTTGTACCGGGATCGGGCGGTGGTGTTGCGCCAGCACAAGCTCGGCGAGGCCGACCGGATCGTGACCCTGCTGACCCGCGAGCACGGTCTGGTCCGTGCCGTGGCCAAGGGCGTACGCCGCACCCGCAGCAAGTTCGGTGCCCGGCTGGAGCCGTTCGCGCACATCGACGTGCAGCTGCACCCCGGCCGGAATCTCGACATCGTGACCCAGGTGCAGGCCATCGACGCGTTCGCCAGCGACATCGTCAGTGATTACGGCCGCTACACCTGCGGGTGCGCCGTGCTGGAGACCGCCGAGCGGCTGGCAGGCGAGGAGCACGCCCCGGTGCCTGCGTTGCACCGGCTGACCGTCGGTGCACTGCGGGCGGTGGCCGACGGCAACCGGCCGCGGGAGCTGGTGCTGGACGCCTTCCTGCTGCGGGCCATGGGCATCGCCGGATGGGCGCCCGCGCTCGTCGAATGCGCCCGTTGCGCCACGCCCGGCCCGCATCGCGCGTTCCACGTCGCCGCGGGCGGCAGCGTGTGCGTGCACTGCCGCCCGTCGGGTTCGGTCACGCCGCCGCAGGGCGTGATGGAGCTGATGGCCGCACTGCACGACGGTGACTGGGCAGCGGCCGAGGCATCCCCGTCGTCGCACCGCAGCCAGGCCAGCGGATTGGTGGCCGCGCACCTGCAATGGCATCTCGAACGGCAGTTGCGGACGTTGCCGCTGGTCGAACGGGTCTATCGGGTCGATACCACGGTCGCTGATCGACGGGCGGCGCTATTCGGGCAGGATATTGCCCATGGCATTGAAGCGGGATGGGCATCGGGCGAAGAAGGACACCTACCCACAGCTGCCCCCGGCGCCTGACGACTATCCGATGTTCCCGGACACGTCCAGCTGGCCGGTGCTCTTCCCCGATCTGCCACCCAAGACCAACGGTCCCTTCTCGCGCCCTCCGCAGCACACCTCGAAGGAGTCGGCCCCGCTGATCCCCGCGAATCAAGTGCCCCACCACGTCGCGGTCGTGATGGACGGCAACGGCCGCTGGGCCACCCAGCGGGGCCTGGGCCGCACCGAGGGCCACAAGATGGGCGAGGCGGTGCTCATCGACATCACCTGCGGCGCCATCGAAATCGGCATCAAGCACCTCACGGTGTACGCGTTCTCCACCGAGAACTGGAAGCGCAGCACCGAGGAGGTGCGCTTCCTGATGGGTTTCAACCGCGAGGTGGTGCGACGCCGCCGGGAGAACCTCAACGCGATGGGCGTGCGGATGCGCTGGGTCGGTTCCCGGCCGCGGATGTGGCGCAGCGTGATCAAGGAGTTCGACATCGCCGAGCAGATGACGGTGGACAACGACGTCATCACGATCAACTACTGTGTGAACTACGGCGGCCGCACCGAGATCGTCGAAGCGGCAAGGGAACTCGCGCAAGAAGCCGTCGACGGCAAGGTCACCCCTGGCCGGATCTCCGAGGCCGCCTTCGCCAAGCACCTGCACCGGGCCGACATCCCGGACGTCGACCTGTTCATCCGGACGTCGGGGGAGCGGCGGGCGAGCAACTTCCTGTTGTGGCAGGCGGCGTACGCCGAGTTCGTCTTCCAGGACAAGCTGTGGCCCGACTACGATCGGCGCGACCTCTGGGAGGCGTGCATGGAGTATGTGAACCGAAATCGTCGCTTCGGTAGAGCCGAATGATGTGCCTGAGCGGCAGAGCCGAATGATGTGCCTGAGCGGCAGGGCCGAATGATGCCGACCCTCCTGCAGCAGCTGTCGTCGGCACTCCGCGAGGTGATGACCGTCGTCGAGGAATCCGACGGCGCGCTGACGGTGACCGTCGACGGCACGGTGGCCTCGCTGCGCGTCGTGATGATCGCCGAGGGTCTGGAGATGGTGTCGCTCACTCAGCCGCTGGCGTGGGATCTGCCGCTGACGAACAAGACCCGTGAACTCGTCAGCGAGCAGGCCACCAAGACGATGCTGGGCACGGTGACACTCGTCGCCAAGCTGGTCGATACCTCCGCCAACGGCTCGTCCGCCAAGTCCACGGCGCGCCGGTCCGCCGCCAAGAAGATGGCCGACGTGCTGCTGCGCTACAACTTTCCGGCGGCGGGGCTGACCGACGACGCGTTGCGCACCTTGATCCTCATGGTGCTGTCCACCGGCGCGGACGTCCGCGCGGCGCTAACCGCGTGACGACTCCGTCTTGGCGCACTCCGCGCAGAGGCCGAATATCTCGATGGTGTGGCTGACGTCGGAGAAGCCGTGCGCGCTGGCGATCTCAGCGGTCCACTTCTCGACCTGACCGCCCTGCACCTCGACCGTCGTTCCGCACGTGCGGCACACCAGGTGGTGATGATGGTGTTCCGAGCAGCGGCGGTACAGCGACTCACCGGTGTCGGTGCGCAGCGTGTCGAGCAATCCGGCGGTTGCCATCGACTGCAGCGTGCGATACACCGTGGTCAGACCGATGCCATCGCCGCTGCGGCGCAGTTCGTCGTGCAGCTCTTGGGCCGAGCGGAACTCGTCGCGGTTCTCCAGCAGCGCGGAGATGGCCGCCCGCTGCCGGGTGGACCGGACGGCCGGTGCGGTGCCGCTCACCGGGCACCTTCCGCGGCGTACTCACCGGCGTGGGCCACCGCGGCAATCACGATCTCGCAGAGGTGGTGGTCGACGAGGCGGTAGTACACCTCACGTCCCGAGCGTTCGCCTGCCACCACGCCCGCCGCCTTCAGGATGCGCAGGTGCTGACTGACCAGCGGCTGGGGCACGGCGAGCGCGTCGACGAGTTCGTGGACGCAACACGACGCCGCGTGAAGTTGGAGCACGATGGCGATCCTGACCGGCGCGGCCAGGGCCCGCAGCAGATCGCCTGCGGTGTCGAGCACTTCGCGCGGCGGAAGTTCCTGAGCCGGCGGACCGTGGTGCCGATGTTCCTCGACACCGGCGTCGGCGGCCGTACTGGAAATCGTTTTCATTATGAAGTCAGATTACATGCATGATCGTGCATGTCAACGCGGCGGTGAATCGCGGTCCGGCACCTCGCTACGCTGTTCACCCGTGGCCTCCATCATCGACACCGTTGCGAACCTTGCGAAACGCCGTGGCCTCGTCTATCAATCCGGCGAGATCTACGGCGGCACGAAGTCGGCGTGGGACTACGGTCCGCTCGGAGTCGAGCTCAAGGAGAACATCAAGCGGCAGTGGTGGCGGTCGGTGGTCACGGGCCGCGACGACGTCGTCGGCCTGGACAGCGCGATCATCCTGCCGCGCGAGGTGTGGGTGGCCTCAGGCCACGTCGAGGTGTTCAACGACCCGCTGGTCGAGTCGCTGATTACCCACAAGCGTTACCGCGCAGACCATCTCATCGAGGCGTACGAGGCCAAGCACAGCCATCCACCGCCAAACGGCCTGGCCGACATCCGTGACCCGGAGACGGGTGAGCCCGGCCAGTGGACCGAGCCGCGCGACTTCAACATGATGCTCAAGACACACCTCGGTCCGATCGAGACCGAGGAGGGGATGCACTACCTGCGGCCGGAAACGGCGCAGGGCATCTTCGTCAACTTCGCCAACGTCGTCACGACGTCACGCCGCAAGCCGCCGTTCGGCATCGGCCAGATCGGCAAGAGCTTCCGCAACGAGATCACCCCGGGCAACTTCATCTTCCGCACCCGTGAGTTCGAGCAGATGGAGATGGAGTTCTTCGTCGAGCCGGCGACCGCGGAACAGTGGCACCAGTATTGGATCGACACCCGGTTGCAGTGGTACGTCGACCTTGGCATCGACGCCGACAACCTGCGCCTCTTCGAGCATCCCAAGGAGAAGCTGTCGCACTACAGCACCCGCACGGTCGATATCGAGTACAAGTTCGGCTTTCAGGGCAACCCGTGGGGTGAGCTGGAGGGTGTGGCCAACCGTACTGACCACGACTTGTCCAGTCACACCAAGGCTTCCGGTGTCGACCTGTCGTTCTACGACCAGGCGACCGAGGCTCGCTACGTGCCCTACGTCATCGAGCCGGCAGCCGGTCTGACTCGCTCGCTGATGGCGTTCCTGGTCGACGCGTACCACGAGGACGAGGCACCCAACGCCAAGGGCGGCGTCGACAAGCGCACCGTGTTGCGACTCGATCCGCGGCTCGCACCGATCAAGGCGGCGGTGCTGCCGCTGTCCCGGCATGCCGACCTGTCACCCAAGGCCCGCGACCTCGCGGCCGAACTGCGCAAGTCGTGGAACGTCGACTTCGACGACGCGGGCGCGATCGGTCGTCGCTACCGCAGGCAGGACGAGATCGGCACCCCGTTCTGCGTGACGCTGGACTTCGACTCGCTCGACGATCAGGCGGTCACCATCCGCGAACGCGACGCCATGACTCAGGAACGGGTGGCGATCGACGCGGTCAGTGACTACTTGGCGGTCCGACTGAAGGGTTCCTAGCCCCGCCTAGCAGGGATTCAGCAGGGGATCGCACTGCAGGTTGCCGCCGGGGTCGCCGCCGGTATCGGCCGCACCGGGCAGGCTCCCGTAGTCGGGTGGGGTGGAGCCGCCGCTGGAGCCCGTGTCCTGCGGAACCTGCTGCGGGATCGGATCGGCCGCAGGCACGTCCGCGGGGGCGTCCTGAATCGGCGCCGTCGGATGTCCCCCGCCGGAGGGCGCGGCGGGCAAGCACGGGTAGGCCGGGTTAGAGCATCCGCCCGTGATGGCGGGCACCGGTACGCCTCCGCCCGTGTCCGAAGGAATCTCAGCGGGGATGTTCCCACCGCCGCTGGTCGTTCCTCCGGTCACCGGTGGCGTGTGCACGGGCATGCCACCGCCGGGAGTTAGTCCCGTTACCGAGGGCGTGTGTCCGCCCGGCATTTCAGGGACGGGCGGGTCCCAGATCGGCGGATCGATGATCGACGGCCCTGGGTTGTATATCGGGGATCCCATGGATCCGCGAAGATCCGCGGTACTTGCTGTTGAGGTAGGGGTAAGGGGGCCTGAGCCGGCGGGAGTGCAAGGACCGGCGGGGGTGCCTGTACCAGTGGCGGACCCTGCGGGGGAGCCTGTTGCGCCGGCGGACCCTGCGGGGGCGCCTGTTGAACAGGTGGTCGCTGCGGCAGGATCCGAGGCGGCTGCAGTGGCAGGGGCACCTGCACCGGCGGCCTGGCCGGCACGGGGCGCGGAAGCAGGTTCAAAGGGACTATCCCTCGAAGTCGCGGGTCCAGGAGGTTCGCGATGTCGCGAATGATGATGCCGATGCGTCGCGCCAGTAGCACGCCCCTTCGAAAATCCCACAGGAGGAAGTAGTCGATGATCCTGACGACCCGCCTGATGACGACGATCGTCACCGGGTCGAAGCGTGGCCACCTTGGGCCGACGAAGATCACGCGAGGACGCGCAGGAGCCGCCGCTGGTTGGACCACCACGTTGCCCGCGGGCCGTATCGCCGGCGCCGCGATGGCCACCGGGTCCAGCAACGGGCTACCGGAAATGCACCGCACGCGTGGCGAGCCGTACTTGTCCACCAGCACGGCAGTCCCGGCCTGCAGCACCGCCTGCCGCGGAATCGCCTGTCCCACTTCGATATACCCGTGATCGGTGAGGCGGGTGTCCGTGCGAAGCAGCACCGGGGTGAGTTCGGTGACGTAGGCACGGATCTGGTCGGGGCTGATGCGGTGCACGCCCGCCCATGCCCGAGCCTTGTTCGGGTTCTCCCCGAGGTAGTTGATCATCAGCTCGGCGTCACACGTCGTCGTGTCGAGGGTGCCGCCGTACAGGCCCGGTAGGTCTCCGTTGGCCGTGCGTAATACCATCGGCGCCGCCTGGCCGTCCGGCGGCGGGGCAGGCGCGGCGGGGGGCGGCCCCAGTGGATCGCTACCCGGATTCGTCGGATCCGGCTGCTGGGTGGAGAACGACGTCGGCGCGAACGGGCTGTCGCCGACGGTATCGGCCGCCTGCAAGAACACCTCTGCCGCAGCGGTCTCCTCAACCGCAGGTGGTGGATCCTTTCGAATGATCTGGGTGAGTGTGAATGCCAGGATGCAAACGAGCACGACGACGCCTGCGGCGATGGCCGCGCGCTTCAAGGTTCGTTCGCGCGACCCGGGACCGGCTTGTACGCGGCCGATCAGTTCCGTGGGACCCTCGTCGTCATGGCTGGCGACGTGCTCGGCGGGCTGTGACTGAGTCGGTTGGTCGGTCGGCTCTGTGCTCGGCTCGACACTATTCGGGTCGGATTCTGCCGGCTGAGATTCAGTCGGCGATTCTTCATCTGTCATTGGGACACTGCCCCTTTACGATTCGTCCGGTATGACTCGAGCGTCGATTCCGGCGGTGAGCCGCTCGGCCGGATAACCGGCCCGTTCGCATGCCTGCCTGACCGTGTCGGGCGATGAGGCCGCGAACACGCTGTAGAGCACTTGATCGGCGTGTGCGGTCAACGCCATCAGCAGTCGCACCGCTGAGCCCTCGGCGCGCATCGCCACCGTGCCTGCGTCGAGCTTGGCGATGGTGTCGTCGAGCGGTTGCGCGGTGAGCTCCGGGCGATACCACTCCACGAGGTAGTACGGGAGATGCGGTGCCGTGTCGAACACGCATCGGACGCTAGGTCCGGTGGGCGCCGCGCGTAATAGGGGCTCCCCTCGCGCTAGCCCTTGTCGGTATCGGCGCCGTGGTTCAGATGCGCACTGAGTTGGGCGCGGGAGCGGATGGCGAGCTTGCGGTAGATCCGGGTGAGGTTGGCCTCGACTGTCTTGGAACTGATGAACAGTGCCGCGGCGATGTCGTGATTGCTCATGCCGGAGGCCGCCAGTTCGGCGATCCGCTGTTCGGATGGGATGAGGACGGAGCCTGGACTCGGTGCCGTTCGCGCGAGCGCGGCGCGGGCCCGCTCTGCCCACAGTGGGGTTCCCATCTCCTCGAACGCCGCCAACGCGGCGCGCAGCGTTGCTGCGCCGACTTCGCGGTGGCGTTGCCGACGCTGGAGTTGGCCCAGCAGTAATAGCGTTCGGGCATGTTCGAACGGCATCGGCAGACGCTGATGGTGGGTGATCGCTTCACGAGCCGCGCGGTCGGCGGCCTCGAGGTCGCCGCGGGCGGCCAGCCAGTTGCTGCGGCACCGGGCGCCGACCGCGAGCATCCACGGCCGGTCCAGCCGACTACCGTTGCGTTCCAGCGCATCGATCAAGGGTTCGGCGTCGTCCAGTCGGCCCAGCGCGACCATCGCCTCAACCGCATCTGGGAGGTATGCCGACGTCATGATCTCCGTGCCAGGGGTTGCGTCGAACCTGTCCAGCAGCGGCTGCAGGGTCGTCAGCGCCTCGGCGTAGTTCTCCAGCGACACCTCCAAGAACCCGAGGCTCATGATCGGCCACTCGGTCAGGTAGACGGCTCCACATCCCTGGGCGTCCGCGATCGCCTGGCGGGCTTCGGCGCGGGCGTCCTGCTCGCGACCGCGGTAGGCGGCAACGGCCGTTCGGACCAGCCCGGCGATCGCGAGCATGTTGGGGCCGTCAAGTTGTTGCGCTCGCTCCATGGTGTCCTCGCCGACCAGTGCGGCGTCGGCGAACCGTCCAAGCCAGATGTCGATCAGCGTGGTGTAGCTCGCGATCCACATCATGTCGCTTTCCGCGCCGCGTTCGACGCAGTGGCGCCGCACTTCGAGCATCTGGGTGCGTGCCTCGTCCAGCCGCCCTGACCAGGCCAGCACGAGGGCCTTGGCGGCGCTGGCACGGAAACTGATGGGGACGTCCTTGTCGGGATTCTCCATGTCCAACGCGCGCTGCAGACTGGATTCGTCGACCCCGTGTCCATACATGCATTTCAGCGACACCCAGAAGGCAAGCGTTTGACTGATCAACACCGCGCGACCGCATTCTTCGGCGCGGGCCACCGCTTGTTCGGCATTGTGCAGTGACTCATCGAATACGCCCGCCATGGCCTGAGCCATCGACAACGTCAGATGGGTTTGCGCCCGCACTGCGGCATTCGTTTCGGTATCGGGGAGTGCACGTTTGAGCAACTCCGCGGCCTCGATGAAGCTGTCATCGTAAATCCGCGTTCCGGCAAGGAGATTCAACGCGATCGCCCGAAGGATGCCCGGCGGCATCGCTGCGATGGTCGGCTCGAGCACGCTACGGGCGTGGCCGATGTCGCCGGCCCGGAAGTGCAGTCCCGCCGCCAGCATCCGGCGCTGAGGCGTGTCACCGCCGAGCCCGATCGCCAAATCGACCAACTCGGCCGCCGCAGCTGGAGCGCCGCGGGCACGCGTCACATCGGCGGCTGCGTCCAGCGCCGCCAGGGTCGCAGAATCGCCGGTAGTCGCGGCCAATGCCAGGTGACGGGCCCGCAGTTCAGGCTGTTGCACTAGCTCGGCCAATCGGCGATGGATCGCGCGGCGCCGGGCGTGACTCGCGTCGGTGTAGACCCCGGTGGCAAGCAGCGGATGTGAGAACCGCACGCGGTTGCCATCGAACCCGATGATGCCCTGGGTTTCGGCCCCGTCGAGCAGCTCGACGACACGCTGGGCGGTCGTGTCGGTGGCCGCCGAAAGCAGCTCAACCGTCGGAGTCGTTGCGGTGGCGGCGGCAAGCAGCACGGGGCCGACATCGGCGCCAAGGCCCCCGAGCCGACTGCGCACTAGCGTGGTCAGGCTCCCGGGCAACGTCGGCTCAGCGTTCGCTGACGGATCATCCATCGAGCGCGCCAGTTCGAGCGCGTAAAACGGGTTGCCGCAGGAGATTTCAGCGATGCGCACCATCGTCGGACGGGGTAGCGAATGCCCTAGCCGCGCGGAGAACATCGCGTGCAGGCCGCCGAGCGCCAACGGACCTACTCGAATCCGGTCGACACCGTCAGGTCGCCTCAGCTGCAACCACGACGCCGCCGCAGCAGGACTGGCGGTATCGGAGCGTGCCGTGACCAGCACCCCGACTCGCCCTTTGAGCCGTCGCACGGCGAACGCGAGGACGGCCTCGCTGGACGCATCCAGCCACTGCGCATCGTCGATCGCGACGAGCACCGGCGTATCCGCCGTGAGGCGCTCGACCACCGACAGGAACGCCGCGCCCAATACACGTTCGTCCGTGGCGGGACTCTCGCCCGCCTCCTCGAGCAGCTTGTCTACGGCAACCCTTTGCACGTGCGGTAACTCGGCCAGAACCGCCGAGTCGACGTCACCGAACAGATCCGCCAACACCGCGAAAGTCAGCACCACTTCGGCCGACCCTGCCCGAGCCGAAACCACACGGAACCCACGGTGTGAGGCCTGCCCGACGGCGGCCGACCACAACGTGGTCTTCCCGATACCCGGCTCCCCCTCGACGACCAAGCCCGAAACCCGCTGCGCTGCCGATGTCAAGAACGCGGCGACATCGTCAGATTCGGGCGGGGGGACCACACCGGCGGTCATTCCCGAATGGAGAGGTGATTTGGCTGGCCGTGCGAGCAAAGGGGCCTCCCCAGCAAACACATGCGTCACAGCCGGTACTGCACACAGACAACTACACGCAAACTCTCAGGTATCGCGAATCTTAACCTCGACGGGCCCCCTCGTCCTCAGTTCGGCAAACCCGAGAAGATTGCCATGAAACGAGTCTGAAGTCAGATCTGGCCACATGTCACGTTGGTCGCGATCGACGCGGTCACCGACTATCTCGCGGTCCTCAACGGCGCGCAGCCCTTCCTGCGCGGGCACCTTCCCGCGCCAGAGAGTCAGCAGTTAGAACCGGCCCCCGCCGCCGCTCAACCCGCCGCCACTCGAGCCGCCGAACGTCGTCGAACTCCAGCCTCCGCCGCCCACGCTGCCACCGATGCCGCCGCCCAGCGCCCCGGACAGGATGTTGCCGATGATGATGCCGCCGAGCACCGCGCCCATGTTGCCCCCGCCTCCGCCGCCGTAGCCTCCGCCGGTGAAGGAGCGCTGCGCATTGCTCACGTCCGCGTTGGCCATGGTCTGCGCTTGGGCCGCCAGCATCGATGCGCCGTTGGCGTGCGCGATGGCCTCCGACAGGTTGGTGGTCCGCTTGGCCTGCGCCGCCTCGAGTTGGCGGACGGCCTCGGACAGGCGGGTGCGGGCCTCTGGGCCGATGGTCCCGCGGCGGGTGTCGATGTAGTCGGACACCGAACGCACCCGGGATTGGGCGGTGAACAGGGCCTGGTCGAACGCACGGTTCAACCGCTCGGTGGCCTCCCGCTCCTCGCTGATCGTGGCCAGCAGTCGGTCGAGTTCGGCGTCGGCCTGGGTCAGCTGGGTGAACGCGCCGAGCGGATCGGCGCTGCCGGTGCTCTGAGCGTTCGACACCGCCTTGACGGCCGCGTCCCTGGCCGTGCCGAGTTCTGTTGCGTGTGGGACGTTGCCCTGCGCGAGCTGGCCGGCGGCTTGGTTGATGCCTGCCTGGATGTCGGCGATCGCGGCAGGCAGACCGGCGACGGCGCGGTTGATGTCGGTGGCGGCGCTGTCGACGGCGTCCAGCAAGGTGCGGGCCTGACCCAGTGCGGACTCCGCGGCGCGGATGGCGTCCACCAGCCCGCCCTGCCGGTCGGAGGGCCGCGCGACCAGCGTGCGCGCGTTGCTGATGTTCTGGTCGGCGAACGACAGCCGCTGCTTGGCGGTTTCGACGTTCCCGGCCACTGCAGTCAGTGCCGTATCGGCGAACTGCCCGTGCAGGCTGGTCATGGTCTGCTGCGCCGGTTCGAGTCGCGCGGTCAGATCCACCATCTGCTGGGTCAGCATGTCGAGTCGGGTCGGGGCGTTGATGAGGAGATCGCGCAGTTGTTGGAAGGCGGCGCGTTGGGCGTCGAGTGCCTGGTCGGCTCTCGCCGCCGCGACGATCACGCGGGTCAGCAGGTCGCGCCGCTGCTGCGGGGTCTCGGGCACGGCGTCGTCGAGGATCTGGCGGACGTTGAACGCCTGGGAGAGCGTCTTCTTGGCGTCGGCCACGGCCGCGGTGAACGGCGCGGTGTCCTTCTCGCCGAATTCCTCGACGGCCAGCGCCAATTCGTTGTCGCTGGTGCGTACCGCGTTGTCCACGTCGACGACGATCGAGCGGGACAGGTCGTCGAGCGCGTCGATGGAGACCGATGCAAGCGCGTTGGGGTCGGCGGGATCGACCCGTTGCGCGGCAGCGAATTCGGCCTCGCGGCGCTTGCGCTTGCGGCGCCGCCTCCACAACAACAGCACCAGCACCGCGATGGCGATGACGGCAAGGATGGCCACCATTCCCACCCAGGTGATCTCGCCGCCTGCGGACGACGGGGGCCGGTTCAGGCCGTCGGCGGCCGCTACCGCAGCGCCGGCCCAGTCCCCGCGGCGCAGGGCGGGCTCGACGTCGTTGCGGCGCAGGGTATCCACGTCCACCCCGCCCGTCGCCGCATCGGGCACCAGTAGCGCGTAGGCGCGGTCGGCGGTGGCGACGGCAAGGATGGCGTCCTCGTCCTGGAAGTCGCTCATCCGCCTCGTGTTTCGGGCCCACGTCTCGGCGGACTGGCCGGAGAACGAGTCGACGTAGACGACCCACAGCCGGACCCGGCGGGAGTTGTAGAGGTTCTGCACGGCGCTCTGCACGTTGGAGAGGGCGCTACCGCTGAGCGCGTTCGCGTTGTCAGTGACGTAATCGGAGACCCGGAACGGCGGATCGGCGCTGGCCGTCGGCGCGGTCGGCACCATCACCAAGCCTGCGGTCAGGACCGCCAGGACCAGGCCGAGAAGGCGGGCAACCCCAAGTCTCCTGCGCATGACCGTCAATCTAGTGGGCGCCGCGCCCACGACGTCCGAGACCGGCGAACAGTCCTGGCAGACTGTGCCTCGGTGATTACGAGCAACGACCCATACGACGACTTCGACCGCGAGCGCTTGGTGGCCGAGGCGCCGAAGGGTGCCGCGCTGGCGGGCACCGACACCGAGCACCGCACCGACTTCGCCCGCGACCGCGCCCGGGTGCTGCACAGTGCCGCGCTGCGCAGGCTGGCCGACAAGACGCAGGTGGTCGGTCCACGGCAGAGCGAGACGCCGCGGACCCGGTTGACCCACTCGCTTGAGGTGGCCCAGATCGGGCGGGGGATGGCGGTCGGGTTGGGCTGCGATCCCGACCTCGTCGACCTCGCCGGGCTGGCCCACGACATCGGCCATCCGCCTTACGGTCACAACGGTGAGCGCGCGCTCAACGAGGTGGCCATCGACTACGGCGGGTTCGAGGGCAACGCGCAGAACTTCCGCATCCTCACTCGACTCGAGCCCAAAGTGCTTGACCCGCAAGGACGTAGCGCCGGGCTGAACCTGACCCGGGCCGCGCTGGACGCGGTCACCAAGTATCCGTGGTACCGGGCGGCGGACTGGAACGGCAAGTTCGGTTTCTACGCCGACGACGCTCCCGCGGCTACGTGGGCGCGGTCCGGTGCGCCGGGGGCCAAACCCTGCCTCGAGGCCCAGATCATGGACTGGGCCGACGACGTCGCCTACTCCGTGCACGACGTCGAGGACGGGGTGGTGTCGGGCCGCATCGATCTGCGCGTGTTGGCCGACGACGACGCGGCCGCGGCACTGGGCCGGCTCGGCCAGGCCAGCGGGATGGGTGCCGGGCTCGACGCCGACGCCCTGGTCGCCGCGGCCGGGCGACTGTCGGCGCTGCCGGTGGTCGCCGCCGTCGGCAAGTACGACGGCACGCTGATCGCGTCCGTCGCGCTGAAGAAGTTGACCAGCGAGTTGGTCGGGCGGTTCGCGTCGGCGGCCATCGCGGCCACCAGGGACACGGCAGGTGCTGGTCGGCTGGTCCGCTACCAGGCCGAACTGTCGGTGCCGTCGCTGGTGCGCGCCGAGGTCGCCGTGCTGAAGATCCTGGCGTTGCAGTTCATCATGTCCGACCCGCCGCACCTCGAATTGCAGGCGCAGCAACGGATGAGGATCCACGACGTCGCCCAGTTCCTGCTGGCCCGGGCACCGGCCACCCTCGACCCGATCTTCGTGCCGGAATTCAACGACGCCGCGGACGACGGTGCCCGGCTGCGGGTAATCCTCGACCAGATCGCGTCCTTCACCGAGGGTCGGCTGGAGCGGCTCGAACCCGCGTAGCGGGCCCGCCCGGGCCGCATAGACTGAGCCGATGGCGGGATCGACGGGCGGGAGCGAAGCGACTCGGGGTCGTGGACGGATCCCCGATCGCGACATCGCGGCCATCCGCGAACGCGTCCGCATCGAGGACGTCGTCGGCGACTACGTCCAGTTGCGCCGCGCAGGCGTCGACTCGCTCAAGGGCCTATGCCCGTTCCACGACGAGAAGTCACCGTCGTTCCACGTCCGCCCCAACCACGGACACTTCCACTGCTTCGGTTGCGGTGAGGGCGGCGATGTCTACGCGTTTCTGCAGAAGATCGAGCACGTCAGCTTCGTGGAGTCGGTGGAAATGCTTGCCGATCGGCTCGGCTACACCGTCACCTACACCGGTTCCTCGACCACGAACGTGCAGCGGGACCGCGGCAGCCGGAGCCGGTTGATCGCCGCAAATGCCGCCGCGCAGGAGTTCTACGCAGAGGCCCTGCAATCGACGGAGGCCGCACCCGCCCGCCAATACCTGGTCGAGCGCAACTTTGACGCCGACACCGCAGGCAAGTTCGGCTGCGGGTTCGCGCCATCCGGGTGGGACTCCCTGACGAAACACTTACTGCGCAAGGGCTTCGAGTTCAAGGAGCTCGAGGCGGCCGGCCTGTCGCGCGAGGGCAAGCGTGGACCGATGGACCGGTTCCACCGGCGGCTGCTGTGGCCCATCCGCGTCTCGTCGGGTGAGGTGATCGGATTCGGTGCCCGTCGCCTGTTCGATGACGACCACATGGAGGCGAAGTACGTCAACACCCCGGAGACGGTGCTGTACAAGAAGTCCAACGTGCTGTTCGGGCTCGACCTGGCCAAGCGCGACATCGCCAAGGGACATCAGGCCGTCGTGGTCGAGGGCTACACCGACGTGATGGCCATGCACCAGTCCGGCGTCACCACTGCGGTCGCGTCCTGCGGTACCGCGTTCGGCGACGAGCACCTGTCCATGCTGCGCCGACTCATGATGGACGACAACTTCTTTCGCGGCGAATTGATCTATGTGTTCGACGGTGACGCAGCGGGCCGCGCGGCGGCGGTGAAGGCGTTCGAGGGTGAGCAGAACCTGGCCGGCCAGTCGTTCGTCGCCGTCGCCGACGACGGCATGGATCCTTGTGATCTGCGGCTGAAGTCGGGTGACGCCGCGCTGCGTGATCTCGTCGCCCGGCGAACCCCGTTGTTCGAGTTCGCGATTCGCACCGCGCTGGCCGACCACGACTTGGACAGTGCCGAGGGTCGGGTGTCGGCCCTGCGCCGCTGCGTGCCCATGGTGGCCAAGATCAAGGAATCGACACTGCGCGAGGAGTACGCCAGGCAGCTGGCCGGCTGGGTCGGCTGGGACGAGGTCGCCCAGGTCGTCAGCAGAGTGCGAGACAGCGCCAATGCCGGGAACCGTTCCGCGCCGCGCCGGGAGATTCGCCGTCCAGCCGCCGAGGGGCCCGTCGTGACGCGCATCGACCCGCGCGACCCCACGCTGTGGCCGCAGCGCGAAGCGCTCAAGGCGGCGCTGCAGTATCCCGCCATCGCCGGGCCGGTGTTCGACACGTTGACCGTCGAGAGCTTCACCCACCCCGGGTATGCGGCCGTGCGTGCGGCGGTCGCGGCGGCCGGCGGCATGTCCGCGGGGTTGTCCGGCGGCGAGTGGATCGAGGCGGTCCGCGCGCAGGCGGCGTCACCCGATTCCGCGGGCCTGGTCAGCGAGCTCGGGGTCGAGGCCGTCAAGGTCGACGACGACGAACGCCTCCCGCGCTACATCGGTGGGGTGCTGGCCCGCCTGCAGGAAGTCTGGGTGGGCCGCCAGATCGCCGAGATGAAGTCCAAACTGCATCGCATGTCACCGGTCGACCAGACCGACGAGTACAACACCTTGTTCGGCGACCTCATCGCGCTGGAGACGTACCGCAAGAGCCTGCTGCAGCAGGCCAGCGGCGACGACCTTACTGCGTGAGACGGTCACACACGCTAAGGTGAGTGCGCTGTCGGGAACACTGGGAAGGCACTTCATGACCATCCGAGCACACCGAGTCGTCGCTGCGGGCGCACTCGCCGTGGCCGCCGTCGCCGCTCCGATCGCCATCTCGCTGAGCATCGGCAATGCGGCCCAGTCCGTCGCCGGGCCCGCGTGCCTGGCGTGGTACGGCAACAAGGAGGACGGCGTGTGCCTGTCCTACTCGAACGGCAATGGCGTCAACCTGGGCAGCCCGGATCTGGGCGTTTATGGGCCCAACAGCGGCGCCAGCACCGGCCCGCTGCTGCCGGGCCAGACCTGGAACGTGCCGGTCGGCTAACGCCCGTCGGACCTGGCCTGCGGGTTCTCGGGATGCAACACCGAGGTCTCGGCGTCGATGGCAGTCAAGTTCACCAGCGCCGGATCGGGTGACACCCGGTTGGCCAATCTGCGGCGCCCCGCGTCGATCACGGCCTTGGTCTTCGGGCTGCCGGTGACGGCGCGATAGGTCCCGGCGATCTGCTCATAGCGGCGTCGGCCCGCCTTCGCTCCCAAGACGTAGCCGACGGCCAATACGACGGCGGCTCGGATCACAGGACCCCTCCCAGATGTCGGTGCATTGCCTCCATCCTGCCTCACTGCGCCGCGTGCGTCGGGATGAGGTGCCGGTGCCCGATGCCGAAGTTCGGCGATCCGTACGCTAAAGTCGATCCTCGGTCAGCGGGCTGGTTCCGCGGCCGAACGGGCAGTCCCCTGTAGCTCAATTGGCAGAGCTTCCGACTGTTAATCGGAAGGTTCCTGGTTCGAGTCCAGGCGGGGGAGCCACCGTAAGCTCGCACGATGCGGCCGCTCAGAATCCTCGCCACGGTGTCGACGATGGCCCTGATCGCCGCCGGTTGCGGCTGGAGTCCACCGTCGGCTCCGCCCACCAGCTCGGCGAGCTGCACGCAGGCCGAAGGCCCGTCCGCCGATTCCGTCGCCCACGAGATCAACCAGCTGCCCGCGGGTCAGCAGTGGCGCGAAACCTCCCGCGGTCACACTCCCGACTGCCAGCTGCACTGGGTGGTCGTCGGGGTCGGCGACACATCCGACAGCCCGCATCAGGTGCTGTTCTTCGACCACAACTCGCCGATCGGAACACCCGCTCCCGACCCGAAGCCCTACGTCAACGTGACGACGGAGGGCAACGACACCGCCGTCGTGCAGTACCAGTGGCGGCAGGGCCAGGACCCGGCGTGCTGCCCGACCGGTATCGGCACCGTCCGCTTCAAGGTGAAGGACGGCAAGCTCGAGGCGCTTGGCCCAATTCCCGGCCCCTGACGCCGTTAGTCGTCGGCGTCCGGGATGTGCTCGGGGTGCAGCATTTCGGCGTAGCGCAACTGCTCGGGGATCCCGAATCCGTCGACCAGCATCTCGGCGTACGGCCGCAGCACGCGGCAGCGGTCGTTGATGCCGCGGGTGACCGCCTTCGCGCGCTCGGTGGACAGGTACCGGTGCTCGATGAACCACGCCTTGTCGTCCTCGATCACCGACAGTGCGTACAGATCGCATACCGTGCCGAGCAGTTTGCGCGCCTCATCGTCCTCGCATGATTCGATCCCGGCGACGAACGCCTCCAGGATGACGCGGTCGATGTGCGCACCCGCGGCGTGCAGTACGTGGTCCTGCACGGAGTTGAAGGCGTCGAAGGCCGACATCTCCTTGCTCTTGCCCTGGAGCCGACGCGCGACGGTGGACAGCAGGTATTCCTCGCGGTCCTCGAACATCTTCACCTGGTTGCCGCGGTTGAAGAGGCTGCCCTCTTCCTCGTTGTCCTGCCGGCTGTCGACGATGGTCTGCATGATCGTCTGCGCCGCAGTGCGTTTCAGCACCTGTTCGCTGGCGAAATTGGCCCCGAACCGCACCCATTCGACGGGGCTCATGCCCTTGATGTCGTCGGCGTAGGCGGTGAGCAGCTCCTTGGCGACCAGCTGGGTGAGCACGTGGTTGTCGCCCTCGAACGTGGTGAACACATCGGTGTCGGCCTTCAGTCCAATCAGCCGGTTCTCGGCGAGATAGCCCGCACCACCGCAGGCCTCCCGCGCCTCCTGGATCGCCCGGGTGGCATGCCAGGTGTTGGCCGCCTTCAGGCCGGCCGCGCGTGACTCGAGCTCGCGTTGCTCCTCTGGGTCGGGTATCTCGGTGGTCTGGATCTCGTGCAACTTCGCCACCAGTTCGTTCTGCGCGAACTGCAGCGCATAGGACTGCGCGATCAGCGGGAACAGCCGCCGCTGATGCACCAGGTAGTCCATGATCACGACTTCGTCATCACTATCAGGTGCGGAGAACTGCTTGCGCTGCAACGCATACCGGGTCGCGATGTCGAGTGCCACCCGCGCGGCCGCCGCCGCGCTGCCGCCGACGGTGACCCGGCCACGGATCAGAGTGCCGAGCATGGTGAAGAACCGCCGGTTGGGATTCTCGATGGGCGACGTGTACGTCCCGTCCCCTGAGACGTCGCCGTACTTGTTCAGCAGGTTGTCGCGCGGAATCCGGACGTGGTCGAACATGATGCGTCCGTTGTCGACACCTGGCAGGCCGCCCTTGTAGTGGCAATCCGACGTGGTCACCCCCGGCATGTCATTGCCGTCGGCGTCACGGAGCGGAACCACGAAACAGTGCACGCCGTGGGCCTGCTGCTCCTCACCGGGTCCGGCCGTGATCAACTGCGCGAACACCGCTGCGACGGTGGCGGTCTCGGCCGCCCCGCCGATGTAGTCCTTGCGGGAGGTCCGAGTGGGGGAGTCGATGACGAACTCATCGGTGTCGGGGTCGTAGGTCGCGGTGGTCTCGAGCGACTGCACGTCGCTGCCGTGCCCGGTCTCGGTCATCGCGAAGCAGCCAAGCAGGTCGAGGTCGATGATCCTTGCGACATAGGCCTCGTGGTGCCGCTCGGTGCCCAGGTTCTCGATGGCGCCGCCGAACAGGCCCCACTGCACGCCGGCCTTCACCATCAGCGACAGGTCGGACATCGCGAGCATCTCGATTGTGGTGACTGCGGCGCCGACGTCTCCGGTGCCACCGTGCTCCTTGCGGAAACCGTCGTCGGCTGCACCGGCGGCGGCGATGATCTTCAGCTGTTCCAGCGCTTTCGTTCGCGCGATCACCGTGTTGGGGGTGTAGTGCGGTCGAAAGATTTCGTTCGACATCTGCTTTCTGGACCGTTCCTTGGCGTCGTGCCAACGGCCGTCCAGCGTCTTGCGCAGATGCTGCGCGGTGGTGGTCATTACTTGACGGTAACCCGTGGTTGGCCCGCCGAAACTGTGATGTGGCAAACCCAGGGCATCCTGAGTGGCGGCGCGAAATCGGGCAGGCGTTCAATCGTGACCATGACCGAGCCGGACAGTCCGAAGCAGGGGCTGCCCCACCAAATCGACCACCGGCACGCCGACGTGACGGGTGGCTGGCTGCGCGCCGCGACCTTCGGTGCGATGGATGGATTGGTGAGCAACACCGCACTCATCGCCGGTGTGGCGGCCAGCGCGAGCACGCACGCCATCATCCTGGCCGGCGTCGCCGGGCTGCTGGCCGGCGCATTCTCGATGGCGCTGGGTGAGTACACGTCGGTCACGACGGCCAACGAACAACTCGACTCGGAGGTCCGCGTCGAGCGCCGCTCGTTCCGCCGGTATCCAGACGAGGAGCGGGCCGAGTTGGTGATGATGCTGA
>NZ_JAVRPS010000291.1:0-14304 GCF_032162105.1 Mycobacterium sp. | reverse complement strand
GCCGTGCGGGAGCTGTGGACGACGCGCGACGACATCGCGCAGCGGCGCGACATCGCGCCAGGCCGCATCCTGCCCGACGCCGCGATCATCAACGCCGCGACCACGGACCCGGACACGGCGCCGAAGTTGACCGCGTTGCCGGTGTTCGGTGGCTCGCGTCAGCGCCGCAGCGCGCAGGTGTGGCTCGATGCGCTCGCCAGGGCCCGCACCACGGAGGATGTGCCGACGGTGTCCGAGCCGCAGACGGGGCCTCCGCCGGCGTCCCGCTGGGCCCGCCGCAAGCCCGAGGCGGCCGAACGGCTGGAGGCCGCGCGAACGGGTCTGACCGAACTGTCGCAACGGTTTTCGGTGCCGAGCGAGAACCTGTTGACGCCCGATACGGTGCGCAGGCTGTGCTGGGACTGGCAAGCCGCAGAGGACCAGGACGATACCGCCGCCGCCGTCGACGCGTTCCTGGCCGAGTTGGGCGCACGGCGCTGGCAGCGGAAGTTGACGGTGCCGGTGTTGACCGCCGCGCTGCTGTCCACGCCCGCCGAAGCGCCGGTGGACACGCCCGAGGACGCGCCCGCCGCCGAGGAGTAGACCCGGTCAGGCCCCGTTGACGCGGTCGACGTGGGCCAGGAAGTGGGTCAGCACCGCTTCGGGTGCCTCGATCTGCGGCCAGTGGGCGATGTCGTCGGCGAGCATCACCACGTCCGGGTCGGGAATGACCTCCCGATAGCGGTCGGCCATGTGCCTGCCCGAGTTCGGGTCGATCGGCCCGTCGATGAGTCGCATCGGAACCAGGGTCTCCCGCATCGCGCGTACCCAGCGATTGCGATGGAGGTACCGGTCGTTGACGAACCTGCCGACCTTGTGGGTTACCCGCGCACCGTCGTTGAAGTCCAGGATCTGGTGGAACTGGTCGAGCATGCGCGACGACGGCTTCGTGTTCGGCCCGAACATCTCGTCGAGCGTGCGGTCCATGACACGCCGCGGCAGTGGGCCACTCTGGAACCGGCTGGTGATGCCGCCCAACGGGGTTCGCGACAGCAGCTTCTGCAGCAGTCGGGGCGTGTAGGTCTCGTTGAACAGACCGCCGTTGAGCCAGGTGATCGACTCGATGACCGGTGCACCGTAGGCGTGGTCGCCGGCCTCGTATCGCGCCAGGAGCTCCTGGCCAACGGAGTCGCCGAGGTCGTGGGCGAGCACGTGGCAGGAATCGACCTTCAGATGGTGCAGCAGCGCCTCGTGCATGTCGGCGTGATCGTGCACCGTGTACTCGTACGGGACGGGTTTGTCCGAAAAGCCCATCCCGATCATGTCGGGGGCGATGACGGTGAACCGCTCGACCAGGGTGGGCCAGATCAGCGCCCAGTCGAACGAGCTGAACGGATATCCGTGGATCAGCAGCAGCACCGGGCCGTCCCCGAGCGCCCTGCCGTCGACCCGGTAGAAGATGTCGAAGCCCAGGTAGTCGAAGTACTGGCCGGCGGCCTTCCAACGTTCGAGTTCGGCGTCCATTCCGAGCAGCGTATGCGTCGGCTGGACCGGGAGCAGAGTGACCCACTCGGCGGGACGCTTGGGCCAAACCCGCGAGATCTCCATCTGGGGCGGTAGCGGTACCGGTGGTCCAGTGGTCACGTCCGTCGCGCACTGGGTGCTGTGTTGCGAACGGCTCAGCGACCCCGCAGCGGTGGTCTGATCGAATGGGTCAACTGGCGGACACAGTCACCATGACTTTGTCCCCTTGGCGTTGTGCCGCTGCATTGAACGCGCTGGCCACCTCCATCAGTGGGTGTCGATCGGTGACGAGCAGATCGAGATCGACACCATCGACGGCCATCGCGATAGCCCGCGAGTACGTGTCGTTCATCCGCCGCACCATGGCAAACGTCAACCCCTTGCGGCGGGCCACGGCCGCCGGAAACGACGACGCGTCCTACGACGGAATCCCGCCGAGCGCGATGCGACCACCCGGCCTGACGGCCGCGACCGCGATCTGGATGGCGGCGTCGGTTCCTGCAACCTCGATGACGACGTCGACGCCGCGGCCACCCGTCGCATCCATACCACGGGGGCGCCGCCTTCGGGCGTGAACACCGCATCAGCTCCGATGCGCAGGGCCGTGGTTCGCGATGTTCGAGGGGTTCGACGACGAACACTCGCGATGCGCCGCGCCGACGGGCCACCGGGCAAGCAAGCACGCCGATGGGTCCGGCGCCCACCACCAGCACGTCGGACCCAGTATGCACGTGACCGAGTCCGACCGCATGGATCGCGACGCCGAGCGGCCCGAGCAGGGCGCCGGCGTCGTCGCTGAGTCCGTCCGGGAGCGGGAACAGCAGGTGATCCGGCCCTCACGTCCACTGCGACAAATTGCGCAGCGGCCGTACCGCACGCCCAGCATGCCATCTCCAGCACCCAGCACGCAGTACGACAAATGTCCTAAGTGGCCTCCGCGAATCGACCTACTAGTCAGGTCAAAAGGCGATTTCGGATCGCCCGCCCTCGATTTAGCGTTGAGTAGACCGCTTTTACAGCACGAATACTGCACTGCCACAGTCGCACCGATGGAGTTGGAGACACAAATGGCATTCAACGTGGCCGCCATGAGAACACCGCCGCCCGTCTACGCGTGGAGTCGCTTCGGGGCGCCCGAGTACACCGACTGGTTCGACGAGAGCATGTCGTGGAAGGAGACGTGTTCCCTCGGGGACTGGTCATTCTTGTGGCAACACCGTTTCAGCGGCTCGGACGCCCTCAAGTTGCTTAGCGACTACTCAGTCAATAGCTTCGCGAAGTTCGCCATCGGACAGTCCAAACACGTCGTCCACACGAACACCAACGGCAAGATCATCCACGAGGGCATCGTCACGCGGTTCGGTGACGAGGATTTCATGGTCCACGGCCGTGGCGGTTTCTGGCTCAAGCACCAACTACAGGCCGGCAGTTACGACGCCGTGTGCACGGACGAGGACTGGTTCATCTTCCAAGTCGGGGGGCCCGCCTCATTGGGCGTGTTGGAGGAGCTCACTCAGACCGGCGCCGGGCTGCGCGATACCAAGTTCATGCACGTGGCGACAGTGCAGATCGCTGGCCACGATGTTTATGCGCTGCGACAAGGGATGTCAGGTGAGATCGGCTTCGAATTGCAAGGTCCACGGGCTCATGCCGACGAGGTGTACAACGCCGTCTTCAAAGCGGGCCGCGAGTTCGGGATGCGCCGGATAGGCGCCCGCGTCACGATGATCAACCACCTCGAGGCTTGCTTCCCAACGATCGCGACCGACTACATTCCTGCGATCTTCGACACCGACATGAGCGGATACCTCGACACGTTCCTGGCCTCCATGCCGTCCTATGCGCAGCCTGCGTACATCGCCGGCAGCTTCGACGCCAAGGACATCAGCAATTACTACCGCAGCCCCGTCGAGTTGGGCTGGTCCCGCAACATCAACTTCGATCACGATTTCTTGGGCAGGGAAGCACTGGAGGTCGAGAAGGCTGAACCGCTACGCGCCATCAGGACTCTCGTCTGGAACCCCGATGACGTCACGGATGTCTTCGCGAACCTGTTTCACAAAGGCGCCGAGTACCCGTTCATGGACATGCCCCGTGATCAACGAGGGTTCATGTGGGCAGACAAGGTGACCAGCGGCGACGGCGAACTCGTCGGTGTCACGACTTCGCGAGGGTATAGCTACTACTTCCGAAAAATGTTGTCGCTTGCGACAATCGATGTCGCTCATGCTGAAGTCGGTTCTGAACTGACGGTCCACTGGGGCTATCCGGACGGACCGCAGAAGGCCATTCGCGCGACCGTGGCACCGGCTCCTTACAAGCAGGACAACCGCCGGATGGACCTGCACTCGGCCTGACGCCTCAGACCATCGGGGACACTGCAATCAGTCTGCTCGGGCCACGACGGCGGTCGTCAGACGCGAGACGTCACAACCCCAGTCACCATTCCTCCGGCATCATTGGCGCACACGAGATCGCCACGACCCTTCTTTCCGAGCATCGATGGGCGTCCAGTCGCGACGGTGGCTAGCGTTCTCCCGCCGAGTGTGGTCACTACCTGTCCGATTCTTCAATCGGCGGCCGCCGCGGCGGTAAGTTTGCTTGTAGACACTCGAACGGCGAAACCGGAGCTCTATCCATAGTCATCGGGCATTGAGTTTCCTGCACCGGGTCACACCGAGCACCGGCCGCCGCGTGGTTGCGAATGGAGGTACGCATGTCAAAGCATTCGTCAGTCCACTCGTCTCATCCGTCTGCCGAGCCGGAGGCCGCCGGGGGCGGCGGTTGGCCGCCTGGGGACATCGTGAAGGCCATCGGCCTCGGTATCGCCATCGTCGGTTCACGCGGCACGATCGTGTGGGTCAACGCGACAGGTGCTGCGATGCTGGGCAGCGGTGAACGTGACCTCCTCGACACGGCGAGCCCGTTTTGCCTGACTGACAGTACAGACACTCTGGAGGAGCACAGGCTCGCCGGCGAACACATCGCATACGTCATGACTTCTGCGTCTCGGCAGGTTGCGCTCGCCTACCAAATTGGCCAATCAGTGCACGGCGGTTTCGTCGTAACGTTTCGCGACGTAACCGAGCACCTCCTTCACCAACAGCGCATCGCCGCCCTCGCGCGAACGGCTGCCAACATGGCGTCGGACGGATCGGTGAGTCAGATCCTCGGCGCGATGGCTCGAGAGATTCAGCAGTCCGACGGTGTCGCAGGCACGCAGATCATCACCGTGTCGCCCATGAGCAACGAGCTTCAAGTGATGGGCTCGGCCGGCTTCGCCGAAGTGGACAGTTTTTTCGACCTGCTGATGGCGTCACATCGGCGGGGAGCAACCCTGTTGACCTATCAGGCGATGGATCGCCGACAACAGATGGTGTTTCCACATCGAAAAGTGGCAATGCTCGGCGATCCACATTGGGAGCCGATGCATTCGTACATCTCACAGCTCAATTGGGACGACTTCGTCAGCACGCCGCTACTCGTCCGCGGCAAGGCATTGGGTGTCGTCAACGTGTATATCACCGCCAATCGCCGCGTCGGGCCGACGATGCTGAGTTTCTTCGCCGCGATGGCCGAGCAGGCAGCGCTGGCCGTAGACCGCGCCCTCCTGATCGAGCAGGACCGTATCCTGGTCAGGCGCGACGAACGCAAACGGCTCGCGCGTGATCTTCATGACTCGGTCGTCCAGCAAGTTTTTGCCATCGGCATGCAGGCGAGCGCACTGAAGTCGGTGAAGGATCGCGTGGTCGGGGAGCCATCGCGCATCATCGGTGAAATCTCCTCGGAGCTGGCAGATCTCAGCCAGGCCGTGCAACGGGACCTCCGGGGTGTCGTGTTGGCTCTCCAGCCGTCGACGGCGGCCGAACTCGGATTCGGGCCTGCGCTCAGCCTTCTCGCCGAAGGGGTGGCACGGCGCACGGGGGTCAAGATTCGATTGTCGATTGGCGACGGCTTACGCGAGAACGACCCCGAGTTCGTCGAGGACTTATACCAGATCGTCAGTGAGTCGATTCAGAATGCGGTGAAGCACGCCGGACCGGCGCACATCGACGTCGATGTGCGCCCATCGAAGAACGGTGTAGTGGACGTCGTCGTCGAAGACGACGGAAGCGGCCTGGGCCCGGGCACCGGCGCCCGCAGCGGCTACGGACTCACGTCCATGCGAGACCGGGTGCATCGATGGTCGGGTGCCCTGCACTTAGCCCCTCTCGGCGACGCCGCGGGCACGCGCGTGTCTGCCCACCTCGTTGCTCCCCCGCCGCAAGCCGACCAGTCGCGGCATCGCTCATGACGCGCGACGGGCAACGTGGGCCGATTCGGGTGCTGACCGTTGACGACCACGCGGTCGTTAGACGCGGGATCATGAGTTTCCTTGCCTCGATCGAGGACATCGACGCAATAGGTGAGGCGGTGGATGGCCACGAGGCTCTCGAGAAGCTCAGAGCGTTCGCCGCTCACGGCCAACTACCCGACGTGGTGCTGCTGGATCTAAAGATGCCGAGGATGGACGGCGTTCAGGCGGCACAAGAGATATCACGAAGATTCCCCTCAGTGAGGATCGTCGTCCTGACGAGTTTTGGCGAGATCGAACGCGTCCACGCCGCACTGGAGAACGGCGCCGCCGGATACCTGCTCAAAGATGCCGACCCGTCCGAAGTGGAAGCCGCGATCCGTGCGTCGATACGCGACGAAGTCTTTCTCGATCCCGCTGTCGCACGTCAGCTCACCCACCAGATGGTGACTCCTGCATTGGGTTTGGGTTCATTGAGCATCCGCGAACGAGATGTCCTAGCCTTGGTCGGACGCGGCTTGTCCAATAGAGACATTGCGAACGAGCTCTCCATCAGTGAACGTACCGCACGTACCCACGTCAGCAACCTTCTGGCCAAGTTGCACTTGACTTCTCGGACGCAGGCCGCGTTGTTGGCGGTGCGGGAGGGACTCGTCCAGCCTTGAATAGACCCGGCTCTGCTGGCTCAGGGTCTGGCCTCTCGCCATCGGCCGCGGATGACATCGGCGCTACGTCGAATGTCGCATGACGCACTAGCTGTATTCACACCCGAAAAGCAGTCATTAGTGCCTGGGCGCTGGGCCGCTCCGCAGCTAACTTTGTAGTGCGTGAACTAAACCCCGACCCCGTTCGGACATTGCCGCAAACGTCGTACTGCGGCAGGCCGCACTCCGCCCTGAAAGCTTGAGATGATGCCCTCTTCGTACACGGTGAAATTCACGTGTCCTGATAAGCCCGGGATCGTCAGCCGGGTAACGGCTGCGCTGGTCCGCATCGGGGCGAACATCCTCGACGCCCAACAGTTCAACGACACACTGAACAACCAGTTCTTCTGCCGCATCGAGTTCGAGGTCCCGAGCGGCGTCAACGGGACACAGGTCTCGGAGAAACTGGAGGAAAGCCTTACCCCGCTTTCCTCCCGCTGGTCGATGACGAGCCAGTCCGATCGCATGCGGGTGCTGCTCATGTCATCCAAGAGCGACCACTGTCTGGTCGACCTGCTCTACCGATGGCGCAACGGTGACCTCCCCATGGACGTCGTTGGTGTGGTTTCCAACCATCCGAAAGATGCCTATGCCCACATCGACTTCAGTGACATACCGTTTCACTACCTGCCCGTGACCGCTCAGACGAAGGGCGAGCAGGAGGCCAAACTCATTGGCATCATCGAAGAACACGGTGTTCAGCTGGTCGTCCTCGCCCGATACATGCAAATCTTGTCAGACGATCTCACCAGGTACCTCGATGGTCGCTGCATCAACATTCACCACTCCTTCCTTCCGGGATTCAAGGGAGCCAAGCCGTATCACCAAGCGCACGCGCGTGGCGTCAAGCTCATTGGAGCCACTGCGCATTACGTCACCGCCGACCTCGACGAAGGACCGATCATCGTTCAGGATGTGGAGCCGGTCAGCCATCGGGATACCCCGGAACGGCTAATTCGCAAGGGGCGAGACATCGAGCAACGAGTGCTGGCCCGTGCGGTATCCCATCACCTCCACGGGCGCGTGCTCGTCAATGGCAGCACGACCGTGGTGTTTCCCGAATGACTGGTGACCTTTGATGTCTTTGATCGCTGGCGATACCGGTCGGTTGCCGCTGTCGCAGACTTATGTTCTCGACGGTAAATACACTGCGAGGGCAATCAAGGACGAGTTACGCGTCCGCGTAAATGCTCTGTGCAATAAAGGTATTCGGCCCGGATTGGGCACGGTGTTGGTCGGACAGGATCCTGGAAGCGTTTCCTACGTCAACGGGAAGCACCGGGACTGCGCGGATGTCGGCATCGAGTCGATCTCGGTAGAGTTGCCCGACGACGCCACCGAGGCGGACGTGCTGCGCGCGGTGCATGACTTGAACTCGAATCCCGACTGCACCGGCTTCATCGTGCAGCTCCCGCTGCCCAAGCCCATTCACCGAGGTGTGGTCCTCGAGGGTATCGATCCCGCGAAGGATGCGGACGGCCTTCATCCGATCAATCTGGGCAGGCTGGTGCTCGGCGATCCCGGCATTCTGCCGTGTACCCCGCGCGGCATCGTCGAAATGCTTCGCCGATACTGCATTCCGTTGACGGGATCTGATGTCGTCGTCCTAGGGTGTGGAGTGACAGTCGGCCGACCGCTCGGACTCTTGCTCACCCGAAGTACCGAAAGCGCCACTGTCACCCTGTGTCACGAGGAGACCAAGGATATCGGCACCCACATTTCTCGCGCCGACATCGTCATCGCGGCAGCCGGTTCCGCATCATTGGTCCGGGCGCAGGACTTGCGACCCGGCGCCGTCGTTCTCGACGTAGGCATCACACGAACTGAGGCGGGGTTGGTCGGTGACGTCGCAGCGGACGTCGTTGGGACGGCAGGCTGGTTCGCGCCAATGCCGGGTGGAATCGGACCTATGACTCGCGCCATGCTCCTGACAAACATCGTCGAGGCTGCTGAACAGCAGTGCCGGTGCCTTTGAGCCTTAGTGACACAAGCGGGGATGCGTGGATCAGGGGAACTCTTCTACGTACCGCCCGGCGAAACGAAGAAACGAAAGAACCACGGGCCGCAATAGGTGCTCAGGTCCGGCGTCGTTGCGCACATCGTGCCGTCGAGCTCGACATAGCTTCTCGGGGGACGAGCTTGAATGCTCTGCCCTTGTGAACCTTGAGCGCGACCATCAGATCGTAGACGATGCTGCCAGATTCGGCTTGCCGGACTGCTCGCCATCGCCCACTCCGCCAGCCTAACAACGCAGGTCGGACCGCCTATGCGCACCAACCGCTGACCGGGACACGCCGTTGCGGCGCGGCGGCTAGTCGATCCGGTTGCCGACGGTCTCGGCGTCCGAGCTGCCCAGCGCCGCCACCCATCCGGTGATCTGGCGGGCGACGTGCTGGTCGGTCAGACCGACCTCGGCGAGCACCTCACCGCGCGACGCATGCGCCTGGAACTCCTGGGGCAGTCCGACGTCGCGGCACGGCACGTCGATCTCGGCATGACGCAACGCGCCCGACACCGCCGACCCGACACCGCCGTGCACGCCGTTGTCCTCGACGGTGACGACCACCTTGTGCGCGGTCGCGAGCTCGCCCATCACGTCGGGCACGGGCAGCACCCACCGCGGGTCGACCACGGTGACGCCGATGCCCTGCTTCTGCAGCCGTTCGGCCACCGACAGCGCCATCGAGGCGAACGGTCCGACCGCCACCAACAACACGTCGGCCGAAAGACCGTCGGCGGGTACGGCCAGCACGTCGACACCCGAGCGGCGTTCGACGGCCGGGATGTCCTCGCCCACATCGCCCTTCGGGAACCGGATCGCGGTGGGCCCGGTGTTGACGGCGAGCGCCTCACCGAGTTCCTCGCGCAGCCGGGCGGCGTCGCGCGGGGCGGCGACCCGCATGCCGGGCACGATGCCGAGGATCGACAGATCCCAGACCCCGTTGTGGCTGGCGCCGTCGGGCCCGGTGACACCGGCACGATCGAGCACCATGGTGACGGGCAGCTCGTGCAGCGCGACGTCCATCATGATCTGGTCGAACGCCCGGTTCAGGAACGTCGAGTAGATCGCCACCACCGGGTGCATGCCGCCCATCGCCAGCCCGGCGGCCGACGTCATGGCGTGCTGCTCGGCGATGCCGACGTCGAAGAAGCGGTCGGGAAACCGCTGGCGGAACGCGCTCAACCCGGTGGGCCCGGGCATCGCGGCGGTGATCGCGACGATGTCGCGGCGCTTGGCCGCACGCTTGATCAGCTCGTCGGAGAACACCGACGTCCAGCCGGGCGCCGCCACCGACGTGGAGAGTCCGGTGTGCGGATCGATCACTCCGGTGGAGTGCATCTGCTCGGCTTCGTCGGCCTCCGCGGGGCCGTAGCCCATGCCCTTCTGGGTCGCGACGTGCACGATGACGGGCGCGTTGAAGCCGCGGGCGTTGCGCAGCGCGACCTCGACGGCGTGCTCGTCGTGGCCGTCGATGGGGCCGACGTACTTCAGGCCGAGATCGGTGAACATCACCTGCGGCGCAAGCGCGTCCTTGATGCCCGCCTTGACGCTGTGCATGCACTGGTAGCAGAGCTCACCGATGAGCGGCACGCCGCGGACGGTGTCGCGGCCCCGCTCCAGCAGCTTCTCGTAACCGGGTTGCAGACGCAGGCCCGCGAGGTGGTCGGCGAAGCCGCCGATGGTCGGGGCGTAGCTGCGTCCGTTGTCGTTCACGACGATGACCACCGGCCTGCCGGAGGCGGCGATGTTGTTCAGTGCTTCCCAGCACATGCCGCCGGTCAGCGCGCCATCACCGACGACCGCGACCACGTGACGGTTGCGGTGTCCGCTCAGCTCGAAGGCCTTGGCAAGGCCGTCGGCGTAGGACAGCGCGGAGCTGGCGTGGCTGGACTCGACCCAGTCGTGCTCGCTCTCGCTGCGCGCCGGGTAGCCCGAAAGGCCACCCTTCTTGCGCAGGTTGTCGAAATCCGGGCAGCGGCCCGTGAGCATCTTGTGCACGTAGGACTGGTGGCCCGTATCGAAGATGATCGGGTCGTACGGCGAGTCGAACACCCGGTGCAGCGCGAGCGTCAACTCGACGACACCGAGATTGGGGCCAAGGTGCCCACCGGTGGCAGCGACCTTGTGGATCAGGAATTCGCGGATCTCGCAGGCCAGATCGCTCAGCTGCGACTGCGACAGGTGCTGCAGATCAGCGGGGCCGCGGATCTGTTCGAGCATTTGGTTAGTTTACCCACGGGTAGTCAGGACAGTCGTGTCAAGGCCGATAGATGTCGGGCACGCCGTCGTGGTCGGCGTCGGTGGTCTCCAGGGTGTGGATGCGGCGGTAGACGGCGTTGCGGCTGACCAGGACCACCGCGGCCAGCGCACCGGCGACCACGGATCCGGTCAGCACCCCGATCTTGGCGTCGGCACCCGTTAGCGTTCCGTAACCGAACGCCAGCTCGCCGATCAGCAGGGACACGGTGAACCCGATGCCTGCCAGCAGCGCCACGCCCAGCACGTCGCGCCAGGCAAGGTCGTCGTCGAGCGACGCCCCGGTGAACCGGGCCAGCAGGAACGTCGTGATGAAGACACCGAGCGGCTTGCCCACCACCAACGCGGCGAACACGCCAACCGTGACCGGATGCAGCAGCGACGACCCAAGGCCGTGCCACCCCCCGACCGTGACTCCGGCGGCGAAGAACGCGAACACGGGCACCGCCACCCCGGCGGACAGCGGCCGCAGCCGATGCTCGAAGTGTTCGGCCACCGAATGCCGACCGAGCACCGGCACCGCGAAGCCGAGCAGCACCCCGGCCACCGTCGCGTGCACCCCGCTGGCGTGCACCAGCGCCCACGTGGCCACCGCCAGCGGGACCAGCAGCCACCACCGCGTCACGCCGCGCTGCACGGACAACGCGAACAGGCCCGCAGGAAGCAGCGCAAGGGCCAGCGGCCCCAGCGCCAGATGATCGGTGTAGAAGACGGCGATGACGGTGATCGCCAGTAGGTCGTCGACCACGGCGAGGGTGAGCAGGAACGTGCGCAGCGCGGTCGGCAGGTGGGTCGACAGCACCGCCAGCACGGCCAGCGCGAACGCGATGTCGGTGGCGATGGGCACCGCCCAGCCGTCGAGGTTCTCGGGGTGGCCCGCGGCCAGGTTGGTCCCGACGTAGATGGCGGCGGGCACGATCATCCCGCCAACGGCCGCGGCGATCGGCAGGGCGGCGCGCGCGGGGTCGCGCAGGTCGCCGGCGACGAACTCGCGCTTGAGTTCCAGTCCCACCACGAAGAAGAAGATCGCCAGCAGTCCGTCGGCGGCCCACGACGCGAGGGAGAGCTTCAGGTGCAAGGCCTCTGGGCCGAACGCGAACTCCGACACGTCGCGGTAGACGTTCGACCACGGGGAGTTCGCCCACACCAGTGCCGCCGCGCCGGCGATCAGCAGCAGCACCCCGCCGACGGTCTCGCTGCGCAGAATCGCGGCGAGCCGGTTGGCCTCCGGCCAGGAGCCGCGGCTGAGCAGTCGCAGACCGGTCGGCATTGACGGAAGTCTAGTGATTCGGGCCGCCGCGGAGGACCCACGACGTAGACCCCACCGGCGCGAGTTCCTCGAATACGGTGATCGGTATGCGGCCGAAGGGCGACCCGACGGTCATCGAGCGGCAGAGCGTGGTGGACGCGGCCGCCGACCGGGTGTGGCAACGCGTGGTCACCCCTGAGGGGATCAACGACGAACTACGCCCGTGGATGACGATGTCGATGCCGCGCGGGGCGGAATCGATGACGGTCGACAACGTCCCGATCGGTGTCTCGATCGGCAAGTCCTGGCTGCGCCTGTTCGGCGTGTTGCCCTTCGACTACGACCGGCTCACCATCGCCGATCTGCAGCAGGGACGTGCCTTTCTCGAGGAATCGACGATGCTCAGCATGCGCCGATGGCAACACGAACGCAGCGTTACACCCGATGGCAGCACCAAAGCCGTTGTCCACGATCGCATTACCTTCCAGCTGCGGGCCGGGCTCGGACTCGCCACGCCCCTCATCGCGGCAGGCATCAATGCGCTGTTCGGGCACCGGCATCGGCGGCTGCAACGCCACTTCGCCGCGCGTTAGCGCGTGAGCACCGCGACGCACTCGACGTGGTGGGTCAACGGAAACGAGTCGAACACCCGCAGCTCCTCGACCGCGTACCCGTGACCCCGGTAGAGACCGACGTCGCGCGCGAAGGATGCTGCCTCGCAGCCGATGTGGATGATCCGCGGCACGCCGGCGGCGGCCAGCAGGTCGATGACCTCGCGGCCTGCGCCGGTCCGCGGCGGATCGAGCACGGCGACGTCGGCGCGGCCGGGCCGCCCGGTCAACACGCGTCGCACGGATTCGGTGACCACCGACACCTGACCGAGGTCCGCCAGTGCGGCACGGGCCGCTCGCGAAGAACCCCGCGACGTGTCGACGGTCGTCACGTGCCCCGCGTCTCCGACCGACTCTGCCAGTACCGCCGCGAAAACCCCTGCCCCACCGTACAAGTCCCACGCCGACATGCCCGGGCTCAACTCGGCCCACTCGGCGATCAACCCGCTGTACACCCGGGCGGCGTCGCGATGCGCCTGCCAGAACGCGGTGACGGGCACCTGCCACACCCGTTGGCCCACCCGCTGCGTGGCTTCGTAGCTGCCCTCCACCACCTGGGTCGGCGCCTTGCTCGCCCGACCGGGACCCGACTGCACGACGTGGCGCTGGCCCTCGTCGTCGAGCGCGACGTGCAGCTCCGCCCCTGGCGGCCAACGCGATCCATCCAGACCGGCAAGCATGCCGACCGGCAGCTGGGCGCACGCGAGATCGATGACGAGATCCGCACTGTGATAGCGGTGATAACCCGCGTGACCCTCGCCGTTGGTGTCCAGTCGCACCCGTGTGCGCCACCCCGTCGCGCCCGCGGAGCCGACCTCCTCGGCCACCCCCGACCAGTCGTACCCACCGAGCCTGCCGAGTTGGTTGCCGACCACGTCGCCCTTGATGCGTCGCGCCGCCTCCGGTGTCACGAACGCCAGATCACAACACCCCGCACCGTCCACGCCCGCGATCGGGCACAGCGAATCGACCCGGTCGGGTGACGCCTCGAGTACCTCGACGACCTCGGCATGCCAATGGCTTCCGCGCTCGCCGGTCACCCGCGCCAGGACCACCTCGCCGGGCAGCGCGTACCGCACGAACACCACTCGTCCGTCGTGGCGTGCCACGCAGCTTCCGCCGTTCGCGGGCGGGCCCGCGGTCAGCTCTAGATAGTCCGTCAATCGAGGAAGCCTCTGCGGGCATCGCCCGGCGCGGACTGCGGCTGCAGGTTCTTCAACCTGTCCGACGAACTCAACTGCCATGGCACGGACGTCACCATCACCTGGGGCTCGAACAGCAGCCTGCCCTTGAGCCGCAACGCACTTTGGTTGTGCAGCACCTGTTCCCACCAGTGCCCGACGACGTACTCGGGGATGAACACCGTCACCACCGTGCGCCGCGACTCCTTGGTGATCCGTTTGACGTAATCCAGCAGCGGCCGGGTGATGTCACGGTACGGCGACGCGATCACCTTCAGGGGAACGGTGACGGCCTCGCTGTCCTCCCACTTGCTCTGCAGCTCACGGGCTTCCCTGTCGTCGACGCTGACGTGGATGGCCTCCAGCACGTCGGGGCGGGTGGCCTTGGCGTATGCGAGCGCGCGCAGCGTCGGCAGGTGCAGGTTGGACACCAGCACGATCGCGTGGTTGCGGCTGGGCAGCACCACGTCGCCCTCATCGGCCTCCTGGGTCTCGAGTTCCTGG
>NZ_JAVRPS010000290.1:0-2884 GCF_032162105.1 Mycobacterium sp. | reverse complement strand
CTCGACGGTGTCGAAACCGGCGCGATCGAAGTGCTCACCGACCAAATGACACGCGAAGCCAAGGCCGCGCTCTCGCGGGAGAGAGCAGCGCGCCGACCCGCCACCGAAAGCGCATGAGTTCTGAGCTGCTTCCACAAAGCAGCACAACCGTGTGGTTGTCGGATCCGCCAAGAAGATGAGAAAAAGCCGTCCGTCATTATGATGAGAATTCTGCAAACGAGCAGGTAGGGGAGACGGCCTCCGCCGCAATCTTTAAGAACCGACACCTGCAGCGGTGATCGAACTCGGCAGCTTCGACGGTGCTGCCGAGCGGTTGCACGGCACCCCGTCGGCGATCAGCCAACGCATCAAGGCGTTGGAGCAGCGGGTGGGCTCGTTGTATCCGGCCTCGAGAGCGGTTCGGCGATTTCGTCTTGGAGATCCGCAGGCCCTAGGACAGCGCGGGGTCAACGATGGCCCCTACGAGGTCGATGGTTGCGCCGCTGGAGAACATCGAGTCATGCACTTCCAGGACACCAAGTGGACTGCCCGAGGGAACGTCGAAAACCATCACAGCGTCGGACTGCAGGCTCGGGTTGTGGCTGACCGAGTGGCTCACCTTCGTGTCGACGTTTCCTGACGCGTCCGAATTGTAGTCAAACTGTTTGCCGTTGATGACCAGCTTTTGGGCGAACGCATCGAAGGATTGCGACTCGTTACCGACGTTGCGGACCGTCAGTCGGATAACCTCAAAGACGCCTTTGGCCTTCTGGTAGGCGAAGGGGTCATAAGGGTCACCGACCGAATCAACTTGAGACACATCCCTCACGGTGAAGCCGAGCTTGCCGTCACGGGCTTCTTGCCCCTGCGATGCGCTGGGGCTGGGAGTGTCAGGGACCCCGCAGCCGACGAGCAACGTGAACGTCGATGCACCAATGAGAGCAGCGGTTTTCTTCCGATTCATGGCCCGCCTCCGTAGTTGCTCCCGGGGAGTTTGCAAACTCGAACGCTCCCGCTGTTTCCGGCCAGCCCGGGGATGTCGTGAGTCAGCGGGTTCGACGCTGGTGTCAGAGCCCCGCGGCGGCAGCAGCCAGGTCGGTGACGCGCGCCCAGTCTTGTTCTGCGACAACTTCGACCGGGGTGATCCAGGAGCCTCCGACGCACCCGACATTCGACAGGGCCAGGTACTGGGCGGCGTTGCCGGCGGAGATGCCGCCGGTCGGGCAGAACCGCGCCGCCGGGATCGGTGAACTGACTGACTTCAGGTAGTTCGCCCCGCCGGCGGCCTCGGCCGGGAAGAACTTCAGCTCGGTGTATCCGGCCTCGAGTGCGGACAGGATCTCCGACACCGTGGCCACGCCGGGCAGGTGGGGGAGTCCGGTATCGGTCATGGCGCCGAGCAGGGTCCGTGTGCTGCCGGGCGAGACCAGGAACTGCGCGCCCGCTGATGCCGCTTGTTTGGCCTGGCCGGGGTCGACGATGGTGCCCGCGCCGAGAAAGATCTCGGGCACTTCACTGGCGATCCGCTCGATGGCGTCCAGCGCCACCGCCGTCCGCAGTGTCAGCTCGATGACCGGCAGTCCACCGGCCACCAGTGCACGCGCGATCGGGACGGCGTGGTCGACATCATCGACCACGACGACGGGAATGACAGGGACACGGTTGAGCAGTGATTCGGTCATTGATTTCTCCTGGGTTATCACGCGACGTAGGCGGGGAAGACGCTGGCGCCCTGGTCCGCGGGACCGACGGCGGCGCGCATACTGGCGAACAGTTCACGTCCGGTGCCCACCATCTCGGTCGCCGACGGTGCGCGGCCGGTTGGGGTGCGGGCGGCGAACTCGTCGTCCGGAACGTGCAGGGTCAGGGTGCCGGTCACGGCGTCGACGGTGATGGTGTCACCGGTGGCAACCCGCGCCAGTGGACCGCCCGTGGCGGCTTCCGGTGTGAGATGGATTGCGGCCGGGACCTTTCCCGAGGCGCCCGACATTCTGCCGTCGGTGACCAGCGCGACCCGGTGTCCGCGGTCTTGCAGAACACCGAGTGCCGGGGTGAGCTTGTGTAACTCGGGCATGCCGATCGCGCGGGGACCCTGATACCGCAGTACCGCGACCAGATCACCGTCCAGCCCGCCGGCCTCGAACGCCGCGAGGAAGTCGGCCTGGTCGTCGAAGACCACGGCAGGCGCGGTGATCGTGCGGTGCTCAGGTTTGACGGCCGAGGTCTTGATCACGCACGAACCGAGATTGCCGGCAAGGGTTTTCAGGCCGCCGTCGGTGTCGAAGGGCTCCTCCACACCGCGCAGCACCGAGGTGTCGTGGCTGATCGTGGTGCCGTCCAACCACATCACGCCGTCCCCGTCGAGTTTGGGTTCTTGGGTGTAGCGGCGCAATCCGGGGCCGACCACGGTCTGCACGTCCTCATGCAACAGGCCCGCATCCAGCAGTGAGGCGATAGTGAAGCCGAGCCCGCCGGCGGCGTGGAAGTGGTTCACGTCTGCACTGCCGTTGGGATAGATGCGGGCCAGCAGCGGAATGACCGACGACAGTTCGGAAATGTCGTTCCAGGTCAACGTGATTCCGGCTGCTTGGGCGATGGCGACCAGGTGCATGGTGTGGTTGGTCGAGCCGCCGGTGGCGAGCAGCGCGACGCAGCCGTTGACGACCGCGCGTTCGTCGATCATCTCGCCGACCGGGGTGTAGTCCTCGCCCAACGCGGTGAGTCCGGTGACCTGGCGCCCGGCTTCGGCGGTGAGCGCGGTGCGCAGCGGTGTGCCGGGGTTGACGAAGCTCGAGCCCGGCAGGTGTAGTCCCATCACTTCCATCAGCAGCTGATTGGAGTTGGCGGTGCCGAAGAAGGTGCATGTTCCGCTGCCGTGATACGACGCGGCCTCGGCGTCGAGCAG
>NZ_JAVRPS010000289.1:0-7855 GCF_032162105.1 Mycobacterium sp. | reverse complement strand
CGGCGCCGTCCGTGAGGGCTGCGCGCTGCTGCAAGGCCTGGCCACCTGCGGCAGCTGCGGGCGCAAACTCGCCGTCTACTACGACGGCCCCGCCAAAACCACCCCCGGCTACTACTGCACCGGGACCCGGCGGCCCCTCAGTGCGCCATGTTCGTGAACCGCGACAAATGCAGTTGGTGCGCAACGGTAATCGTCTTCGTCGGGCCGTTGCGGTGCTTACCCAGGATCAGGTCCGCCTCACCGCCGCGGGGGTCGTCGCGCTCGAACGCATCGGGCCGGTGTAGCAGGATCACCATGTCCGCATCTTGCTCGAGGCTGTTATGCACTGAAATGCCGTGTGCCACAAAGTTATTCGTGCCAGGTACGGTTCCATCGTACACGTCGAACTCGCCAATGTTGGTAATTTCCACGACCTTGTCCCAGATGACGTCATTGGTCGCGAGATCGTGGATCTCACGGTCGTCGAGTACTGCGGCCACCTGGTGAAGTCTTGAACGGCTCGGGGAGTGCTTCCACATGGTCGATCCGCAGTACTTGGAGCCCATCGCCTCCGCGAAGGCGCGTTGGGTGACGTGGTTACGTGTCATCACTGCACGCACTCGGGCCCACACCTCGCGCGGCACTGAATCTGCTCCGCCACGTCGTCCTCGCGACGCCAGTTTCTCCAGAACTTCCTTCGCCTTCGAGCCGCGGGCTCCGTGCACGCCCACGGTGGTCAGGAACCGTGTCTGGTTCTGTCCACGATCTACGTACAGGTGCCAGCAAGCGCGGTAACCCGTCTTGTGCACTGGCGCGGTCCGGCACTGGATCCCCAAGCGGAGCAACAACTGCATCAAGTCATCAATCAGTTGACGGCTCGTCGAGGCATAGTAGATCTGAGCGTGGTCGGTCGACTGATTCCACATGACAGACCCATCCGTGGCCCACAGATGCCGCACGAACAACGCCACCTGATCGTTCGGAAGGGCGAAAACCTCTTGGGGAACGAACTTCTCATGACTCCGCAGCCCGAACAGTCCTAGCTTGTCCAACCACGCGGCGATGGGATTGCGCTTTCCGCGAGCCAGCCGGTACGGCGCGGGGAGGCGCAGCGTCGTCACGCGGGCCGCGGGGTATTCATCGCGAATCGCCGTCACGCCGAAGCGCTGCGCCGCCGTGGTTACGGCCGCGAGGTTCTGCTCGTCGATGTTTGCGTATCGGACCGGCTGGCGCTTCACGCACGAGCCATCACCGATCATGTGCGCCAACAGGATGACCTCGGAGTCGTCCATCCGCTGCGTCTGCACCGGCTCGGGCACCCGCCGCGGCACCGCCGTGCGGTCACCGACTTTCAGCTCACCCAGCGGCGTCCAGCCATCCATCGTCATGAACGGATGATTCGCGGTGGCCTCGACCTCACGGCCCGAGGCCAACCGCACCTTGAAGACTTCTTTGTGCCCGCTGTAGAAGACGTTCGTCATCGGCCGAGCGACCAGCTGCTTGCGCTCATCCAACGACCAAACCAGCGGCCGCTCGCCGGTCTCCATCAATTCGCCGAAGGTGACCTCAGCGCCGTTGTCGGCCCGCAGGATTCGCGTGTTCGCCGTCAGGCAGCCCGACTCACGCAGGTCGGACACCATCGGCTTCTTGTCGGTGCGCTGCTCCGGACCGCGGTTCAGCTGGCTGATCGCGACCACCGGCACGTCGAGTTCCTTGGCCAACAGCTTCAACTGGCGGGAGAACTCGGAGACTTCCTGCTGTCGTGACTCGACCTTCTTGCCGGAGGTCATCAACTGCAGGTAGTCGATGACGATCAACCGCAGGTCGGCCTTCTGGTGCAGCCGCCGGGCCTTCGCGCGGATCTCCATCATCGTGAGGTTCGGCGAATCGTCGATGTAGAGCGGCGCCTCACTGATCTCACTCATCCGCCGCGCCAGGCGCGTCCAGTCGTCGTCACTCATCCGTCCCGACCGCATGTCGGCGAGCTTGATCTTCGCCTCGGCGGACAACAGCCGCATGACGATCTCGGACTTGCTCATCTCCAGCGAGAAGATGATGCTCGAGAACCGGCTCTTGATGGAGCACGACCGCAGGAAGTCCAGCCCCAGCGTCGAGTTGTGGGTCGGCACCATGCCCGGCCCGGCGAGATAGAGGTGGCTCGCGTTGTCGACCTGAACGCACCGCACCGGCACGCTGCCGATCCGTCGCACCGTGTCGATCTCGACCGTGGGCGCCAACAGAGCCGTCGTCCCATGGTGCCCAGCCGATGTGGCCATCGGCGCGATTCGGTCGAGCCCCGCACGCAACTGGGCCGTCGTACGGATCCCGCGGTCGGTGGGCCACTGGTGCTGCTCATCGGCGACGATCACGGTGCCGTCGGAGAACTCGACCTCGTAACAGGGGCGGCCCAACATCACCGCGGTGGCGGCCACCACGCGGGTCGGCAGGCCGTCAGGCCCGATGAGCTGATCGCCGACCGCGACGTTGGCCATGGTGGTCCAGCCCGACGGCGTGGCAAGCAGGGTGTCGAGTGCCAATGCCTTCCCGACACCAGGCCTGGCCGCGATGATGATCATCTGGCCGGGGTGCAAGCCGTTGGTCACTTCGTCGAGATCGGTGAATCCGGTGGGCACGCCGCGCGCCATGCCGCCCTGCGACGCGATGGCGTCGATCTCGTCCATGGTGGGCTGCAGTAGCTGCTCGAGGGGAACGAAGTCCTCCGTCGTACGACGATCCGTGACGTCGTAGATCTCGGCCTGGGCCCGGTCGACGACCTCCGCGACGTCGGCACCCTCGGCGCCGGCGTACCCGTACTGCACGACGCGGGTGCCGGCCTCCACGAGGCGGCGCAGCAGTGCCTTCTCGGCAACGATGCCGGCGTAGTAGCCCGCGTTGGCCGCGGTGGGCACTGTCGAGATCAGGGTGTGCAGATACGGCGCACCGCCGACGCGCTTCAGCAGCCCCCGACGGTCGAGCTCCGCGGAGACGGTGACGGCGTCCGCGGGCTCACCGCGCCCGTAGAGGTCGAGGACGGCGTCATACACGCTCTGGTGCGCGGGCCGGTAGAAGTCGCCAGGGCGCAGCCGCTCCAGCACGTCGGCGATGGCGTCCTTGGAGAGCAGCATCCCGCCGAGCACGGACTGTTCGGCAGCCATGTCCTGCGGGGGCTGACGGCCGTAGTCCTCCCTCGGCTGCGAAGCATCCATGTCCGAATGGCCGAGGTCATCCACGACTGCCACGAAGCGTCCCACCTCCCCTTGCATCCCTGTCGAACATGTATTCGACGTCGCTCCCCGCGACAATAGGTCAGCCCACCGACGGCCACCCGGTCGATGGCGTCGGAACTGTCTCGCGACGGCTCACGCTAGACGTTGCTGGAACCGCCGCAAAGCGGGCCTGTTAATAACCTCGTGGATGGTGTGTGGATAGCGTTGCTCACTCATGTTGAGGCGCTGGGGAGAACCTGTGCATGAACGGCGCCGTTTTGCGCATCCCCGCAGATAAGGGCACCACAAAAGGCCCATGTGGTTGTGGATGCCAATTGCACCGGCGTGTCGGCCCTGGTTGCGATCTCGGGCGTGTTGTGTTGCGTGCTGGCGCCGAATAGGTTAACAGTTGGTTGCTTCGCTAGGTAACGATTTCGCACGCGAGTTCGCCAGCAGACACAGCAACGCCCGGGTGAAGACCGATCTGGTCCTCACCCGGGCGATTCAGCGCTGAGGAAACTACTCGGCGACCACGCTCAGCGACACCACGGCGTCGACGTCGGGGTGCAGCCGCACGGTGATCCGGTGGTCTCCGACGGACTTGATGTGTGCCTTGGGCAACTGGACGGTCCGCTTGTCGAGATTCGGGCCGCCGGCCTTCTTGATGGCCGCGACGACGTCCGACGTCGTTACCGAACCGAACAGCTTGCCGCCGTCGCCCGAGGCGCGCACGGCCAGCGCCACCGGCCCGAGCCCCTCGATGGCGGTCTTCAGCTCGCCGGCGTGACCGAGGTCGCGCACGGTCTTGACCTCGCGAGCGCGGCGGATCTCGTCGGCCTGCCGCTCGGCGCCACGGGACGCCGCGATGGCCAGGCCGCGCGGGAGCAGATAGTTACGGCCGTAGCCGTCCTTCACCTCGACGGTGTCGCCGGCCGACCCCAGATGGTCGACCTCGGCGGTGAGAATCAGTTTCATATCCGTTGTTCTTCCGTCTCGATCTATCGCGTCGCCGAGCTGAACGGCAGCAACGCAACCTCGCGCGCGTTCTTCACCGCGATCGCGATGTCACGCTGGTGCTGCACGCAGTTCCCGGTCACTCGGCGGGCACGGATCTTGCCGCGCTCGCTGATGTAGGTGCGCAGCAACGCGGTGTCCTTGTAGTCGATGTTCTGGTTCTTGCCCTTCTTGGAGCAGAACACGCACTTGCGGGTCTTGATCGGCTTGTCGGGAGCCGGCCGCCGCTTGGTATTGGTCTTGGGCATGAGTCTTTCTTCCTTGCTTTACTAAATGGTTTGTGTCAGAAGGGCGGTTCGTCGTCGGCGCCGCTGAAGGAGCCGGAGGCGGGCGCGCTGCCCCACGGATCGTCCTTGGCGGGCTCGGCACTGCGTGAACCGCCACTGCCGCCGCCGCTGCTACCGCCGCCGAAGCCTCCGCCGCTGCTACCGCCGCGACTGGCCTTGTTCACCCTGGCGGTGGCATAGCGCAGGGACGGACCGATCTCGTCGACCTCGAGCTCGACGACGGTGCGCTTCTCACCCTCGCGAGTCTCGAACGAACGCTGCTTGAGCCGCCCGGTGACGACCACCCGCGCGCCGCGGGTGAGGCTCTCGGCGACGTTCTCGGCCGCCTCGCGCCAGATGTTGCACCGGAGGAACAGCGCTTCGCCGTCCTTCCATTCGTTGGTCTGACGGTCGAACGTACGGGGCGTCGACGCGACCGTGAAGTTCGCGACGGCAGCGCCGGACGGCGTGAACCGCAGTTCGGGGTCGGCGGTCAGATTTCCGACGACGGTGATGATGGTGTCACCAGCCACGAGATCCTCCTGGGGCGGCGCCAGCGCTCTTCGCGCAGCGCACATCGATGCGGCGTGTTTCGCGCGAGCCTACGCAAGGCACACGACAGTCGACCGGCGTTCGGCCGATGATCGCTCGCGCGAACAGCATCCGCTGTTGTCTAGTGCTTGTCGGTCCGCATGACCTTGGTCCGCAGCACGGACTCGTTGAGTCCCAGCTGACGGTCCAGCTCGGACACCGTGGCCGGGGCGGCCTTCACGTCGATGACGGCGTAGATGCCCTCAGCGTGCTTGGCGATTTCGTAGGCCAGCCGGCGACGTCCCCAGATGTCGACCTTGTCGACGGAACCGCCATCCTTGCGGATGACGTTCAGGAACGTCTCCAACGACGGGGCTACAGTCCGCTCGTCGAGGGTTGGGTCAAGAATGACCATGATTTCGTATGGACGCATGGAAACCTCATCACCTCCTATGGTCGTGTGCGGCCACGGACAATCCGTGGCAGGAGTATCGCCTGCGTCGGCAACCGGCCCAGGCTACCTGAAGAGCCCGTCACCAGGGAAATCGCGTTAACGCCGTCACCCGGCAGGCGTCAACGCCGGCTCGGGTTCGGCCATGGTCGTCCCGACCGGCACCGGCTGCCCGGCAGGCCGCAGCCACGACGGCAGCCACCGCGGCGGGTCGTCGACGGCGTCCTCGAACACCCCGCCCGACGGGTCGTCGACGCGGCCGGCAATACCAACGCCACGGACCAGGTCCAGCTCTGGCCGGTAGATCTGGCGGATCACCAACGCGCACAACGCCATCACCGCCACGTCACGGACCAGCACGGTGGTGGTGAACCACTGCTCGGGCAGACCCATCTTCTGCTCGCCGTACAGGAACAGCATCCGGGGTACCCACACCAGCGCGTCGACCGTCATCCACGCCAACAGGATTCGTCGGTGCGGCAGCGCCAGCGCCGCCAACGGCACCAGCCACAGCGAGTACTGCGGGCTCCACACCTTGTTGGTCAGCAGGAACACCGCGACCACCAGGAACGCCAGCTGCGCCAGCCTCGGCCGGCGGCGCGCGGTGAGCGCAACGTAAGCGATTCCAGCACAACACAATACGAACAGCACCGCGGTCACCGAGTTGAGTATCGACGGTGGCTCCCAGAAGCCCAGGTCCTGGTCGAAGCCGCGCCATCCGCTGAACGACTTGACCACGTTGTAGAGCGAGTCCATGTCGTCGCCGCGGCGCGTGTTGAGCCGGAAGAACTCCGACCACCCGCGCGGGAACAGCACCATCACCGGCAGATTCACCACCAGCCAGGTCAACACCGCGGCAATCGCCGTCTTGCCCACCTCACGCAGCCGGCCGGTGCGCAGCGCGAGGATCACCAGCGGTACGAACAGCAGTATCGGGTAGAGCTTGAGCGCCACGCCGATGCCGATCAGCGCCCCGGCGAGCACGGGTTTTCGCCGTGCCCACGCCAGCAGCGCGCCGACCGCGGCCGCCGTCGCCAGTGCGTCGAAGTTGGTGAACACTCCGAAGATCAGCAGCGGCGACCCAGCCACCACCGCCGCGTCCCAGATCCGGCGGCCGGACAACCGCGCGGTCGCCCACACCGTGGCCATCCACGCCAGAGCCAGACCGAACGCCGCGATGTTGAAGAACATCACCACCTCGGCGACGATCGGCACCGACACCAGCTTGGTCACCGCGGTGTAGGTCTTGGCCAACGCCATCGACACGTACTGGTACAGCCCGGTCAGCACCGGATACTCCATGTAGCGGATCGCCGGGCTGCCGTCGTACTGCGTGCGGGGCTTGCCCTCGCCGTCGGTCTCGACCCAGCTCGACTTGTACGGGAACTTGCCGAGGTTCAACATCTCCGCCGTGTACAGCGGCACCGTGTCGGAGTAGCAGAGCTCGTAGTAGGCCCGCTGGTTCTCCCAAACGGCCACCCGCTGGTCGGCGGTGCCCTTGTCGGTCGACTGCAGACACGCGGCCTTGGTCGTGTAACCGAGCGCGAGGAAGACCAGCGCGATGAGCAGCATCACACGCAGCGGCGTCAGGAACCGCGCCCGTCCGATCAGCGCGTGCCTGCCGACCGGTCCGCCGACCACACCCGAGAGCGCCGCGCCGATGACGTCGGTCCGGCTAGGCAGGTCGCGGTCGTCGGCGCTGCGGAGGTCCCCGGCCAACGGCTGCGGCGAAACCGTTGCCCGATTGGGTTCGTCGCCGGTCACGGCGGCGGAAGGGGCGCTGTCGCGGTCGGGGTTGGGATCGCCGCCGGGTCACCGGGCGGCGGTGGCGGCGGCGCCGTGATGGTGGTCGGTGGACCGAACGGGATCGTGATGCCCGGCGCGATCTCCAGCGTCGGTTGGATCACCGTCTCCGCTGGCGGCGGTGGCGGAGGCGGCGGCGGAGCCACCGGCGGGCCTGCGTAGCCACCGATCTCGGTGGGCTTGGGGAACGTCTCGTTGTCGGTGCCCTTCAGCGCACCGTCCATGGTGGCCTTCCAGATGTCGGACGGTATCCCCGACCCGTAGACCGCGCCGCCGGATGCCGTCACCAACGGCTTGGTGCCCTCGGTGGTGCCCACCCACACCGCGGTCGCAAGCGACGGCGTGTAGCCGACCATCCAGGCGTCGCGGTTGGCGTCGGTGTCGCCGAGCTGGTTGGTGCCCGTCTTGGCCGCCGACGGCCGGCCACCAGCCAGGTTGTGTCCCCGCGACCAGCCGGCGATGGGCTGCATCGCCGAGCTGACGTTGTCGGCCACCGCCTTGTCGATCTTCTGCTCACCGGAGTTGTCCTGCTGGGAGGCGTCGAAGAGCACCTCGCCGTCGGCGTTCACCACCTTCTGCACGAAGTGCGGCTTGTGGTACACCCC
>NZ_JAVRPS010000288.1:0-3344 GCF_032162105.1 Mycobacterium sp. | reverse complement strand
AAGACCTCGTTCGAGCTGACCGCGTTGCGGCCCATCTTGCGGATCGGCCGCACGTCCACCCGGCTGCGGTCGATGTCGGTGAGGAACAAGGTCATGCCGTCGGTCTTCTTGGTGACCTCGGCGTAGGTCTGCGTCCGAGTGAGCAGCAGGATCTTCTGTGACTCCAGCGCCTTGGAAATCCACACCTTTCGGCCATTGACCACGTAGTGGTCCCCGTCGCGTTTGGCGAACGTCGTGATACGTGAAGTGTCCAGGCCCGCACCGGGTTCGGTGACGCCGAAGCACACGTGCAGCTCGCCGGCAGCGACCAGCGGCAGCGTCCGGGCCTTTAGCTCGTCGGAGCCGTGTTTGACGACCGGCTGCATACCGAAGATCGACAGGTGGATCGCGCTGGCGGCGTTCATCGCCCCGCCCGCCCTGGACACCTCTTCGGCCAGCAGCGTGGCTTCGGTGATGCCGAGGCCGTGACCGCCGTACTCCTCGGGAATGGTCATGCCGAGCCAGCCGCCGCTGGCGATCGCGTTGTAGAACTCGGTCGGAAATTCGTGCGCCTGGTCTTTTTCCATCCAGTAGTGGTCGTCGAACTTCGACGCCAACTCGGCGACCGACTTGCGGATTAGCTCTTGGTCATCGGTCAGCTCGAAGTTCATCCCACCGCCGGCCACTGCGAAGTCTCCTTTGATCAGTTCAGCCACCGGCGCCGATATGTCCGGTGGCGCGTCAGTCCGTGTTGCCGGTCAGATTCTTCGCGCTGGCCGCAAATTCCGCGAACGACGCGCCCGACCTGGAGTCCTTGTGTTTACTGAGTGCGCGGATCGAAACATCGTGTCCCTCAGCGGCTTTGCGCAGTGAGCCAACGGTGGCCTGCGCTTCAGTGATGTGGCTGAACGGGTCGAAGGAATACCAGCGCATCGCGTTCTGGTATGCCATCTTCTTGATCTCGTCGTCCGGCACACTGTTCTCGGACAGCACTTCCCACAATTCTTCGGGCGCACCCGGCCACATCGAGTCGCTGTGCGGGTAGTCGGCCTCCCAGCAGATGTTGTCGATGCCGATCATGTTGCGGAGCTTGACGCCGACCTTGTCGCTGATGAAGCAGGTCAGGAAGTGCTCGCGGAAAACCTCGCTGGGCAGCTTGCCCTTGAAGTCCTGGTGCGTCCAAGTCGAGTGCATCTCGTAGGTTCGGTCGGCCCGTTCGAGGAAGTAGGGAATCCACCCGGTGCCGCCCTCGGACAGCGCGACCTTCAGGTCCGGGTATTCCTTGATCGGCTTTGACCACAACAGGTCCGCAGCGGCTTGCACGATGTTCATCGGCTGCAGCGTGATCATCACGTCCATCGGCGCATCGGGAGCCGTAATGGCCAGCCGGCCCGAGGAACCGATGTGGATGTTCATCACGGTGTTGGTGTCGCACAACGCATCCCACAGCGGCTTCCAGTAGTCGTCGTGGAAGCTGGGGTAACCCATCGCAGCCGGGTTCTCGGTGAAGGTCAGCGCGTGGACACCCTTTTTGGAAACCCGACGTACCTCTTTGGCGCACTCTTCGGCATCCCAGATCACCGGAATCGCCATCGGGATGAAGCGGGCCGGGTAAGCACCACACCATTCGTCGATGTGCCAGTCGTTGTAGGCCTGCACCAACGCCACCGAGAAGTCGTGATCCTCGGTGGCGAACAGGCGACCGGCGAAGCCGGGAAACGATGGGAAGCAGATCGACGCCAGGATGCCCCCGGCGTTCATGTCTTTGATCCGCTCGTCGACGTTGTAACAACCCGGGCGGATCTCGTCGAGGCCCTGCGGCTCGATTCCGTATTCCTCTTTGGGTCGACCGGCCACCGCGTTCAGCGCGACGTTGGGGATGATCGTGTCGCGGAACTGCCAGGTGTCCGAGCCGTCGTCGTTGTGCACCAGGCGCGGCGCATCGTCGATGTATTTCTTCGGCAAGTGGTCCTTGAACATGTCCGGTGGCTCGACGGTGTGGTCGTCGACGCTGATCAAAATCATGTCGTCTTTGTTCACTGCCCGGTCCTCTCAGTCGGGGGCGTTCGGGGCCCACCTGGTCATTGGCTCGCGGTTATCCCGTGATTGTTGCGAACCCGTGGTCGGCCCGTCGACGAATCGCTTTCGCCGCTGACATCTCCCGTATATGAAAACTAGCTTCTCGATTCCCGAGAATCAACATCTTGAGGCTACCCCTGCCACCGTAGGGCTCGGCTTGGGGCCGTTGACCCGGCCGCGCCGGCAGGCAATGTCACCGCAGGTGGAACCCGGATATTGACCAATCCCGGAGTTCATGGAAACCTATTGATCAAATATGAGAATATGATTCTCTTACCCGAGGAGCCCGAATGCGTCTGTCCCCGTTGCCGGCGGACCAGTGGGACGACGCTGCCCGGCACGCGGTATCAGGCATGCTCCCTGAGGAGCGGCGGAACCCGCACGATGCCGGCAACGTGCTGTCCACCTTGGTGCGTCATCCGAAACTGGCCCGCGCCTATCTCCGATTCAGCAGCTATCTGCTGTACGGGTCGACGCTGCCGCCGCGGATCCGAGAGCAGATCATCCTGCGCGTTGCCCATCGCCGCGGCTGCGCCTATGAGTGGGCGCATCACGTGGAGATCGGCAAGGAAGCGGGACTCTCCGACACCGACATCGAAGCCGCGCAGACGGGCCAGTCGAAGGACGCGTTCGACAGCGCCTTGATGAACGCAGTCGACGAACTCGACGAGAAGACCAACATCTCGGATCAGACCTGGATGGCCCTCGGCGAACGACTCGATGAACAACAGCGGATGGACCTGGTCTTCACCACCGGCAACTACATCGCACTGGCAATGGCACTGAACACTTTTGGCGTCGAGGTCGAAGACGACCATGACGGCGGAACACAAGAGAGGTAACGACGTTGGCACACTTCCCCAAGCCCGACGCTGGTAGTTGGACGGAGAACTATCCAGAACTGGGTACTGCGCCGGTGGACTACACCGATTCGATCGATCCGGCATTCTTCGAAGCCGAGCGCGACGCGGTCTTCAAGCGCACCTGGCTGAACGTCGGCCGAGTGGAACGCCTTCCGCGTACCGGCAGTTACTTCACCAAGGAGCTGCCGTCGGCCGGCAAAGGCATGTCCGTCATCATCGTCAAAACCAAGGACGGCTCGGTCAAGGCGTACCACAACGTGTGCCGCCACCGGGGAAACAAGCTGGTGTGGAACGACTTTCCGAATGAGGAAACCTCGGGCACCTGCCGGCAGTTCACCTGCAAGTACCACGCCTGGCGCTACGACCTCGACGGCAAGCTGACCTTCATCCAGCAGGAAGAAGAGTTCTTCGATGTCGACAAGA
>NZ_JAVRPS010000287.1:0-5585 GCF_032162105.1 Mycobacterium sp. | reverse complement strand
GTATCGGTGTCATTGGGCAGCAATTCATTTCACCGACAACCAGGCGCCCCCGTGCGTCCGCTGCCGATACCCTGAAGATGTGTCACAGTGGAATCACTGTGAATGACGACCTGAGACCGCCGAGGGGCGCGCCCGCGTGGCGCGACCCGTTGTCGCTGTCGTTCCAGGCCCACCGCCGCGTTCTCCTGCTGCGGCTGCGCTGGCATGCCTCGGCGGCCGACCGCCGCACCAAGCGGGTACCGCGACGTCACCTGGGACCGCGACGCTGAATCGGCCGAGACCTACGTTCGCGCAACCGCGCGGCCGAGGCGATCGGCGACCACCCGGACGGCTTCGGCCACCTCGGGCGGCGAGAGGACCTCGAACTCGTACCCCGGCATGCCCAGGTACAGCACCATCCGCTCGGGGTCGTCGGCCCCGGTGGTGACGATGCACGCGTCCGTTCCGTCGGGCTCGATCTCGACCGATGTCGGCGGGAACACCTGCGCGATCTGTTCCTGCGTTGCGCGGTAGCGGACTCGCGCGGTGAACCGATAGGGCGAGGACGAGATCGACCGCCGCACGTAGCTGGCGGCGTCGGGTGCCTGCCGCGGGGTGAACGTGCTGCCGAGTGCCCGCACGTCAGCCATGCGGTCCAACCGCAGGCTGCGCCAGTCCTCGCGGTCGCGGTCGTAGGCCATGAGGTACCAGCGGCGACCGGTGGTGACCAGCTGATAGGGCTCGAGCCGGCGTTGCGTCGCGTTGCCGTGTAGATCGACGTAACCGGCGTTGACGTGTTCGTGGTCGCGGCTGGCGCGCGCGAGCGTCATCAGGACGTCGGGCTCCACGGGCGAGTCGGATTGGTTGGACGTCAGCGTCACGGTCGTGTCGTGCACGGCCGACACCTGCGACCGCAGCCGTGCGGGCATCACCTGGTCGAGCTTCGACAGCGCCCGCAGCGCCGACTCCCCCACGCCCGCCACGCTGCCCCCTGCGGCCAGCCGCAGGCAGACGGCCATCGCGACGGCCTCGTCGGGGTCGAGGAGCAGGGGCGGCAACGCCGCACCCGCGCCGAGCTGATACCCGCCGCCGTGCCCCTTGCTGGCGTGCACGGGATATCCCAGGTCACGCAGGCGCTCGACGTCGCGACGCACGCTGCGGGTGGTGACGCCGAGCCGGTCGGAAAGTTCCTCGCCCGTCCACACCCGTCGCCCTTGCAACAGACCGAGCAGCTGCAGCACCCGGCTGGTCGTTTCGGACATGCCAAGAGTCTGCCGCACTCTTAGGACCGATTCTGTCCTATATGGATGACAGGCTCATCTCATGAGTACGACGACAGCCCACCTGACCACTCAATTGGCCGATCAGCTCGACTGGCACTGGCGCAATCAGTTGCGCCCGCGCCTCGACGGCCTCACCGACGACGAGTACTTCTGGGAACCGGTGCCGGACTGCTGGACCTTGCACCCCGACGGGACCATCGACTTCGCGTACCCGCCCCCGAAGCCGGAGCCGGTCACGACGATCGCCTGGCGGATGGCGCACGTCATCGTCGGAGTCCTGGCGATGCGCGCCCACTCGCACTTCGACGGACCACCGGCCGACTACCAGACCTGGAACTACGCGGGAGACGCCGCGACCGCCCTGCGCCAGTTGGACGACGCCTACGCCGACTGGATGGCGGGCGTACAGCACCTGACTACCGAGGACCTCGCGAAACCGATCGGACCCGCCGAAGGACCGTGGGCCGACAAGCCGATGCTCGACCTGGTGCTGCACATCAACCGCGAAGTCATCCACCACGGCGCCGAAATCGCGCTGCTGCGAGACCTTTACGCCCACACCAACAACAAGGAGAACTGAACATGCCGGGACAAGCCCCCATCGTCGGCGACGAGCGCGACGCCCTGCGGGTATTCGTCGAGTACCACCAGAGCTCGTATCCCGCCCTGGCGTTCGGCCTCACCGACGATCAGGCCCGCACCAAGCCGACGGTGAGTGCGCTGTCGATCGGCGGGCTCATCAAGCACGCCACCGGCGTACAGCGCGGGTGGATGGAACGGGTCGAGGCGGCGCCGGCCTTTCCGCCGCAGGACACCCGCTCGTTCGACGAGATCGTTGCCGCCTATCACGACGAGTACGTCATGGGCGAAGACGAAACCTTGGCGGAGCTCCTGGACAAGTTCAAGGCACAGAACGCCGAGACGCTGCGAATCTTGGACTCGGCCGACCTGGACACGCCGGTACCGGTGCCGCCGGACGTGCCGTGGTTTCCCAAGGACATCGACAACTGGACCGTGCGCTGGGTGATCCACCATCTGATCAACGAGCTGGCCCGGCATGCCGGTCAGGCCGACATCATCCGCGAGTCCATCGATGGTGCAACGCTTTACGACCTGATCGCCGGGGTCGAAGGCTGGGAGGAGACCGAGTGGGTCAAGCCTTGGAAGCCGGCCGGGGTGTAGACAGGGGCATGCGCACCCGGAGCGGAACGGCGGTCAGCGGCGAGGGAGTCGAGATCTTCTACGAAGACCTCGGCGATCCCGCAGACCCGCCGGTCCTGCTCATCATGGGCGTCGGTGCGCAGCTCCCGATGTGGCCGGACGGCTTCTGCGAGCTGCTGCTGCAGCGCGGGTTCCGGGTGATCCGGTTCGACCACCGCGACATCGGCCTGTCGACGAAGATGGCCGGGCAAAGAGCTGACGGGTCGGTGTACGCCCGCGTCGTCCGGTACGCGCTCGGGCGCAGCAGCCCGGTGCCGTACACGCTCGTCGACATGGCCGAAGATGCCCGCAGCCTCCTCGATCATCTTCGGATCGACCGGGCGCACGTCGTCGGCGCGTCCATGGGCGGGATGATCGCGCAGGTGCTCGCGGGCAGCCATCCCGACCGGGTTGCCTCGCTGGCGCTACTGATGACGAGTTCGGGCAAGCCGTTGTCGGCGCTGCCGCGCTGGCGGGTGATCAAGCTGGCGTTCGACCCGCCGGCCAAGGACGCTCCGCCGGAGGACAAGGTCGCCTTCGAGGTCCGCAACATCTCGATCATCAACGGCCCGAATTTCCTTCCGCCCGTTGACCAATTGCGCCGCCGTGTCGAGGAGCTCACCGCCCGCAGCGACTACCCGCAGGGCATGCTGCGCCAGTTCGATGCGATCCTCGGCACCGGCAGCCTGCTGAACTACACGCGGCGCATCGCGGCGCCGACCGTCGTCATCCACGGCTCGAAGGACCCGATGATGCGTCCCCGCAACGGCCGCAACCTTGCCCGCGTCATCGACGGCGCACGCTACGTCGTGGTCGACGGCATGGGCCACGACCTGCCCGGACCGGTGTGGCGTCCGGTCGTCGAGTCGCTCACCGAGAACTTCGGGACCGACTGATTCTCGGCGCGAAATGACGCCACCGCGGGTGTGACCCAGTCCACACCTTCTTCCCCTCACCTCTGCTTTTGAGACACTGCAGGTATGAACACTCCGCCCCCGAAAGCCAAGCACCGCGAGGTAGCCCGACTGGATCGGGTGCCGTTGCCAGTCGAAGCCGCCCGCATCGGCGTGACGGGTTGGCAGATCACCCGCACCGGCGCACGGGTCGTCTCCAACCTGATCGGACGCGGTTCACTGCAGCAGAAGGTCCTCAAGCAGATCCCCCAGACGTTTTCCGATCTAGGCCCGACGTACGTCAAGTTCGGCCAGATCATCGCATCGAGTCCTGGCGCGTTCGGCGAGCAGATGTCGCGGGAGTTCCGCAGCCTGCTGGACCGGGTGCCGCCCGCCGACACGAACGAAGTGCACGAGCTGTTCAAGGAGGAACTCGGCGACGACCCGTCGAATCTGTTCGCCACGTTCGACGACGAGCCGTTCGCCTCGGCGTCCATCGCCCAGGTGCACTACGCGACGCTGCACAGTGGAGAGGAGGTGGTGGTCAAGATCCAACGGCCGGGGATCCGCCGTCGGGTGGCCGCCGATCTACAGATCCTCAAGCGCGGCGCCCAACTCGTCGAGCTGGCCAAGCTGGGCCGCCGGCTGTCCGCCCAGGACGTCGTCGCCGACTTCGCCGACAACCTCGCCGAGGAGCTCGACTTCCGGCTCGAGGCGCAGTCGATGGACGCCTGGGTGTCGCACATGCATGCCTCGCCGCTCGGCAAGAACATCCGCGTGCCTCAGGTCTACTGGGACCTGACCACCGAGAAGGTCCTGACGATGGAGCGCATCCAGGGCGTCCGGATCGACGACGTGGCGGCCATCCGAAAGGCCGGCTTCGACGGCACCGAGCTGGTGAAGGCGTTGCTGTTCAGCGTGTTCGAGGGCGGCCTGCGACATGGGCTGTTCCACGGCGACCTGCACGCAGGCAACCTCTACGTCGACGACGACGGCAAGATCGTCTTCTTCGACTTCGGCATCATGGGCCGCGTCGACCCACGCACCCGCTGGCTGCTGCGCGAGCTGGTCTACGCCCTGCTGGTCACGAAGGACCACGCCGCGGCGGGCAAGATCGTCGTGCTGATGGGCGCCGTCGGCAACGTGAAACCGGAGGCTCAGGCCGCCAAGGATCTGGAGAAGTTCGCCACCCCGCTCACGACGAAGTCGTTGGGCGACTTGGGTTATGCCGAGATCGGCAAGCAGCTTTCCGCATTGGCCGACGCCTACGACGTCAAGCTGCCGCGCGAACTGGTGCTCATCGGCAAGCAGTTCCTCTACGTCGAGCGCTACATGAAGCTGCTCGCGCCGAAGTGGCAGATGATGTCCGACCCACAGCTGACTGGGTACTTCGCCAACTTCATGGTCGAGGTCAGCCGCGAACACACCGACGAGCTCGAGGTCTGAGACGTGGAGATCCGCACGGGCACCGCACGATCGGGCGATCTGGACATCTACTACGAGGACATGGGCGACAGAGGTGACCCCGCCGTCCTGCTCATCATGGGTCTCGGCGCTCAACTGCTGTTGTGGCGCACGGGATTCTGCGAGCGCCTGGTGAATCAGGGCTTGCGCGTCATCCGCTACGACAACCGCGACGTCGGCCTATCCAGCAAGCTCGACGGCATGCACACCGGCGCCAAGCTGCTTCCGCGGATGGCGCGCTCCTACCTGGGCAAGCGCAGCGAATCCGTGTACACGCTGGAGAACATGGCCGACGACGCGGCCGCGCTGCTCGACCACCTTCAGATCGAGAAGGCGCACATCGTCGGCGGCTCGATGGGCGGCATGATCGCCCAGGTCGTCGCGGCCCGCTACCAGCACCGCACCAAGACGCTAGCGGTGATCTTCTCCAGCAACAACCAGCCATTGCTGCCGCCACCCGGCCCCAGGCAACTCCGCGCCATCACCACCCGGCCGAAGGACACCTCGCGCGAGGGGATCCTCGCCAACGCGGTGGCGGTCAGCAGGATCATCGGCAGCCCCGGCTACCCGGCCCCGGAGGAGCAGGTGCTCGCGGACGCCGCCGAAGGCTACGACCGGTCCTACTACCCCGCCGGAGTTGGCCGTCACTTCAGCGCCATCATGGGCAGCGGCAGCCTGCAGCACTACGACAAGCTGATCACCGCGCCGACGGTGGTGATCCACGGCCGCGCCGACAAGCTGATGCGCCCGAGCGGGGGCCGCGCCG
>NZ_JAVRPS010000286.1:0-6879 GCF_032162105.1 Mycobacterium sp. | reverse complement strand
GCGGTGACCAGAAGGCACAGTTCGAGCCGTACCTGGCCAGCGTGCAGGCGTCGGACGCGCCGGGACCGGGCACCTTCAACATGCCGTGGTCGAAACTCTCGCCGAGCCGCCAGGCGGCGGCGATCGTCGCGGCCGAAGCCGCCGCCGACGACCTCTGCGGCTGATCACCCTTAGCGGGCTGATCGCCGCCTTTAAATCACGACGGCCGGAATGCCGGTCCGGCGGCGCCATGCCTGCCGGTGCCCACAGCGCAGAAACCCCCGACACGCAGGCATTTAGCACGTCTACATGTAGTGGTGTGCGTCACAAAAATGGGTACAATGTGCTCCTCATCACTTGAAGGAGACTGTCAATGGTCGGACCTAAGGATGCCCCGCTCGGGCAGCGCCGGAACGCGCTTCCGCGCGCCGCCGGCGGCTCGATCAACGGCACGAAAGTGCTGCTCGGCTTCGTCCTCCTCCTCATCGCCATCGCCTCGATCACCGGCGTCGTCGTCGCCGCATCGAGTGGGCAGCCGCAGATCGCGCTGATCATCGGCCTGCTCGCGGCTGCGTTCTTCTGCCGCGTCGGCTGCTAGCCCGACACGCCCCACACCAGACAGAACGTGTGTCCCGCCGGGTCGCGATAGACCCGGAAGTGGTCCTCGCCGACGGCGTCCGTCACCCGGGTCGCCCCCAGCGCCAAGACCTTTCGCTGGGCCTCCTCGACGTCGTCGACCGCGACGTCCAAGTGGAACTGCTGCGATCCGCGCGGATCGGGAAACTTCGGCGGCTCGTGCCGGGGACAGGACTGGAACGCCAGCCTTCTGCCCGACGGGTCGGTGAGTACCACCCAGGTGTCGTCCTCGGCCACCGGCACGCCGCCGACCAGCCCGGCGTAGAAGTCCGCCAATCGGCGCGGGTCCCTGCAGTCGATCACCACGGAGCGAAGTGTTCCGATCATGTACGTCACATTGCCGTTTCCGCCCCGATCTAACGCGCATGATGGGACAGCGGTCCGAATTCGGTTTCACAGCGGGGAGAAGCTCATGGACCTGGCCAATGACACGGCGCTGATCACGGGCTCGAGCGGCGGGATCGGCGAGGAGTTCGCCCATCAACTCGCGCAACGCCGGGCCAACCTGGTGCTGGTGGCCCGTCGCCTCGACAAGCTCGAGGAGCTGCGCACCACCCTTCTGGCGCGCCATCCCGACATCGAGGTCGACGTCATCGCGGCGGATCTGTCGGAGCCGGGTTCTGGCGCGAAACTCGCCGACGCTGTCAGCGGCCTCGGCCGTGACATCGACGTTCTGATCAACAACGCCGGCGTCGGGCTGCACGGCGACTTCGTCGATCAGGATCCCGAACGCAACGCCGCGCAGATCCAGCTGAACTGCGGGACCCTCGTCGATCTGACGGCTCGTTTCCTCCCGGCGATGACCCAAGCGCGGCACGGCGTGATCATCAACGTCGCCTCGACGGCGGCGTTCCAACCGACGCCGAGCATGGCCGTGTACGGCGCGACCAAGGCATTCGTGCTGTCGTTCAGCGAGGCGCTGTGGCAGGAAACCAAGGGGAAGGGAGTGCGCGTGCTGGCATTGTGCCCCGGCGCCACCGAGACCGAGTTCTTCGCCCGCACCGGGGAGGAGTTCCTGACCCGCGGCCGCCAGACGCCGAAGCAGGTCGTCGACACCGCCCTCAATGCGCTCGACAAGTCAACGCCCACGGTCGTTTCCGGCCTGGCGAACGCGGTGCTGGCGCTGTCCACCCGGTTCGTGCCGCCACGGGTGCTGGCGCCGATTTCACAACGGCTGATGAAGTCGACCTGACGGCCGCAGGGCACAATGTCGGCATGCGGGTCGCACTGTCTCTCGGTAGTGGAGGGGCCCGCGGATACGCACACATCGGCGTGATCAACGAGTTGCGCGATCGGGGCCACGAGATCGTCGGCATCGCCGGGTCGTCGATGGGTGCACTGGTCGGTGGGCTTGAGGCCGCTGGCAAGCTCGACGAGTTCGCCACCTGGGCGAGCTCGCTGACGCAGCGCGCGGTGCTGCGACTTCTCGACCCGTCGCTCACCTCGGCGGGGGTGTTGCGCGCCGAGAAGATCCTCGATGCCGTCCGCGAGATCCTCGGCGAGGCCGTGATCGAGGCGCTGCCCATCCCCTATACGGCGGTGACCACGGATCTGATTGCGGGCAAGTCGGTGTGGCTGCAGCGCGGGCCGGTCGACGAAGCCATTCGCGCCTCCATCGCGATACCGGGCGTGATCAAGCCCCACGTGCTCGACGGCCGCCTGCTCGCCGACGGCGGCATTCTCGACCCGCTTCCGATGGCGCCGATCGCGGCGGTCAATGCCGACCTGACCATCGCCGTGAGCCTCGGCGGTGCCGACCCCAGCCGAACCGGGACACCACCCGAACCAGGGCCAACGACCGAACTGCTCAGCCGAATGTGGCGCAGCACAACGGCTTTGCTCGACACCTCCACCGCCCGGACGGTGTTCGACACGCCCGCTGCCCGGACGGTACTCAGTCGGTTCACCAACGACGGCGTCGAGGCCGACGACCCAGACGACAAAGAGGTGTCGGTGCCCAGGCTGGGCAGCTTCGAGGTGATGAACCGCACCATCGACATCGCGCAGGCCGCGCTCATGCGCCACACCCTCGCGGCGTACCCGCCCGACCTGCTCATCGAGGTACCCCGCAACGCATGCCGCAGCCTGGAGTTCCACCGCGCCGACGAGGTCATCGAGATCGGCCAGGAACTCGCCGCCGCCGCACTCGATGCCCTCGGTGTCCGCCCGGCGCTCGACGCCGGGCCCCTCGAATCAGGCCCCTAGGAACCGCGCGACGCGACCGGCCTCGCGGCGCCCCTGTTCGCGTCCGGCGCGGGCCGACGGGATCCGGCAGGCCGGGTCGAGCGGATTGCGGCCGAATGCGGCGAGCGCCGCGTCGTCGGCGAACACGGTCAACGTCGCACCGGCGAACTCGGCGATCTCCGCCGCGGCGCCACCTCCGAACGGCGACGGCGAGTTCTCCCCCGACGGCACCAGGACGACGACAGCGTCGCACTGACCGGCCGCGGACATGTTCACCGCGCTGCCCAGCCCGCCGTCGATGAAGCGGCGGTCGCCGATCGTGACGGGTGGCCACGCGCCCGGCACCGCGCAGCTGGCGGCCACCGCATCGACGAGGTCCACGCCCGAGTCGCCGTCGAGGATCACCAGCTCACCGGTGGCGGCGTCGATGGCCGTCACGCGGAGCACCCGCCGGGGCCACTGGTGCGACGGCAGCCGGTGCGCAATCACGGCGCGGCGCACCGGCTCGGCGACGGTATCGGTGGCCAGCGCGATGGCGCCGATGCGTCGCAGCTTCTCCTCCGTGGTGGCGCCGGGCGTCGTCATCGCGGTCACGAACAACTCGGTGATGACGTCGACGTCCACGCCGGAGTCGATCTCGTGCGACTCCTCGGCGACCTGACGGGCGAAGAGTTCGTCGATGCCTGCACCGCTACCGAGCTGAGCGGCAACCGTCGAGCCCGCCGACGTGCCGAGCAGTACATCGGAAGCCAGTAGCGCCTGCGCCGCCTCCGGTGCCTCGTCGGCGATGCCAAGCAGGATGCCCGTCTCCCAGGCGATGCCTGCCAGTCCACCGCCGGCCAGCACCAGTCCGCGCTTCGTCACGGAAACCGAGTCTGCCAGGTGGCGAATACGACAGAAACTTCGACTGGCTAATCAACGGGATGGCGTGCCGAACTTCGTCAACGTGGTGCGCCGAATGCTGGGAGCCGCCGCGCTGGCGGTGCTGCTGCCTGCGGTCGTCGGGTTCCTAGGCGGTACGGCGCCTGCGTCGGCGTTCTCCCGCGACGGCCTCCCGATCGAGTACCTGCAGGTGCGCAGATCCCCACGCTCGTCGCGAACAAGACCCGCATCTGGGTGTACTGCGGCGACGGCACCGCCGGCGATCTCGGCGGCGGGGGCAACCTCGGCGGCGGCCTCCTGGAGACCTCCACACTGAAGACCAACACGGCGTTCCGCGACCAGTACGTCGCCGCGGGCGGCACGAACGGCGTGTTCAACTTCCCGCCATCGGGCACCCACGACTGGGCGTACTGGGGCCAGCAGTTGCAGCAGATGAAGCCCGACCTGCAGCGGGTGCTCGGAGCCAAACCGTAGGGTCGACCCATGCTCGGTCGTGGCGCCCTCGCATCGGTCGCTGCCGCGATCCTGCTCGTCGCCGGTGCCGCGCAGGCAGGCGCGGAACCGCCCGCGCCGCCCACGCCGATCGTCCCGCCGCCGGTCCAGCCCGCCAACATCGGCGACCTCAAGACCGAGGCCACCCAGTACTACGACAGCGGGGCCTATCTGACGGATCTGCAACTGGCCGCGGCGCCCGCGGTCGCGTGGATCGACGAGGAGGCGCCGCGGGTGGACCGGCCCGCGGTGGTGTTCGACATCGACGAGACCGCTCTGTCCAATTGGGAGGTCATCAGGGCCAACGACTTCGGCCGCGTCATCGACGGGCCGTGCGCCGAACTGCCGCAAGGGCCGTGCGGTTGGCGGGCCTGGGACCTGACCGCCCAATCGACCGTCATCGGGCCGACGATGGACGTCTTCACCGCGGCCCGCGAGGGCGGCGCGGCGGTCTTCTTCATCACCGGGCGTGACGACGCGCAACGCGCCGCCACCGAACGCAACCTGGCCGCCGTCGGCTACACCGGATACACCCAGCTGATCATGGAACCCGTTGGCGCGCAGTTCGCCTCGGCAGCCGACTTCAAAACCCCGCAGCGGGCAGCCATTCAGGGACGGGGCTACACCATCATCGCCAACATCGGCGATCAGCCGTCGGATCTCGATGGCGGCTTCGCCGAGCGGACCTACCTGCTGCCCAACCCGTTCTATCGAATCCCGTAAAGGAGCGACATGGCCAACACGATGAGGGCCCAGCGGTTCTACGCCGATACCAAAACGATTGCGGTGGAGGATGTTCCGATTCCGGCGCCCGGTCCCGGCGAGGTCCTGGTCAAGGTCGCGTTCTGCGGGATCTGCCACTCCGACCTGAGCCTGATCAACGGCACCTTCCCGGCCCAACTGCCGGTGGTGACGCAGGGCCACGAGGCGTCGGGCACCGTCGCCAAGCTCGGACCCGGGGTGACCGGATGGGCCGAGGGTGACCGGGTGGTGGTCGCAGCGGGCAGGCCGTGCCTGGAGTGCGTGAACTGCCGACGCGGCGACATGTCGAACTGCTTGCGCATCCGGTTGATGGCGTTCGCGTACGACGGTGCGTGGGCGGAGTACACCGTCGCCCAAGCCTTCGGCCTCACCAGGATTCCCGATAACGTGCCGCTGGAGCAGGCGGCGATCCTGGCCGACGCGGTGTCGACGCCGTTCGGCGCGGTGGTCCGAACCGGCAATGTCGGCATCGGTGAGTCCGTCGGGGTGTGGGGCGTCGGCGGGCTCGGCACCCACATGGTCCAGTTGGCCCGCCTCGTCGGCGCCGCTCCGATCATCGCCGTCGACATCAAGCCCGCCATTCTCGACAGGGCGCTCGCCGTCGGAGCCGACTACGCGTTCGATGCCCGCGACCCCGACCTGCCCGCCAAGATCTCCGAGGCCACCGGCGGCCGGAACCTCGACGTCGCGTTCGATGCGGTCGGGCTGAAGTCGACGTTCGATCAGGCGCTGAACAGCCTGACGGTCGGCGGCCGACTGGTCGGCGTCGGCATGAGCGCCGACGCCCCCACGATCGGTCCGACGTCGATCTTCAACCTGTTCAAGCGCCAGGTGCTCGGCCATCTCGGCTACCAGAACGCCGACATCGGCACGCTGGCTCAGTTGGTGTCCCTCGGCCGACTTGACCTGTCGCGCTCGATCAGTGCCGTGGTGCCCCTCGAGGACGTCGCACTGGGCATCGAGAAGCTCGACAAGTCCGACGGCGACCCGATCAGGATCCTGGTGCAGCCGTGACGGACCTGGCGGACCGGGTCGCGCTGCTCACCGGCGCATCCGGCGGCATCGGCAAGGCCATCGGCAAGCGGCTGGCCGAGGAGGGCGTCGACGTGTGCCTGGCCTACGGCCGCCACCGCGAGGACGCGGAGGAGGTGGCCGCCTACGCCCGTGGAGTGGGCAGGCGGGCGGTCACCGTGGCCTCCGACATGGCGGATCCGCAGGGACCGGCAGACCTCGTCGCATACGCCGGCCGCGAACTCGGTCACGTCGACGTCCTAGTCGCCAACGCAGGCACCGCCGACATAAAGAGTTGGGAGAACATCGATTTCGCGTCCTGGAACGCCACGCTGGCGGTGAATCTCACCGCCCCGTTCCTGTTGTCTCAGCAGGTGCTGCCAGGGATGATCGAGCGGCGGTTCGGACGGATTCTGTTCATCTCGTCGGTGGCTGCGCTCAATGGCGGCGTGGTCGGCGCCCACTACGCGGCGAGCAAGGCGGGCCTGCACGGCCTGATGCACCACCTCGCGCCAAGGGTCGCGGCGGACGGCGTCACGGTCAACTGCCTTGCGCCTGCACTCGTCGGCGAAACCAAGATGTTGCCCGCGGACCTGGCGACCCCCACCCCTCCCGTCCCGATTCCCGTCGGCCGCGTCGGGCGACCCGACGAAATGGCGGACATGGCGATCACGATGTTGCGCACCGGGTACCTCACCAACAAGGTGATCACGGTCGACGGCGGCCTCCTACCGCGCTAGTCACCGCAGCCGCGGTGCGACCCTTGCACCCAGCGTGAGCCCACTGCGAGAATTCCGCGAGATTTTCGCAGTGCCGTCACGTTCGGTGGGTAGACGACCGCCAGTTCAGCGCAGGTGCGGCGCCGCCTTGCCACCGATCAGCGGCAGGTCGAGGTAGGTCACGATGCCAGGTTCGGCCGCGCACACCGCGGGG
>NZ_JAVRPS010000285.1:0-7908 GCF_032162105.1 Mycobacterium sp. | reverse complement strand
CGCCTAATGGGAGTCGATCAGCGTGTCCTTGACGGGGATCTTGGTTCTCGAACGGGAGGCTGATTACCGAGCCGCCGGCCGGTGAGCACTGTCGCCGCCTGGAGCGATGGTCGATTCCTAGGCTTAGATCGTGCCCCGGCCGGTTGGTGAGGTCATCTGTAGCGCTCATGGGATGTCGTGCCGCTTCGAGCACTGATCCATTAGGTCGCCGCCGGGTGTCCTTCGGCTCGAACGGGTTCCATCCGCACTGAACCGAAGGAGGCCAGCTCATGCTGTTCGTCGGAGACGACTGGGCAGAAGACCATCACGACGTGTACTTGATGAACGACACCGGCGACAGGCTCGCCTCGCGGCGGCTACCCGAAGGCCTCGCCGGGATCGCCCGATTGCACGAGCTGATCGCCGAGCATGCCGAAGACCCCGCTCAGGTCGTGATCGGCATCGAAACCGACCGCGGCCTGTGGGTGGATGCCGTGACCGCGGCCGGGTATCAGGTGTTCGCGGTCAACCCCCTGGCCGCGGCTCGCTACCGCGACCGCCACCATGTCTCAGGAGCCAAGTCCGATCCCGCCGATGCCAAGTTGTTGGCTGATCTGGTGCGCACCGACCGGCACAATCATCGTCTGATCGCTGGTGACAGCGGCCAAGCCGAGGCGGTCAAGGTGCTGGCTAGGGCGCATCAGAGCCTGATCTGGGCGCGCACCCGGCACACCAACGGTCTGCGTTCGGCGTTGCGGGAGTACTACCCTGCGGCGTTGGAGGCGTTCGAGGATTTGGCCGACCGCGATGCGCTGGCCATCCTGGGCCGCGCCCCAACCCCCGCCGACGCAAGGCGCCTGAGCCTGGCCAAGATCAGAGCGGCGCTCAAAGCCGCTGGGCGCCAACGCAACCTCGATATCCGAGCAAGCCAGATTCAGGACATGCTGCGCACCGAGCAGCTCACCGCACACGCCGCGGTCACCGCCGCGTTCGGGGCAAGTACCCGCGCTGCGGTCGGCATCATCGCCGAACTGAATCACCAGATCGCCGATCTCGAAGCCGAGTTGGCGACACATTTTGATGCACACCCGGACGCCGACATCTACCGCTCCCTGCCAGGACTTGGTGTCATCCTCGGCGCCCGGGTGCTCGGTGAATTCGGGGACGACCCGAACCGCTACACCACCGCCAAGTGTCGCAAGAACTACGCCGGAACATCACCATTGACCGTCGCGTCGGGCCGAAAACGTGCGGTGTTGGCCCGTCACGTCCGCAACAAACGGCTCTACGACGCACTCGATCAATGGGCGTTCTGCACCCTGACCCGAAGTCCCGGGGCCCGCGCCTTCTACGACGCCCACCGCGCCAACGGCGACACCCACCATCAAGCCCTGCGCGCACTCGGCAACCGACTCGTCGGCATCCTCCACGGCTGCCTACGCCACCACACCCACTACGACGAACACACCGCCTGGGCACACCGCCAACCCGCCAAAGCCGCTTGACACCTTACGAACCTGGGATGTCTAAGCCGTTGCGCCGTGCGACGACCCACGCCGACGCCGCCCGCATTCTTGCGGCGCTGATCCGCGACATCTCACGCGGTCGGGCGGTCGACACTGTGGCGGTGGTGGCCGCGGTTTTGCGCTCAAATAGTCAGCAGCGCTAACGATGTTGTCAAACAACAGGGTGCGGTTTGTCAATCTTCGCTGCATCTCGACAAGAAGAAGAAGAAGCAGCAGCAGCAGGCAGGCAGCAGGCAGCAGCGCGGACTCAACACGCCACGTTCTTGAATCGCGACAAATGCAGTTGGTGCGCAACGGGAATCGTCTTCGTCGGACCGACGGGGTGCTTGCCAAGGATCAGGTCCCGCTTCGCCGCCGCGCGGGTCGTCACGCTCGCTCCTGAGGGTTCGAGGGTTCGATCACGGCGGCCGCCGGCGACCCCCCGCATCACAGAGTCTTCCGACGGTCGCACTCTCGCGACAGCGCAGGGCGGGCTGGGTGGCCGGGTGGGCGCCATCGGCAAGCGGCTGCCGGCAACGTCCGCTCAACGATGACGCGACTGTGGGAACCTGCCGAGATCCTGTGAGATCCCAACGGCGGCGCGTCATCCGGCGGCATGCAAAGTCCGGAGGTTACCGTGTCGTGGTGCAAGATCCGTGTAGGTGTCTACCAACGGATTCCGTGACCCGACGGGACCTGCTGCGGTTCGCGGCGACCGCCCCCGCCGTTCTCGGCTTGAGTTCCCTTGCCGGAGCCGTGGCCGCACCGAACGCCGCGGCCGCGCCCGGCATCGCCGGGATGATCGTCTTCCTCGATCCCGGCCACAACGGTGCCAATGACTCCTCGATCAACCGTCAGGTCACCAATGGTCGCGGTGGCACCAAGGAATGCCAGACCAGCGGCACCACCACGGGCGGCGGATTTCCCGAACACACCTTCAATTGGGAAGTCGTGCTGCTGATCCGGGCCGCGCTGGACCAGCTCGGCGTGCGGACCGCGATGTCACGTGGCAACGACAACGCCCTTGGGCCCTGCGTCGACGAGCGTGCCGCGATGGCCGACGCGCTGAACCCCGACGCCATCGTCAGCATTCACGCCGACGGTGGACCGCCGGCGGGTCGCGGCTTTCACGTCAACTACTCCAACCCGCCACTCAACGACACTCAGGCCGGTCCCGCAGTGCAGTTGGCGACCATGATGCGGGATCAGCTGGTCGCCGCCGGACTGCCGACCTCGACGTACTTGGGATCCGATGGTCTATACGGGCGGGCGGATCTGGCCGGCCTCAACCTGGCCCAGCATCCGTCGATCCTGGTCGAGATGGGCAACATGAAGAACGCCACCGAGGCCGCTCAGATGGAGAGCGCGGGCGGCCGAGCCGCGTACGCCGCTGCCGCGGCGCGAGGCATCACGAGCTACCTGAGCCACAAGGCCGGGGTGGCATAGCGCTAGTAGCCGTAGGAGTTCTTGGGCGCCGGGATGGGCGTCACCGCTGACACCGTCAGAGTCGGGACCAATGTCCGGTATTCATCGCGAGGTTCGGGAACTACCGTGCCCTCCACCGACAGCCAGGTTTCCTCGGCATGAATGGCCGCTTTCGCCGCAGCCGGGCCACGCAGATGGAGCCGCGCCAGCCGTGCGTCGGCCGCACAGCAGATGATGACGACCCGGCCCAGATCAATGCCGTCGCTTTCCTTGAGGGTGAAGCCGGTGACGGTGATCAGCCGGCCGTCAAGGGCGTTGGTGGAGTCGAGGTCAGCGCGAAAACTTCCTGCAGAGGCAGTTCGGGGCACGACCGGCCGGTAGTGGCGGGAAGGGGCGATACAGCACCTTTCGCGATACCTCGGTGACGGTGGGCTCGGCGGCCCGTGCGCCCAGCGCCGGAGGCACCACAAAGGCCATCAACGCGATGGGCAGAACGAGCAACCACACCACCGCAGGCCGGTGCGCGCGCCCCGCCTCGTCGTGGTGATCTTCGTGGTCGTCATCTTGACGACGAGGTCCGTTCGCCTGAATGTCGCGGACGATCGCGCACATCGCGAGGGCGATGAGCAGTACCGCCGTCACCACCAGCCACGGCAGCAGCGAGGGTTTGACGTAGCGGGTGTAGCTGCCGGTCACGACGATCATTGCCGTGCACAGCCCCACCAACAACAGCAGCACGTTCTCGGTTTCCCGGCTCACCGAGCAACCCCAAGGAAGACCAGCCCCACCACGGTGGCGACCACGAAGGTGGCAGGGGCGAACCGCGTCGCGAACGCGCGGTCGAACATGCCCGCCTGCATGGCGAACAGCTTGACGTCGACGGCCGGTCCCACGACCAGGAACACCAGCCGGGGCAGTAGCGGCAGCATGGTCAAGCTTGCGGCCACGAAGGCATCGGCCTCCGAGCACAGCGCCAGCACGAACGCGAGCAGCGCCATCGTGAGGATGCCGAGCACCAATTGGCCTGCGAGGTGTTCGTACACCGCCGGCGGTACCAGCACGTTGAGTGCGGCAGCGGTGGCGGCCCCAAGTACGAGATACGACGCTGCCTGCAGGAAGTCGTGGCGCGCCGCCTCGGTGAACACCGTCCACTTCGACGCACCATCGTGGTGCGCTCGAGGCAGCTTGCGGGTGATCCATTCGGCGCGCCCCCAACGTGACCACACCGCGCCCATGATGATCGCCGTCAGCAGTGACGCGGCGAACCGGGCGCCGACCATGGCTGGTTCACCGGGAAAGGCCACCGCTGTGGCGACCAGAACCACCGGGTTGATCGCCGGCGCGGCGAGCATGAAGGTGAGCGCGGCCGCGCCCTGCCGATCGCCTGAGCCACTGTCACCGAACAACCGGCGCGCAACGGGAACCGCTCCACACTCGCAACCCGGCAATGCGGCACCCCCGACGCCGGCGGTCAGGATCGCCGCACCGGTTCGTCGGGGCAACCAACGGGCCAACCGGTCCGGAGAGACGTACGCCGCTATCAGCCCGCTGATCACCACCCCGAAAGCCAGGAACGGCAACGCCTGCACGAAGACACCGCAGAACACCGTGGCTGCGGTCGCGAGGTCCGGTCGGCCAACCACGAAGGCTCGCAACGTGCCGGCGGACAACGCCAGCACGACCAGGCCCGCGACCAGGACCTCCATCGAGAGCCACCCGCCACTCGCGGGTTCGCCCAGCAACAGTCACAGGCTCATCCTCCCACTCTGCGCGCGGTGAAGACCGACGAACTCGAGCAGTTTCGCAACGTTCCGTCACCGCAATCCGGTCGGTCCGCATGGACTCGGTTAACAGGCATGTCGACTACATTTGGCTTGGCGTTTACCACGACGAGGTCGCTCTGCCCTCGCGGGGCGAAAGGGGTTCGAAATGGCAGTGCATGGTCTGCTCGTGAAGGCGGCGTCGACCGTGCTCACCGGCGCGGTCGGTGTCGCGGCATACGAAGCGGTACGCAAGGCGGTGGCGAAAGCGCCGTTGCGGGAAGCCGCGGTGACGGCTACCTCCTGGGGTCTCCGTGGAGCGCGCAAAGCCGAGGAGGGCGCCGAGTCGGCGCGCCTCAAGGTGGCCGATGTCATGGCGGAGGCACGCGAGCGCATCGGCGAAGAGGTGCCCCCGCCGGCGGTCGCGGACGCCGGACACGACCATTCACACTGACGTGCCCGGCCCGACACCGGTGGTGGTTTCCGACGCCGCCGGGCGGATGCGGTTGCAGGCGAACTGGTTTCGATCCAACGCGGTGCTCGCCGTAGCGATCGAGGACGAGGTCGACAAGGTCGCAGGCGTTCGCGCGGTGCACGCTTATCCGCGTACCGCCTCGGTTGTCATCTGGTACTCACCCAACCGGTGCGACAAGGCGGCCGTTCTGGCGGCGGTATCTGCGGCCGCCACGGTGTCGTCGGCATTGGTGCCGACACGCTCACCGCGCTCAGCCGACGTCGCCAACGCCGATGTGCTGCGGATGACCATCGGTGGAATTGCGTTGGTGCTACTGGGGCTGCGCCGTTATGTCTTCGCGCGGCCGCCGCTGCTCGGGCCGACGAGCCGGCTGTTCGCCACCGGCGCGACGATCGTCACGGGATACCCGTTCCTGCGCGGCGCGCTGCGATCATTGCGCGGCGGGGGATCCGCCGGAACGGATCTACTGGTGTCGGTGGCCACCGTCGCGAGTCTGGTGCTGCGCGAGAACGTCGTCGCGCTGACGGTGCTGTGGCTCCTCAACATCGGCGAGTACCTGCAGGATCTGACGCTTCGCCGGACGCGTCGGGCGATCGGAAACCTGCTGCGCGGCAACCAGGACACCGCGTGGATACGGCTGACCGACACCGAGGTTCAGGTCGCCATCGACTCGGTGCAGGTCGGTGACGAGGTAATCGTGCACGAGCAGGTGGCGATCCCGGTGGACGGCGAGGTCGTCGACGGCGATGCGATCGTCGATCAGTCTGCGATCACCGGCGAGCCCTTACCCGTCAGCATCGTGCAGGGGATGCGCGTGCACGCCGGGTCGGTGGTCATCCGGGGCCGGTTGGTCGTCCGAGCCGAAGCGGTCGGCAGCGAGACCGCCATCGGTCGCATCATTGCTCGCGTCGAACAGGCTCAACAAGACCGCGCACCGATTCAGACGGTGGGCGACAACTTTTCTCGCCGCTTCGTCCCGGCGTCATTCGTGGTCTCGGCAATCACGCTGATCCTGACCCGTGACGTCCGGCGGGCGATGACGATGCTGCTCGTCGCCTGCCCGTGCGCGGTGGGTTTGTCCACACCCACGGCGATCAGCGCGGCCATCGGTAACGGAGCCCGCCGGGGCATTCTCATCAAGGGTGGATCGCACCTCGAGGCGGCCGGCAGGGTCGACGCCATCGTCTTCGACAAGACGGGGACGCTCACCATCGGCCGCCCCGTGGTAACCAATATCGTTGCCTTCAAGAAGGATTGGGAACCAGAAGGGGTCCTCGCCTACGCCGCGAGTTCGGAGATCCACTCGCGGCATCCGCTCGCGCAGGCGGTGATCCGATCCACCGAGGAGCGGCACATCGCCATCCCGCCGCACGAAGAGTGTGAGGTTCTCGTCGGTCTCGGCATGCGGACCGTGGCCGACGGACGGACGCTGTTGCTGGGCAGTCCGTCGCTGCTGCGTCGCGAAAAGGTCCGGGTGACCAAGAAGGCATCCGAGTGGGTCGCCAAATTGCAGCAGCAAGCCGAGACCCCGCTGCTCCTCGCCGTCGACGGCAAGCTGGTCGGCCTGATCAGCCTGCGGGACGAGGTGCGACCCGAGGCAATAGACGTGTTGCATGCACTGCGCGCCAGCGGAGTCCGTCGTGTGGTCATGCTGACCGGCGACCATCCCGAGACCGCTCGGGCCGTCGCCGACGAACTGGGTATCAGCGAATGGCGCGCCGAAGTACTCCCCGAGGACAAGCTCGACGTGGTCCACGAACTGCAGGCGCAGGGGCACGTCGTCGCGATGGTCGGTGACGGGGTCAACGATGCGCCCGCGCTCGCAGCCGCCGACATCGGTATCGCGATGGGACTGGGTGGGACGGACGTCGCAGTGGAGACGGCCGACGTGGCGCTGGCCAGTGACGACCTACGGCGTCTACTCGACATTCGGGCGTTGGGCGGGCGCGCCGTCGACGTCGTCCGGCAGAACTACGCGATGTCGATCGCGGTCAACGCAATTGGGCTAACCATCGGTGCCGGCGGCGCCTTGTCGCCGGTCCTCGCCGCTGTGCTGCACAACGCGTCATCGGTGGCCGTGGTCGCCAACAGTTCCCGGTTGATCCGATACGAGCTCAGCTGACGATTGCCACGATGCCCGGATACCGGCTTCCCTCGATGCCGGACGTACGCGGCGCTCGACGATCCAGACGACGAGCCACACCCCGCAGGCGATCGTGACGATGACGAAGCTCGGCGGCAGGTTGAACATTGCCGACATCCCGACGCCCAGCCACACCGATATCAAGCTGATCACGGTGGAGATGAACATTGCGGCTGGCGGCTTCGGGGTCAGCATGATCGCGGTGGCCGCAGGGGTGACGACGAGCGCGAAGAGCAGCAGGGTGCCCACCGCCTGGACGGCCATGGTGATGGCAAGGCCGAGCAGCGCCATGAAGATCATCGACAGCAGGCGCACCGGCAAGCCCTTGGCCTCCGCGACCTCGACGTTGACCGAGGTGTACAGCAGCGGCCGGTAGATGAAGCCAATGCTGGCCGCCAGCAGCAGCAACAGCACGGCGAACGTGATCAGCTGTTGGTGAGAGATCGCGAGCAGATTCCCGAACAAGACATTCGTCATGGTGCTCGAACTCTTGGTCGCCAGCGAGTTGAAGAACAGCCCGAAGCCGGTCGCCAGCGCCAGGATGGTGCCCGTGGCTACTTCGCGGTCGGCTCGGCGCGTACCCAGCACTCCGATGACGAGCGCCCCTCCGACACAGAACAC
>NZ_JAVRPS010000284.1:0-3781 GCF_032162105.1 Mycobacterium sp. | reverse complement strand
CGTCTGGTATCCGACCCCAGGATCACCATCGCGCTGTCGACCGAAGTAACCGCGCTGGCCGGCACCGCGTCATTGGACCGCGTCACCCTCACCAACACCGCAACCGGCGACACGATCGAGCAGCCGTGTCAGGGCCTGTTCTGCTTCATCGGGGCCGAGCCAGCGACCACCTGGCTCACCGAGGTCGCCCTGGACACCGCCGGTTTCATCCCCACCGACGTCCAACTCGACCCGACCAGTCTCGGCGCGACCTGGACAGCGCTTGGCCGCAAACCTCTTCCGTTCGAGACCAACGTGCCAGGCGTTTTCGCCGCTGGCGACGTCCGCGTGGCGTCACTCAAGCGTGTGGCATCGGCCATCGGAGAAGGGGCCAGCGCAGTCCGCTTCGTCCACACCGCCATCGGGCTTCACCCGTGACAACCACGAGCACCGATGAAACCGTCATCGCAAAGGCAGTGATCCTGCGTCCGGCCATGACGCCCGACACTCGCGCACTCCGGCTATGACTGTTCTCCAGTACTCGGTTACTCGGTCCCGTGTTGCCCGCGGCCGACCACGTACGCCTGGACACGCGTGCGGCAGGGCCGTCTGGTAGCGGTCCGTCGACGAGCGCTTCGAAAGGAGCGGGGCGACAGATGTAGGGCTGCCCGGTGGCCACGAGCATCACCCGCGGTGAAGCGAGCAACCCGACACGATGCACAGACTTTGACCGACATCATCGTCGCGGCACACTGGGGCGGCATCGCCAACTGGACCGGCGACCGCACCTATGCCCTCGAGACGAACCTACACGCCCTGGGCAGTGCGTTGCCCGACTTGCTTACTGCCGGGACCGGCAATACCGCACGACGCTAACCGCGACGGCGCAACGGGTTTCGGTTCCCGACATCGGCGTCGGGTCCGCCAGCGCCGGCGTTACCCACACTTGATGGGGCGACGCCGGCGCCGGCTTCCTGGTCTGGGATAAACCGACCCAGTCAGCGGACTTCGAGCGGGATCTTGACGATCAGCGACGTCCCGTTTCCCGGGAGGCTGGAGATCTCAAGCGTGCCGCCGATCGCCTCGACGCGGTCGATGAGTCCGGTGAGTCCGGACCCGTTGCCGCTGTCGGCTCCTCCGAGTCCGTCGTCTCGAATCCAGAGATGCAGATTGGCCTCGTCGGCTTCGACGCGCACGTTGACTTCGGAGGCTTGGGCATGTTTTGCGACGTTGGTGAGCGCTTCGGAAACGACGTAGTACGCGGCCACCTCGGCACACTCCGGCAACTGTAGGTCGACACCGACCTCGAGGTCGACCGGGACCGCGGAGCGGCGAGCCAGCGTCTTGAGCGCAGCACCTAGTCCGCCTCTGGACACGATTGCGGGATGGATCCCGTGCGAGATCTCTCGGAGGTCCTCCGAAACGCCGGCCAAGCCCGTCGCGATGTGCGAGATCTGCTCCTTGAGCTCGCGCAGTTCTGGCGGTACCGACGTCTCTGCCGTACGGACCGCGAGTCCCAGGGAGACCAGCCGCTGTTGGGCGCCGTCATGCAGATCGCGTTCGAAGCGGCGCCGGGCGGAATCGGCGGCCGCCACGATGCGGGCCCGAGATGCGGTGAGCTGCGCGTGGCTCTCGGCGTTGGCGATCGCAGTCGCCACCAGGTCGGCGAAGTCCTCGACGCGCGCCTCGGTGTCAACGGGCAACGGCTCAGATCGCGACGAACCGACAACGGCTGCGCCCCACAGGCGCCCGCCGACCGCGATCGGCGCTCCGACTCCCGAGCGCAGGCCAAGCTCACGAATCCGCGCGGCGGCTGGGCCGTAAGCGTTGTCATGATCGTCGAGCCGGGCGGCGCGGCCGGTGTTGAGCACCATGGCTGCGACATTGTCACCCTCTACCGCAAAGCGCTCACCGACCAGCATCGTCGGCGACCCTCCCTCGTCGTGGGCGGCAACCACGATCGAGGTGCCGTCGGCCTGGAAGCGGATCAGAGTCGCGACACACACGCCCAGGCACCGCGCCAACTCCACCGCGACCGAGGAGAACACCTCGGACGCAGCGCTCCCCCGCGCGACCAGTGTCGCCACCCGTCGCAACGCGGCTTGCTGCTCGGCGAGCACGCGGGCCCGCGCGAAGGCGCGATCGGCCTCACGGCGACGTTGATCTGCCTCGTCGGCACGCGCCCTCGCTAGCCCGGCAACGGTGTTCGCCGACACCGCGACGACCAGGAAAACGATGATTGCGGCCCAGTTCTGAGCCTCGGAGGGAACGAAGTCGGCGGGCATTTGCCGGAAGTAGTCGAAGGCCACCCCGCTGGCCGCCGCCATCGTCACCGCCAGGCCCCATCCCCACCCGATCGAGACACCCAGTACGCCAAGCAGAAAAACTACGCCGAAGGCGCTCCCGGGAGCCGCCTGCTTGAACAGGTACACCAAACCCGACTCCACCACGATCACCGACACGGCGACGACGAGCCCGAGCGCTCGCGGCAGGGCAGTCGGGCGCAGCAGCAACGACACCACGGCGCGCATCGAGGTGGACGCCGCATGTGTCCAGGAAGGACCCCGCGCGGAGATCTCCCAGGGCATGGACAACCAGCCGGCATGCTCTGATGGCTGCTTCGCCGTCACGGTCATGACACAAGCTCACTCGCACGCACGGTGGACTCCCTCGACGCCGTCATAATCTGGAATCATTCCAGAAAAGTGTCGGCCGCGCACCTGCCTCCACTGGTGGCAAACGACCCGTCGGCGTCCGCAAACACGTGGTCGCCGTAGCCCTCGCGGTCGACGCGCCGGCTCGAAGGACCATCCGACCAACGCCGTGCCGCGGCGAACGTCACTGTGGCGATTGGTGCTGTGCCCGTCGGGACGCCGTTGCGGGCCACCGCGGTCGCGAGAGCGACGCCACTGCCGCACGTCCGAGAAATCCATCCCGCCAGCGCAGGCGCGGCCGATGCTCCCTCCGGCAAACACGGCACTCCCGCTTCAGACCGACCAGGAGACCTGGATGGGAAGCAGTTCTCCGCCCAAAGCCCGCCGGACACGTCACGCCCCAACCACCATGACCGCGCCCTTCCACTTCAGCTCCGCGGCCGGCTGATCCGGTCGTGCTCGATCCGGTGTTCTCGCCGACCGGCGGGTGACGGCCCGCCGCATGATCGGTGCCTTAGTGCCCCAGCGCTTGTCAGCAAAGCCGCCGGGCACCCGAGCGCGCGAGTCAATCCAGCTGGCACCCATATCCGTAGCGCGCTGACGCCCAGTCGGAGTTGGGGGTTAATGGTGACGACCCACGGTTTCGCGACCGCAACGATTGGGAGTCATGCACACAGCCACTTCCAAACCATCAACTCGCGCGGTCACCGACGCCGCCGCCGTCAAAGTGAGTGCGGGGACTCGAACCCCCGTGAAGTACGCCGTCGAGGCGATCGGGACGTTCTTTCTGGTGGTCACCATTGGCGCGGCAGTGGCCGGCCATAGCGCGCTGGCCCCGCTGGCCATCGGTGCGGTGCTGATGGTGATGATCTATGCCGGTGGGCATCTCTCGGGTGGGCATTACAACCCGGCGGTGACGTTGGCCGCGCTGATACGGCGCCGGATCGGTGTGCGTGATGCGGTCGGGTACTGGCTGAGCCAGATCGTTGCCGGGCTGATCGCGGCACTTCTGGTGCGCGCCGTCATCGATCCGATGCAAACCGCCGCGCCGGCGACACTGACTCTGACCGGCCCAACCCTGTTGGCGGCGTTCGTCGTTGAGCTGCTGTTCACCTTCGCGCTGTGCTATGTCGTACTGAACGTGGCGA
>NZ_JAVRPS010000283.1:0-5634 GCF_032162105.1 Mycobacterium sp. | reverse complement strand
GCAACGCCAAGGCTGCCGTCGAAGAGGGCATCGTCGCCGGTGGCGGCGTGGCTCTGCTGCAGTCGGCTCCTGCACTCGACGAGCTGAAGCTCGAGGGTGACGAGGCCACTGGCGCCAACATCGTGCGCGTCGCGCTGTCGGCTCCGCTGAAGCAGATCGCCTTCAACGCCGGCCTGGAGCCGGGCGTCGTCGCCGAGAAGGTCACCAACCTTCCCGCCGGCCACGGCCTGAACGCTGCTTCCGGCGAGTACGAGGACCTGCTCAAGGCCGGCGTTGCCGACCCGGTGAAGGTCACTCGCTCGGCGCTGCAGAACGCGGCGTCCATCGCGGCGCTGTTCCTCACCACCGAGGCCGTCGTCGCCGACAAGCCGGAGAAGGCGTCCGCACCTGCGGGCGACCCGACCGGTGGCATGGGCGGCATGGACTTCTAAGTCCACCTACTACGAAGGGCCCGGCTCGCTTGGCTTGCGAGCCGGGCCTTTTCGTGTCCGCGCTCCCCGCCGAGTGTGAAGGTGGCGACGGTTTTCGCCGATTTTTGTCGTGAGGTTCCCACTCGCGTTCAGAGCGGTATGCAGTCGTCGCCGGAACCGGTCGCCGAGGCCGCCGCGGCCGGGGTCGCTGGGCGATGCAGCACCGCGTGGCTGGGCACGACCTGTAGCGGCGCGTCATCGGCGCTGAGCAGCCCACGACCGTCGACGATCAACGTGTAGCCGCCAGGTTCGCGCGGAGGCCACAACAGCGTGACGCCGTCATGCGCGGCCAGGTTCCGGCGCGTGCCGCCGCCGACCGTTCCGACGTCGAGCACGTCGTCGCGCAGCACCGGATCGACCGCGACGGTGCGCGCCTGGTAGTCATCGCCAACGGTGATCAGATAGGCGAAGGCAAAATCGGCCAGCGCATCGGCGAGCTGATCCAGATCCACCTTCACGCTCATGACGTGAGGATAGTAGGAAACCTAGTCGAACGGGCTTGGGTCGAGGAACCGCCGAAGCACGTTCTCGGTAATGCGCGACACGTTGTTGGCGTAGTCGTTCGGCGACAGACTCCCTGCCCACGCGATCGAGCCGACGGAGAACACGGCCCCCGCGTTGGGCGTCTCGAAGAAGACGAGATCGGCACGGGCATTGGGGTTCTCGTCAGCGCCCAGCGCCGGTCCCGTCTCGAGGAATTCCTCCGGCACCAGATAGTAGGCGTTGGTGTGCTGCTCCGAGGAGGCGAGGATGTAGGCGTTCGGCGGAGTTCCCAGCTCAGCGCCGGCGCGATCGAGCTCGAGGCCAGCGGCGCCGCCACCGATCAAACCGAAGTCGCCGATCAGTTCGTCGTCGTCGACACCGGCGAAGATGAAGGCCACCTTCGGCGAGAAGCTGTCCGGGTTGCGACGGTAGTGCGACGACAGATCGAAGCCCTGGCAGGAGAATCCGACGCCGACGAGCTTCTGCGGCGCGCGGCCCTGCCGCAGCCACAATCCGCCGTAGCGGCCGTCGAAACCCTGGTAGTACTCGCCCGGCTCCGCCGCCCACGCCCGCACTCCGGTCTCCGCGCGACGCAGCTCGATGATGCCGGGACAATCCGGGTGAAATGCGATGCGCCAGTAGAACCCGTCGCCGCCGAGATACATCAGCCGGCCGCCGCTGTTGCGGTAGTCGTGGTACGCCTCCCACATCTCGGTCGAGGTGTACTCGGGGTGCGATCCGGTCAGCACGACGGCGTACGGTTCCAGCAGGCCGTGGCCGGCGTAGTGCAGCTCCTCGTCGGTGTAGATGTCCACACCAAAGCCCAAGGCGTCCAACCAATCAACGATGTGGGTGTCGGCATTGAACTGCCACAACTTCGACGATCCGAAGCCACCGAGGAGGCATTGCACCTTGGGGCGCATCTGCAGCAGCGGCCGCAACCGCGACGAGTAGCAGATACCGCTGCCGTCGGAATGCTCGTCGTAGAGCGACCCGCCGTACTCCCAGTGCTCGTTGAGGAACAGATCAGGTGGGGTCAGGACGTTGAGGATGTTGTTGAGCAGCTCGCCGTTTCCGCCGTCGGTGCCGAGGTGGTCGTTGCCGTAGGCCATGTAGCTGGCCGTCGGCAGAACCAGCGCGATCCGCTGCTCCTTGCCCGGCGCGGGCCCGACGGTGAAGGGGATGTATTCCTCGGCTCCTTCGGCGCGAAGGCGCGCGGCGTAGAGGCCGCTCGTCATCGTCTCGGGAACCGTCAACTCGAAGTCCGTTTCCCATGCGGCGTCGTAGATGTCGTCGTCGTGGAAATGGATCGCGCCCCACTGGGATGGGTCCCGTTTGAAGTCCATTTCCTCGCCGGTCCAATTCCATCCCGTCATGGCACGGGCGGGGAAGTTCACCACCGTGCCGTGCAGCTCATTGGGCGATCCGTCGATGGCGGTTTGAGATGACATCTGTGAACTGAAGTCCCAGGCGCCCATGAGATCGTCGGCCTCGACGTCGCTCCAGATCCGGGGACTGTCGATCTTTCCGTTGAACACCGCTGCCGGACCGGGGAACGCTGCGAAAAGGAGAGGGCCGTTGTGCGCCTTCGGCAGCTGGTCCAGTCGAGCGTCAACCACGCCGGCGTCGTCGATTCCGGGTACCGGGTCGAGGGGGATCTGAAAGACCGAGACCGTGCGGGTCGCGGCGTCGAGGCTCGCGCCGACCCGATACCAACGCCGGACCTGCATCGGTTTACCGACCGTCACGACGGAATCTCGTGTTCCGTCACCGGTTTTCAGTGCAGCGCCGCCCGCTCCGTCGACGATGAGCGCAAAGCCCTCGGAATCGGACCACTTCGTGATGAGCCCCTGCACACCCTTTGCCGGCGTTGTTGGCCAGATGAAGGCCTCCACCGAGAAGCTCTCCAAGTTCTCGAGGACCGGGCGGCTCGGCACCTCTACGTAGGAGCCGGCCTTGATGTGCTGCGGGCGCCCAGGGTGGACACCGTTGACGGATGTATCGACGACGACCTCCTTGACGCCGGGACCGTCGGGATTGGTGTCACCGCATATGAGCCGGACGACCTCGGCGTGATATTCGGGCGCCGTTTCGCAGTTGACCTTGAACGCGACGGTATCGCCGGGGCGGCAGTAGAGCTTGTCGCTGTAACCCGTGAGCGTGGGCATGGGAATCAGCCGAGGACGAGGTCCTGGCCGACGTGCTCCTTCCAGCGCAAGGCGAATACTTCGCGTTCGGCCGCCGCGAGATCGGTGAACTCGGTGTCGAGGAGGCGAACGGGTTGGCCACGTTCACCGGTCAGTCGTGCCAAGCGCCATCGCCGATGCGGGGTGACCTCGATCAAGACGTACTTGCCCGCAAGCGGCTCACCACGAAGGACATTGAGGACACGCTGCAGCCCCGGGCTGTGCAGGCCGACCGGAGTGGCCATGAACTCCCGCGCATGGGGAAGATCCGTGATCGGATCGATGCGATAGGCGGACTGAGTCATCGATGCGCATCGTAGATCCGCGTCGAGACCCACGCACGGTGAACTCGTCTAGGCAACCGGGGCGGACTGCCTGCCGCGGATCAGCTTGCCGGGGCGCGCGGCGGTCGGCACGCCATTCTCGGCGATCACCTCACCGGAGACGATCGTCGCGACGTAGCCGTCGGCACTCTGGTCGAGCCTGCGCCCACCGGCGGGCAGATCGTGGGCGAGTACGGGCTTGTGCAGGCGCACCGCGGCGTGGTCGATGACGTTGAGGTCGGCCTTGAAGCCGACGGCGATGCGGCCGCGATCGGCCAGGCCGGCCACCCTAGCGGGCACGGCCGTCAGCTCGCGCACCGCCTCGGCCACCGAGAGCCGGCCCGACGCGCGATCACGCGCCCAGTGGGCCAGCATGTAGGTGGGAAAGCTTGCGTCGCAGATCATTCCGTAGTGTGCGCCGCCGTCGCCAAGGCCGAGGACGACGTCGTCGCGGCGGAGCAGCTCCGCCACGGTGTCCAGCGAACCGTCCCGGAAGTTGGCCAGCGTAATCAGCAGCATGGCGTGCCCGTCGTCGTCGAGCATGCGGTCGTAAGCCTCTTCGAGCGGACTCACCCCGCGTGCCCTCGCTCGAGCGCCGATGCTGTCCGACGTGTCTGGCTCATAGTTCGGCGGGTCGCCCAGCGGGAACATCCAGTCCCACGCTTGGGTCGCGAACATGAGCGGATGCCCGTCGCTGGCCGGCTTGTCCGACAGAATGCGTTCGCGCACTTCGGGTTTGCGCAGCTCGACGACCCGCTCGGCCAGCGGCAGCTGGGCGAGCGCGCGGTAGCTCGGGTACAGGACGAACGGATTGCCGGACAGTTCGAGTCCGATCACCAGGCCGATGGGGCGGGGGAAGATCTGCGCGCTGACCTCGCCGCCGGCCGCGTTGGCCTTCGCGACCAGGTTGAGCCCTTCCTCGAAGAACGGGTCCCCGGCGTTGCCGATCGCGAGCGTGAACGTCACCGGAAGCCCGACGTCCTCGGCGACGTCGAACACCGTCTGCAGCGCCGGCCCGTAATCGCCTGCGACGAGGTCGGGGACGAACTGGATCAGGCCACCGCCTGCGTCCTTGACACCGCGGGCGATCGCCTCGATCTCGGCATGGCCGGCCTCGAAACTGGGTATCGGCCTTCCGCTTTCGGACTTGTGCAGGGTCAACCGCGACGACGCGAAGCCCAGCGCGCCGACCTCAACGGCCTCGGCGGCTAGCTTGCGCATCAGCGCCAGGTCCTCGGCGGTGGCGGGCTCGCGGTCGACGCCACGCTGACCCATCACGTACACGCGTAGCGGCGAGTGCGGCAGATACGCCGCGACGTCGATGTCACGCCTTCCGGCGTCGAGTGCGTCGAGGAATTCCGGGAACGTCTCCCACGTCCATGGCAGCCCGTCGACCATGACGACGCCGGGGATGTCCTCCACGCCGGCCATCAGGTCGACGAGCGTCTCGTGGTCGTCGGGCCGGCACGGGGCGAAGCCGACACCGCAGTTGCCCATCACCGCGGTCGTGACACCATGCGCCGACGACGGGATCATGCGGTCCGACCAGATGGCCTGACCGTCGTAGTGGGTGTGCAGGTCGACGAAGCCCGGGGTGACGAGCAGCCCGGTGGCGTCGAGCTCGCGCGTTGCCTCGCCCTCGACGGAGCCAACCGCCGCGATGACGCCGTCGGCGATCGCGACGTCGCCGACGAACGGCTCACCGCCGAGCCCGTCGACGATCGTGCCGTTGCGAATGATCAAGTCGAAGCCCATCAGCTGAATGTACGACCGTGTCGGTGGCAAGTGCCAGGATGAGGCCGTGATCGATCACTTCGGAATCATCTGCGCCGACTACACCAAGTCGAAGGAGTATTACGACACCGTGCTGGGAGTGCTGGGCCACACCCGGCAGATGGACGTCGGGCCTGCCATCGGTTACGGCAGCAACGGCAAGCCCGACTTCTGGATCGAGGACGGCACCGACCGAGAGGTGGGCGCGCCGATCCACTTCGCCTTCCAGGCCACCAGCACCGACGAGGTGAAGGCCTTCTACGACGCCGCTCTGAAGCTGGGTGCCGAGTCCCTCCACGGGCCGCGGCTGTGGCCGGAGTACCACCCCGGCTACTTCGGTGCGTTCGTCCGTGACCCGGACGGCAACAACGTCGAGGCCGTGTTCCACGGTGCGCAACC
>NZ_JAVRPS010000282.1:0-9596 GCF_032162105.1 Mycobacterium sp. | reverse complement strand
GGTTGACGAAGCTCGAGCCCGGCAGGTGTAGTCCCATCACTTCCATCAGCAGCTGATTGGAGTTGGCGGTGCCGAAGAAGGTGCATGTTCCGCTGCCGTGATACGACGCGGCCTCGGCGTCGAGCAGCTCGTCGCGTCCGATCTTGTTCTCGGCGTAGAGCTGCCGGACCCTGGCCTTCTCACCGTTCGGTAGCCCGGAGGTCATGGGGCCGGCCGGGACGAACACCGTCGGCAGGTGCCCGAAAGCCAAGGCGCCGATGAGCATGCCGGGCACGATCTTGTCGCACACGCCGAGCATCAGTGTGGCGTCGAACATGTCGTGGGACAGCGCAATCGCGGTGGACATTGCGATCACGTCGCGGCTGAACAGCGACAGTTGCATACCGTCGCGTCCCTGGGTGATGCCGTCGCACATGGCGGGCACACCGCCGGCGAACTGTGCGATGCCGCCGGCCTCGAGTACCGCCTGCTTGAGCTGGGCGGGAAAGGCCTCGAACGGTTTGTGCGCGGACAGCATGTCGTTGTATGCCGACACGATCGCGACGTTCGGCTTGACCATGCCCCGCAGGGCTTTCTTGTCAGCTCTGCCGGAGGCGGCGAAGCCGTGCGCCACGTTCGCGCAGGCCAGGCGGCTGCGTGCTGGGCCACGGTCGCCGGCTCCGCGAATCTGTTCCAGGTAGGCGGCGCGGGGTGCGCGACTGCGTTCGGTGATGCGATCGGTCACGGTCTCCAGGACCGGGTGGATGGTGCTCACGGTGTGGCTCCTTCATTTTCTTCATTCCACGTACGGCCGTCGCGCTCGATGAGGGTGGTCGTGTCGGTGGGACCGCTGGTGCCCGCTGCATACCGTCGTGGGCCGCGCTCGGAGGATTCCCAACCGACCAGGATCGGCTCGACCCAGGCCCACGCCGCTTCGACTTCGTCGCGGCGCATGAACAGCGTCGGGTTGCCACGCACCACGTCCATCAGAAGTCGCTCGTAGGCGTCGGGGGACGGCCGTTGAAATGCCTCGGTGTAGTTGAGGTTCAACGACACCGGCTTAAGCCGAATGCCGCCGGGCCCTGGCTCTTTGGCGGTCATGTGCAGGCGCATGCCCTCCTTGGGCTGCAACTGGATGACCAGCTTGTTGGGCTCGCTGTTGCCGTCGCTGTCCGGAAACATTGGATGCGGAACGGGTTTGAACGCGATCACGATCTCCGAGCAGCGTTGCTCCATGCGCTTGCCGGTCCGCAGGTAGAACGGCACGCCGGCCCAGCGCCAGTTGCGCACCTCGGCTTTCACCGCGGCGAAGGTCTCGGTGCGGCTGTCGGGGTTCTCGGCGTCGTCCTTGTATCCGGCAACGGCGACCCCGTCGACGAGACCGGGGGCGTACTGGCCGGCGACGGTACTGCGCTCCACGTCCTGAGGTGTCATCGGCTTGAGCGCCTGCAGGACCTTGAGCTTCTCGTCGCGGACGGTTTCGCGGTCGACGTAGGTCGGCGGTTCCATCGCAACCAGACACAACACCTGCAGCAGATGGTTCTGCACCATGTCGCGGAGCGCACCGGAGTTGTCGTAGTACCCGGCGCGGGTCCCCACGCCAAGCGACTCGGCGACCGTGATCTGCACGTGGTCGATCCAGCTCGAGTTCCACAGGGGTTCCAGAAAGGTGTTGGCGAACCTGGTCACGAGCAGGTTCTGCACACTTTCCTTGCCCAGGTAGTGGTCGATGCGGAAGATCTGGGATTCCTCGAAGACCGATCCGACGGCGTCGTTGATGGCACACGCCGACGCGAGGTCGTGGCCGATCGGCTTCTCCAGGACCACCCGCGACGATGCGTCGACCAGGTTGTGGGTGGCCAGATGCGCGGAGATCGGGCCGAACAAGCTTGGCGCGCAGGCGAGATAGAACACCCGGACCTTGCCGGGATCGGCCTGGAGGACGGTGGTCAGTGGATACCAGTCGCTGGCGTCGGCGAAATCGATGCTCGCGTAGTGCAGACGAGCGAGGAACCGATCGAGTGTCTGATCGTCGAGGGCCTCTTTCGCGACAAATCGGCCCAGTTCCCCGCGCACTTTGTCGCGGTAGCCGGACACGTCGAGCCCGGCGCGCGACGCCGCGATGATGCGGGTGTGCTCAGGTAGTTGACCATCGCGGTCGCGCAGGTAGAGGGCGGGAAGAAGCTTGCGGACGGCGAGATCGCCGGTTCCGCCGAAAACAACGAAGTCACAAGGTGCCACGGGGTTCGCGGTCGACATGAATCTCCTGACATATGTCGGGTCTGTCGAGTCGAACGTTACGGAGGGTTCAGCGTTTCCGCAAAACATACTTACGTCCTTCTAAGGTAAAAGTAGATGAACTTTGAGGGTTGCGTGTGCAGTAACCGGTTGGTTGAATGGCGTATATGCGCATGTCACGGTCCTCGCCGGCGCCCGCCACCGCTGGTGAGGTGTTTGCCCTGATTCGTGATGGAGCCGTGACCACCCGCACCGAGGTGGGTCGTATCACTGGCCTGTCCCGCACGGCGGTCGCCGCCCGGGTGTCTGCGCTGCAGGCGCGCGGTCTGGTGCTCGAGCGTGCTGAAGCGACGTCCACCGGCGGCCGACCCCCGGCACAGCTCGTGTTCAACGCCGACGCCGGCGTTGTCCTCGCCGCGGCGATCGGTAGGAGCCGCACCCAGCTGGGTGTCTGCAACCTGGCCGGTGAGGTCCTGACGATCGCCGATGTCGATCAGGAGATCGGCATAGGCCCCCACGAACTGATGCCCGACATCGCCAAACGCCTCGAAGCGCTGCTGGACGAAGCCGGCCGCCGACACGACGAGGTCCTCGGCGTGGGCTTGAGCATTCCCGGGACCGCCGACACCACCCGCGGATGCAGCCTCGATTCACCGACCATGAGCGGATGGGACGGCATCCCGCTGCCGCCCTATCTACACGAACTCACTACCGCCCCGATCCTGCTCGACAATGACGCCAACGTGATCGTGCTCGCCGAACGGCGCGGGCAGCGTGACCGTTTCGACGACATGCTCCTCGTCAAGGCCTCGACCGGCCTGGGTGCCGGCATCGTCGCCGGCGGTGTGCTCCAACGCGGAGCCGTCGGTGCCGCCGGCGAATTCGGGCACACCAAGATTCCGGCCGCCGCGGGAGGCGCCTGCCGATGCGGCGACACCGGGTGCCTCGAGGCAATCGCGGGCGGGTGGGCACTGGTACGCACCATGCAACAGCAGGGCCACACCGTGGGACACATCCGCGACCTCGTCGACCTCGCGCTCGGCGGCGATCCAGAAGCGCGACGGCTGATCCGGGAAAGTGGGCGCCACATCGGCGAGGTGCTCGCCGGCGCCGTCAATCTGCTCAACCCTGAAGCGCTGGTCATCGCCGGCGACATGTCCAAGGCCTACGACATCCTCGTGGCCGGTCTGCGCGAAACCGTTTACGGTAATGCAACCGCCCTCGCTACCCGCGAACTGCAGATACTGCCGTCCACCCACGGCGATCAGTCCGGCGTGATCGGCTGCGCCGCAATGATCTTGGACCAAGTACTGAGTCCGCGCGCAGTCGACGCCGTGCTCTAAAGCCATCGGCTCTGCCTAAGCCACGGAGCACCAGGTTGCGCAGGTCGTGCTCGGAGAGTCGCGAGGGGCGAGTCCGAATAACCGCCCCGTCAAGGACGACGTGGATGCTGCGGTCGCTGGCCCACACCGTCACCTGCCGGTGTGCCAGGGCGGCAGTGAACTTGAGCTGCTGATCTCCCGGCAACAACAGCCGGGCGCGGCCGGTCAGGGTGGTCTCCCACTCCACGGCGCGGATGTCGCTTCCGGCCGACCCCGCCGCGGGTGCAGGCAATACCATCGGTTTCCATGGTGGGACAACGACATCGGTCACCATCGCTGTCAATGGCCCTTGAAGCGCGGCTACTGCCGGTACGGGTTCGAGCGGTGCAGGTCGGAACAACGCCACGGGGATGTCCATGTCGAGTGATTGGTGCGGACGACTGTGGTTGTAGCCCTGCACCCAGGCATCGATCGCCGCCTGGGCGGATTCGACGCTGGGAAACGGCCCGGCAGCGTCGAGCAGTTCGCGACGCAGCGTCTTGTGCCAGCGTTCGATATTCCCGGTCGTGGTCGGTGAGCGTGGTTTAGTCAAACGGGTCGTGATGCCGTTCTCACGACAGATCCGCTCGAACAGGACCTCGGCAGGGTACGGCTTGGCGAATCTACCAGTGAACTGTTTTCCATTGTCGGTCAATACTTCTGACGACACACCATAGCGAGCCAAAGCAGCAACGAAGGCTTCGCACACCCGCTCGACCCGACGGTTCTGTGACCACCGTGGCGATCACGACGAACCCTGGAGTGGTCATCGATTCCGGTCACCAGCTTGCACTCGCGGCCGTCAGCCAAGAACACCCCCCATGATGTTGAGCTGCCACAGCTGTACCGGAGCATCGCGCTGCCAGCGCCGATACTTGCGCTTGTGATTCTGCCTTTGGGCCGTCACCAACCCGTGACGCACCAACACCCGGTACACACTCGACCGAGACGGTGCATCCCCGGAACCCCGGACCGCCAACTCGTGGGCGATGCGGTGGGCACCCCACCGCGGAAACCTGCGCCGTAGTTCACAGATCGCCGCAATCACCTCCGGCGCAAGATCATTCGGCGAGACATGCGGCCGCCGTGAACGATCCGCCAGCCCGGCCAACCCTCCGGCTTGATAACGGACCACCCAGCTATGCACTGACTGCCGCGAAGTGCCGAACTCGCGCGCAACTTGCGCTTTCGGAACACCGTCGAGGACCTGTAGAACGGCTCGATACCTGTGCTCAGTCACCCAATCGCCGGACTCACCCGACGCCACATCATTCACAAGACGAATATCGAACCAGATCGTCAACCAAGTCCTGAACCCAATGTGTCAAGAATGTCCTGGGTCTTCACATTGACATCACGCATGTGCTCGATAAAGCGGCTCCCGAATGAACGATCGCCTGGACGCGGCACCCCCTGTGCTGGTCGGGTGCGCGGACCGGACCGATCAAGCTTTCACGCGAACGGGACAACTGTCGCTTCCACTCGTTCGTTGCGGCGGAGCTGGCGTTAGCCTCGCGACCGTCGCCGCATGCCCGGCGTCCGTGACCAGCACACCGCCAGACTTCTCACGAAGGTGGCCGCAGCTGGAACTGCTCCGCGCTTGTCGTGCGGTCAGGCCATTTCGGGCACACGCAGGTGTGCGAGCGCCAACTCGAAGTCGCGCTCGTCGAGCACCTCTGCAGCTACTTCCTGGCTGCCCGTGCCTCTGAGCCTGTCCAACTGGTCTCTGTTCCGCTCCCTCGCTTCAACGCTGTCGAAGGTCGCCGAGGCCACGGCACGACCGGACGCGCGGTCGACCAGCAGGCTGGCACTGCAAAATCCCTCGAGCGCCTCGAGCGCGGGCCGGATAGTCGCCTTGTAGAAATCGATGCCTCGGTCGATCTGATCCGGGCTGACCTTGACCCAGGTGGCTCGGACACAGGCACCGTCATTCGACCGGTGGTCACGGTGCAAGACAGCGATCTCCCATTCCTCGACGTCTGCGCTGCCACCGAATGCCTCTGCGGCCCGGTCACGAACCGGCCGAATGGACTCCGCGCTCGTGCGCATGGCCTCCTCGGACTGCCAGGCGCTGGTCGCAATACATCGGCCGGACGACCGGTCGACCAACAGGGACAAGCCGGTGTACCCGTCGATGCCCTCGAGCGCGGGCATCACGGTGTCGCGGACATGGGCAATGCCGGCGTCGATGGATGAGGGCTGTGCCTGGATGGTGGTACTGCGTGCGTACATGATCTGCCTCCTCTGCGTGGGCAGCGTCTCGACGGCGCCGCCGTCCAATTCATCGTCCTCCCATAGGCAAGGCGCGGCAATGGGCGGGCGGGTGTCAGCCGGACGGCAACTCGTGGTTGCCGTCGTTGCTGCGTACTGGGCTATCCCCCGAACCACGCAGCGACTCATGAACGAACACCTCAGTGAGAGTCATGAGTACTGCTGCGAGCACGCCCCTAGACGCCGACGCGATCACCGACACCAACATGTTCCGGCTGGGTATGGAACCCGCAGGCCGACCAATGGGAGGAGGGCCTCACCCGGCTCTTGGACTACGTCGAACATCACGGTGACGCCTGCGGCCCGCGTTGAACCGATCAGGCCTCTCAATCGTGTTCAGAGTGCATCCTGACGATCGGAGGAATCTCATGAAAAGCTCCATCATCCTGCCTTGCGTGGTCACCGCGTTCGTCGCGCTGTCACCCGCCGGCGTTGCACTCGCCGACAACCCACACGACACCACCAACCCCACCGGTCAACCGAACAAGCAAGCCAGTGACGACCCCGCCTTGAAACCGCCAGGCTTCAGCACCGACGGGTTCGCCAATGCGGAGCAGCATTACGCCGGAAGCGAATTAAATCCGAACAAGGGCAACCCCGACCACGCCGTGAGCCAATACGACGTCGCCGGCTTCCAGTGGGAGCGCCACCACTAGTGAGTAAGACGCTACGCCCTCCCCCGGCGGGCTAGTTGGCCCCGCCGGCGTCAGCGGCCGGTCGCGGCGCGTTCCAGGAAGCGCGCCACGCCGGCGCCGCTGTGGGAACTCGCGTAGCACCAGTCTGTCGCTGACCAGCCCGATGCCGCTGTTCGCGCCCTGGAGGCTCATAGGATTTACTTTCTCTAGTTGGATCCGGTTGCGCGCCAGCACATCCGATTGGCGGGCAGACTCAACAAGATCCGTCGTAACATTCCGCTACGCGCCCTGCCGAGGCTATCCAGCCCACCGAAGTGGAGCGCCGTTTTCCACGCTGTCAGCCCCGCCGGCGCGGGCGACGGCTGCGGTCAACGCGGGAGGTGCCGTGTTTCCGATCCAGGCTTTGCGCTACCGGAAAATCGAGCTTCAACCGATCCAGCAGATCCACGCCTTCACCATAGAAGTCACCGACGCCGACCGCCGAAGCGCCAACGGCACGTGAAATCGGACGCGACTAGCTGCACGGGATGGTCGGCCAGCTTGAAGGATCCGTCAGAGAACTCCGGCAGCGGTCACACGCTTGACAACGAAAATCCATCAGCCTTGCAGCGTTAGTCCGCGATCTCGCCGGCCCAGGCACGCAAGCCCGCGAGGAACCCGCGACGTTGCGCGACGGTCAGTTGCTCCATTGCCCGTGCTAGCGGCTCTGTACGACGCGCGATGAATTGCTCCACGTCGGCGCGCCGTGCGCTGCGCAGCGATACCAGTGTGCGGCGGCGATCGGCGGGGTCGGTGTGGCGTTCCACGCATCCGGCGTGATCGAGGTCGGCGATCAGTTGGCTGGCGTTCGTCAGGCCGAGGCCCAGTTGTCGCGCCAGTTCGCCCACCGTGACCGGTCCGGTGTACAGCAAGCGGGCCAGCACCGCACCGTGGCGGTTACCCAAGCCACCGGCATCGAAGACCGCTCTCAGCTGCGGTGGCATGTCGGTGTGTGCGCGTTTGAAATGGTTGGCCAGCAACGGGATCAACGCCTGGATCTCGAGCTTTTCCTCGGCACCCAGCGCGGCGCCCGAAGGCGAGGCTGTCGACGAGTGGGAGCTTTGCCGTCGAGTCAACTGATCGGACCTCCTTCCAACGGCTGGGTTGACACCGTGCCATACACTTCAGACATCTGAACTATCCAGATACTAGAACATAGTTTAGGGGATCCGCGTGACAACCATCGACCCGCAGCAGCAATTCGAAAGCATCTACCGGACCCAGCAACCGGACGGTAGCCCACTCACCGGCGCGGGATGGGATATCGGAGGGCCACAGCCGATGCTGGTCGAACTCGACCGTCGCGGCGCCATCACCGGCACGGTGCTTGACGCCGGCTGCGGAACCGGCGACAACGCCCTGTATCTGGCCAGACAGGGGTACTCGGTGACCGGGCTCGACGCAGCGCCGTCCGCCATTGCTCACGCACGCACGAAGGCCGCACAGCGCGGCCTACCGGTCGGGTTCGGGGTCGCCGACGCGCGGGAGCTAAGCGAATACCAAGACCGGTTCGACACAATCATCGACTCCGGGCTGTTCCACGTCTTCTCCGACACTGACCAGGCCCGCTATCTCGCCGCCCTGCACAGCGCCGGCCGCGACGGCGCCCGCCTGCACGTGCTCGCGATCAGCGATGCCGCACCGGGCACGCGGGGACCCCGCCGGCTCACCGAAACCGAGATGCGTGCGGCGTTCACCGACGGTTGGCTCCTCGACGACCTGCAATGGGTCACCATGCGCGGCGCACTGCCCGGAGAACCACACCGCACCGACATTCCATCGTGGCTCGCGACCGCTCACCGACGATGAACGGCTCCGCGGGCCCGGAAATAACTCCGGTCCACCGTCCCTCAACCGCCCCCGGCTGAGCTGAACCCACCCATTCCCCCGAAGGGACACGTCATGCCCACCGTCGCTGTGCTCGACTCGAGCATCCACTACCAGGAGACGGGAAGCGGGACGCCCGTGGTGCTACTGCACGGCAACCCCGGGTCTTCGCACCTGTGGCGCAACGTAATTCCCGAGCTGGGTCGCGGGCGGCTGCTGGCACCCGACCTGATCGGGATGGGCCGCTCCGGAAAGCCCGACCTCTCCTACAGCTTCACCGACCACGTCCGATACCTCGACGCCTGGTTCGACGCGCTCGGCCTGGACCGCGTGATCCTGGTCGGCCACGACTGGGGCGGTGCGCTCGCCTTCGACTGGGCGGCCCGACACCCCGAACGGGTGCTGGGCATCGCCTTCCTGGAGAGCATCGTCAAGCCGATGGCGTGGGAGGACCTATCGCCGCCGGCGCGTCAGCGCTGGGAGACGATTCGGGCTCCCGGTGCGGGCGAGGACATGGTGCTCGAGCAAAACCTGTTTCTCCGCACGGCGTTTGGCGGCGGCGGCGTTCTCACCCCGGTCAGCGACGAGGACATGCAGGCGTATCTCGAACCATTCCCCAACCCCGAGAGCCGGCGCCCCATCCTCGCCTGGGCACGCCAGCTACCGCTGGGCGGCGAACCCGCCGAACTGGTCGCCCGCATCGAGGCGTACGACGCGTGGCTCGCGACGAGCATGAGCGTGCCCAAGTTGCTCCTGACCTTCGAGGGCGCGCCCTCCCTGCTCATCGGCAAGGAGATGGCTAAGTGGTGCGCAACCCACATCGCGTCACTGGAAACCGTCCCCTGCGGCGAGGCCGGGCACCACGCTCCGGAGGATCGTCCGAAAGAGATCGCCGCCGCGGTTTCGGCGTGGGCCGACCGACACCGTTTGCGCTAAAGCGAAACTCGGCCGACTCAGCGGTGGGTATGTCCAGCCCTCGGCGGATACCCACGCGGCGCAGTTGAACGGTCCCCGGGTCTGTGGTTGCTGGGTGGGTTTGATCCTGGCCGCCAGTTGTCAGGAGCAGGCGGGTGTGGTGGGGGCTGAGCGTGCGGCTCCGCCGATTAGTTGGGACTTGGCGTCTAGCGTGGGCGCCACTGCCACGATGGTCGCGGCGTATCCGGCGGCTGCGACCAACGCCGCCGAGCCGGTGACCAACGACCCGTGTCGCGACGCGTCGGCGGCTGTAAGTTTACGGGTGCCCCGG
>NZ_JAVRPS010000281.1:0-16725 GCF_032162105.1 Mycobacterium sp. | reverse complement strand
CTGCTCACCGTCCGGCAGTTCAACGACCTGCTGCGCGTGTTGCCGCCGATCCCGCAGCCCGGCCAGAACGGCCTTGCCGGCCAGGCCGTCGCCCGGCGCGGCGGATCACCTGGCCGCCCGGTGGCCCCACCGCGCGAGCTGCCCGCGGGCCGGACCGACCAGCCGCCCGGCCGCGCCGACGTCGGCCGCTACACCCAGCAGCGCCCGCCGGTGCGCAACGGCCGTCAGTCGCCCCACTACCAGCGGTAGGCAGACGCCGCAGGGCCGTTGAGTAGCCTGTCGGCATGTCCCGCCCCGTCGCAATGATCACCGGACCGACGTCCGGCTTGGGCACGGGATTCGCCCACCGCTACGCCATCGACGGTCATGACCTGGTCCTGGTGGCCCGTGACGTCGACCGCCTCGACCGGCTCGCCGCCGAACTGCACGACGAAGCCGGCGCCGCGGTGGAGGTACTTCCCGCCGACCTGGCCGTCGCCGCCGACCGCGCCAAGGTGGCCGACCGGCTCGCCGCCGGCGTCCGAATCTTGGTCAACAACGCGGGATTCGGCACTTCGGGCGAGTTCTGGACCGCCGACCTCCAGACGCTCCAATCCCAACTCGACGTCAACGTGACCGCCGTGATGCAACTGACGCACGCCGCGCTGCCGCCGATGCTGGCGGCAGGGGCGGGCACCGTCATCAACGTCGCCAGCGTGGCGGGACTACTGCCAGGACGCGGGTCGACGTACTCGGCGTCGAAGGCCTGGGTGGTCGCGTTCTCCGAGGGCTTGGCGAACGGGCTCGGCGGCACAGGAGTCGGTGTGCACGCGCTGTGCCCCGGCTTCATCCGCACCGAGTTCCACGAGCGCGCGGGCATCGACATGGCGGGCACGCCGTCGTTCCTGTGGCTCGACGTGGCCGACGTGGTCCGCGGCTGTCTGGCCGATGTCGCCAAGGGACAGGTCGTCATCGTGCCGGGCCTGCAGTACAAGGTGCTCACCACCGGCGGTCGCATGGTGCCGCGAAACCTGGTGCGCGCCATGACGAAAGTGGTCGGCAGGGGCCGTGACCGAACCTGAGGTAGAACCCGGACCCGAGTGCCCGTGCTCCGCGGGCTAGTCGCGGGGCTGCTGGCGGCGGTTCTCGTCGCGGCCTGCTCGAGCAGCACCGACGAGGCAGGCCCGTACGCTGCGCAGACCGCTCCGCTCGGCGAATCGCTGGCGGCGCTCGGCTGGAACATGTCGGTGTCCAATCTGCGGTTCGACGGCGACTACGTCCTGGTCGACGTCGACGCCGCCGCGTCGACGCCCGGCGGACCGCATGCCAAGCCCGAGTCCGTCCGATTCGGTCTCTACGGTGCGCTGGCCCATCCGATCGAGTCCAACGTACTGGGCGGGTGCTCGGGAGTGACCAGCCTCAACCTGCAACCCGCGTCCGCGCCGAACCCCGACAAGCTCACCGGCACAGTGTGTCTGGGGCCGCTGCGCGATCAGACCCAGGTGCGTGGCGTGTACGCCTACTCGCCGCAGGACAAGATCGCGGGCACCACGGTTGCCTACCCCGCGGCGTTCCCGGTCGGCCTGCTGCCCACCAACGAGAACGACACCGGCATGGTGCTGCAGACCACCAGCGTGGACGCCTTCCGCGGCGACGGCGCCCAACTCGATCCCACCGCGCTCGGCGACCCGACCGCCTTCAACGGCAACGGCTACATGTTGCTCGGACTCCAGATCGACGGTCAGGCATCGCGATACCGCGAGGACTCGGCACGGCGCGGTGGCCCGTTGATGGTGGTGGTGGCGCCGACGCTGCCTGGCGCGGGGCTGTCGTACGCATGCACGGTGTACGGGGCGTCGCTGCTGGTGCTTCCGGATTCCTCGCTGGAGGCGATCGCGGTGCGGGCGTCGATGTGCGCGCAGGGCGAGATCAACGCCGCGCTGCTGTACGCGACGGTGTCGGTGATCGGCACGCACGCCGCGCTGTGGACGTCGCGTGACTGAGGAACGCGGGAGCCGCCCCGGCGGCGACATCGAACCCGGCCCGACCGAGTGGGCTACGACCACCGGCGTCGGCCCGTGGGTGGGACCGCCGCCGCAAGACGCCAGGTACGACCAGGAACTGCTCCGCGACGGGGACACCCGCAACGTCGTCGACGCGTATCGGTACTGGACGCGGGAGGCGATCGTCGCCGACATCGACCAGCGCAGGTACCCGCTCCACATTGCGATCGAGAACTTCGGCAACGACGCCAACATCGGTGGGGTCGTCCGGACCGCGAATGCGTTCGCCGTCGACACCGTGCACATCGTCGGGCGCCGCCGATGGAACCGGCGCGGCGCCATGGTCACCGACCGCTACCAACGACTGCGCCACCACGACACCACCGCCGAGCTGCTGGTGTTCGCCGCCGACGCGGGACTGGAGGTGATCGCCGTCGACAACGTGCCCGGGGCGGTCCGCCTCGAACGGACGGCGCTGCCACGGGACTGTCTGTTGATCTTCGGGCAGGAGGGCCCTGGCATCACGGACGAGGCGCGGTTGGGCGCCGCCAGGACCGTGTCGATCGCCCAGTTCGGCTCCACCCGCAGCATCAACGCCGCTGTCGCCGCGGGCATCGCGATGCACACTTGGATCGCGCAACATGGTGACCTGGACACCGCCTGGTAGGGCAGGATCATCGACATGGATCAGGTATGGGGCAACCGCGCGGCCAGCGCCGAGGCCGCCGTCGCGACGCGACACCTGCGACGGCTGTGGCAATTGCCAGGAACCCAGCTCGGCGTCGTCGCCTGGCCTGCCACCAGCAAGCAGCTGATGTATGGCACCTGGCATTACTGGTGGCAGGCGCACCTCCTGGACTGCCTGGTGGACGCCCAGGTGCGCGACCCCCAGCCCGACCGGCAGCAGCGGATCGAACGGCAGGTCCGCTCACAACGATTGCGAAACACCGGTTGGGTCAACGACTACTACGACGACATGGCCTGGCTGGCGCTCGCGCTGGAGCGGGCCGGTCGGCTCGCCGGAGTGGAGCGGCCGAAGGCGCTGGAGAAGCTATCCGACCAGTTCGTCAACGCGTGGGTGCCCGAGGACGGCGGCGGCATCCCATGGCGCAAGCAGGACCAGTTCTTCAACGCCCCTGCCAACGGACCCGCTGGCATCTTCCTCGCCCGCTACGACGATCGTCTCCGTCGTGCCCAGCAGATGGCCGACTGGATCGACGAAACCCTGATCGACCCGGAGACCCATCTGGTGTTCGACGGGGTCAAGGGCGGTTCGCTGGTCCGTGCGCAGTACACCTACTGCCAGGGGGTGGTCCTCGGCCTAGAGACCGAATTGGCCGCCAGGACAGAGGACCCGGACCACGCCGTGCGCGTGCAACGCCTCGTCGCTGCCGTGCGCGACAACATGGCGCCCGAGGGCGTCATCCAGGGCGCAGGCGGCGGTGACGGCGGGCTGTTCAACGGCATCTTGGCGCGCTACCTCGCCCTCGTCGCCACCACGCTGCCGGGCGACACCCCGGCAGACACCGGGGCGCGCGCCACCGCCAAGGAGTTGGTGCTGACCTCGGCGCGATCGGCGTGGGACCTCCGACAGACCGTCGACGGACTGCCACTGTTCGCGGCGTTCTGGGACCGCGACGCCGAGCTGCCGAAGGTCGGCGGCAAGGACGCCCAATTCGTCGCGGGCGCCGTCAACGCATCAGAGATCCCCGAACGTGATCTGTCGGTGCAGCTGTCCGGGTGGATGCTGATGGAGGCAGCCCATACGCTCAGCGACGACGCGGAACCCGAACACTCGCCCGCACAGGAGGAAGAGCCTGAATGACCGAGCCGGGAGGCTGGACGCCGGACCAGGACACCATCGACGAAGCCAACCTCACGCGGTTCCTCGCGTGGCTGGCCGAGACGGGTCGCGGTGACTTCACCGACTACCAGGAGTTGTGGTCGGCGTCGGTGGCCGACGTGGCGTGGTTTTGGGACGCCGTCTGGCACTTCTACGACATCCGCGCGACCAGTCCTGCCGACGCGGTGCTCGCGAGCGCGGACATGCCTGGCGCCCAATGGTTTCCGGGCGCAACCCTGAACTACGCCGCCGAGGTCTTCCGGCATGCGACCGCCGAGCGCCCGGCGATGGTGGTTGCGGGCGAGGACGGCGCAGCAGACTGGTCCTGGGACCGCTTGACTCGGGAGACGGCCGCGTTCGCCGACTATCTGCGCAGCCTCGGCGTCGTGCCAGGCGATCGGGTGGTCGGCTACATCCCGAACATCGGCGAGGCCATCGTCGCCTTCCTTGGCGCGGCAGCGGTCGGCGCCACCTGGGCCGTGTGCAACCAGGACCTCGCCGTCAGCGGCGTCGTCGCCCGCCTGGCGCAACTCGAACCCAAGGTGCTGGTGGCCAGCGATGGATCTCTTTACAACGGCAAGCGGATCGACCGCAGCGCCGAACTCGCCGAGATCCGCGGTCAGCTGCCCACGTTGAAGGCCACCGTGCTGGTGCCCCGCCTTGGCGGCGAGCGGCCGGACGGCGTGGCGGAGGGCAGGAGCGAAGCGACCGGGGAATCAACTACGCCGTGGTCCCAGGTCCTGGCCAGGGACGTGGCACTCGAGATCACCCCGGTCCCGTTCGCGCACCCGCTGTGGGTGCTGTTCTCGTCGGGCACCACCGGCACGCCGAAGGGCATCGTGCACGGCCACGGCGGCGTCGCACTCGAGCACCTGAAGTACCTGAGCCTGCAACTCGACCTCAAGCCGACCGACCGGTTCTTCTGGCAGTCCAGCACCAGCTGGATGATGTGGAACCTGCTGGTCTCGGGGCTTCTCGTCGGCTCGACGATCGTGCTGTACGACGGCAGCCCCACCTACACACACACCGACCATCTGTGGCAGGTGGCCGCCGAGCACGGCGTCACGGTGTTCGGCGCGGGCGCAGGCTACTGGCTGGCCTGTGCCAAGGAGGAATTGCACCCCGGAAAGGACTACCCGCTGGAGGCGCTGCGCGCGGTCGGTTCCACCGGTTCGCCGTTGCCTGCCTCGGGATTCCGCTGGATCCAGGACGGCGTGGGCAGGCCCATTCCGGTCATCTCGATGAGCGGTGGCACCGACGTGGTGACCGCATTCATCGGCGCGTCTCCGCTGGTTCCCATCAGGGCGGGCGAGCTGAACGTGATCGCCCTCGGGGTCGCCGCCGAGGCCTGGGTGGAGACAGAGCAGGGTGGCGGCCGACCCGTCACCGAGGAGGCAGGTGAGCTAGTGGTCATCAAGCCGATGCCGTCGATGCCGGTGTTCTTCTGGAACGACCCCGACGGCGCCAAGTACCACAATGCCTACTTCGACAAGTACGACGGCGTGTGGTGTCACGGTGACTGGATCACCATCACCGACCGGAAATCCGTTGTGGTGCATGGCCGTTCTGACGCCACGCTGAATCGGATGGGTGTCCGGATGGGCAGCGCGGAGATCTACAACGCGGTCGAGGGCCTGCCCGAGGTGCGCGACTGTCTGGTGGTCGGCATCGAGCAGAACGACGGCGGCTATTGGATGCCGTTGTTCGTGGCGCTGGCCGACGACGTCGAATTCGACGACGCGTTGCGCTCTCGGATCGTCAGCGCCATCCGGACCGGGGCATCGCCGCGGCACGTGCCGGACGACATCATCGCCGTTCCTGGCCTGCCGCGGACGATGACCGGCAAACGGCTGGAGATCCCGATCAAGCGGATCCTGATGGGCGCCAACCCGTCCGATGTACTGACGCCCAGCGCCGTCGACCGGCCGGACCTGGTCGGAGTGTTCACGGAGCACGCCCGAGCGTGACCGGGCCCGCAGCCGACCAGACGAGTGCGAATGAAGCCGCTGGGCCGGCTCCGTCGACGCCGAGCAGGTTCGGCCGCGATCCGACGGCCGCCCGCAGTGGTGAGAACACTGCGGCGGCATTGCTGCTGGTCTTTACGGTCGCCGCCATCGTGTGGGCGAATTCGCCCTGGGCGCAGAGCTATTCGGACTTCTGGAACACCCACGTCGGACTGAGCGTCGGCGACTTCCACGCCGAGCTGACGGTCAAGCACCTGGTCAACGACGGCCTGATGACGTTCTTCTTCTTCATCGTCGGCCTGGAGGTCAAGAGCCAGTTCACCATCGGTGAGCTCACCGACCGGCCCCGCGCCGCGGTACCCGTCGTCGCCGCGTTCGCCGGACTGATCGTGCCCGCGATCATCTTCCTGCTGTTCAACCCGTCAGGCGACGATGCGCGTGCCTGGGGCGTAGTGATCTCCACGGACACGGCCTTCTTGGTGGGCGCACTGGCGATCATCGGCCCGAAGTACCCGGCCCGATTGCGGACCTTCCTGCTCACCCTCGCCGTCGTCGACGACGTCGGGGCGCTGTTGGCGATCGCGCTGTTCTACTCCGACCAGGTGCGGTACCTGCCACTGTTGGTGGCCCTGGTGGTCGTCGCAGGCATCGCCGCGGCGCGGTTGCTCCCCGTGGGTCGAGGGCCCGCGTACTCGGTGCTGGCATTCGCGTTGTGGCTGGCACTGTTCCTCGGCGGTGTCCACCCGACGCTGGCCGGGGTGGCGGTGGCACTGCTCATCCCGGTGTTCACCCCGGAGCGCCAGCGCGTCGAGGAAGCCGTCGAGGTGATCCGCGCCTTCCGGCAATCCCCGAACTCCGAGTACGCCCGCGCCGCCAGCCGCACTCTGCGCGAATCGATCTCGATCAACGAACGGCTGCAGACCAGCTTCGGCCCGTACGTCTCATTCGCCGTGCTGCCGTTGTTCGCCCTGGCCAACGCGGGTGTGCATCTCGACCGCGACACGATGACCGCCGCCCTCCGTTCGCCCCTGACCTGGGGTGTGATCGCCGGCCTGGTGGTGGGCAAGTTCATCGGCATCACCGGCGCCACCGCCCTGGTGCGCGCCACCGGGATGGGGCAGCTCGCACCGGGCCTGACGCTGCGGCGCGTCGCGGGCGGCGCCGCCCTGTCCGGAATCGGGTTCACCATCTCGCTGTTCATCATCGATCTCGCCATCGAGGATCCCATCAAGCAGGACCAGGCCCGCGTCGGCGTGCTGGCGGCGTCCGTGCTCGCCCTGGTCCTTGGTTGGGCGACGTTCCGGATCACCGACTGGCTGAGTCCGCCGGTTGCGGTGGGCGCGAAGCTGATTCGCGAGGTCGACCCGGACCGCGACCACATCCGCGGCAACCCGAACGGCAGGCTCACGCTCGTCGAGTACGGTGACTTCGAGTGCCCGTTCTGCAGCAGGGCGACCGGATCCATCGATGAGGTCCGCGCCCATTTCGGCGACGAATTGCGGTACGTGTGGCGACATCTCCCGCTGGAACGCGTCCACCCGCATGCGATGGACGCCGCCAGGGCGAGCGAGGCGGCCGCGCTGCAGGGCCGCTTCTTCGAGATGTCCCGGCGGATGTTCGAGTTCCAGGACTACCTCGAGTGGGAGCACATCTACCGGTACGCGGACGCGGTGGGGATCGACGTCAAGAAGTTCGACGAGGACCTGCGTTCCTCGAAGGTGATGCACCGGGTGCTTGACGACGCGCAGGACGCCGAGCTGATGGATCTCAACTCGACACCAACGTTCTTCGTCAACGGCAGGCGGCACCAGGGGCCGTGGGACGCGGCCAGTCTGATCCGGGCGCTGGAACTCGGCTAGCTCTGATCGGCCGCAGGCTCGCCTGCACCGCCCTCGCTGCTCTTGGCCTTCCGGCGCCTCTTGTACCACTCGATGAAGATCGGGGTCACCGAGGCCAACGCGATGAAGATGAAGATCGGTTCGATCAGTTTCTGGATGATCTCGAACTGGCCGAGCCAATACCCGAGCAGGACCAGGCCGAGGCTCCAGACGAGGGCACCGATGACGTTGAAAAGGGTGAACACGGCGTAGTTCATCCGCGCGGCGCCCGCCGTGATCGGCGCCAAGGTGCGCACGATCGGGACGAACCGGGCGAGCACGATGGCGAAGGGGCCGCGCGCCTCGAAGAACGCGTGTGCCTCGTCGAGGTAGCGCTGCTTGAGGAACCGCGCGTTGGGCTTGAACATCGAGGTGCCGATGCTGCGACCGATCCAGTAACCGACTTGGCTGCCGAGGACGGCGGCGATGGGGATGAACACCAGCAGCTGCCAGAGCTGGAAGTTGGCGTCCACGGCGTCGGCTTTTGCAGCCGTTCCCGCGGCCAGCATGCCCGCGACGAAGAGCAGTGTGTCGCCAGGTAGCACCGGGAACAGCACGCCGGACTCGACGAAGACGACGATCAGCAGCCCCACCAGCGCCCAGGTGCCGAAGTACCCGATGAGCGTCACCGGGTCCAGGAAGTCCGGCATGAGCGCGAGGGTGGTGGTGGTCATGAGGCTTCAAGATACCGGTGCGAGCTGAGCGAGCCCGGCTTCCCCCAGTAGAGAGCACACCCGGCCCCGACGGCACCCGGCTAATCGCGCCTTCCCGTCGAAGGGTCGGGGAATGGCCACCCACAAAGCTGTCCACGTCGCCGGTAGGTGCCATGCAGGCCCTTGCCCCGGATCGCGTGATCTATCGGGGGACGACCAGCAAGGTGCTCGCCTGGTACGCAGATCGCGGCTCGGGTACGCCCGGGCTGATCCGCGGTTTCCCCGACGTGTCCGAGTCGCAGATCCTGCGAGGCATCAGATCCTCGGCCAGGCGGCGAACGGGCTCGGATGATGGTCCAGCTGCCAAGCCGACCCCCTTATTGAGATACTGCACGAGATACCTGAGCCGGACCGTCAAGAGGAGTTCTCATGCCCATCGCCACGCCCGAGATCTACGCCGAGATGCTGGGCCGCGCCAAGGAACACTCCTTCGCGTTCCCCGCCATCAACTGCATCGGCTCCGAGAGCGTCAACGCCGCCATCAAGGGCTTCGCGGACGCCGGTAGCGACGGCATCATCCAATTCTCCACCGGTGGAGCGGAATTCGCCTCCGGCCTCGGCATCAAGGAGATGGTGACGGGTGCGGTCGCACTCGCCGAGTTCGCCCACGTGATCGCCGCCAAGTACCCCGTCACCGTGGCCCTGCACACCGACCACTGCCCGAAGGACAAGCTGGACACCTACGTGCGGCCGCTGCTGGCCATCTCGGCCGAGCGCGTCGCCAAGGGCGGCAATCCGCTGTTCCAGTCGCACATGTGGGACGGCTCCGCGGTGCCGATCGACGAGAACCTCGAGATCGGCAAGGAACTGCTCAAGCTCGCTGCCGAGGCCAAGATCATCCTCGAAGTCGAGATCGGCGTCGTCGGTGGCGAGGAGGACGGTGTCGAGGCCGAGATCAACGAGAAGCTCTACACCTCGGCCGACGACTTCGAGAAGACCATCGACGCGCTCGGCGCGGGCGAGCACGGCAAGTATCTGCTGGCCGCGACGTTCGGCAACGTGCACGGCGTCTACAAGCCGGGCAACGTCAAGCTGAAGCCCGAGGTGCTGGCCGAGGGCCAGGCCGTCGCGTCGAAGAAGCTCGGGCTGCCCGCGGGCTCCAAGCCGTTCGACTTCGTCTTCCACGGCGGCTCGGGTTCGCTGAAGTCGGAGATCGAGGACTCGCTGAAGTACGGCGTGGTGAAGATGAACGTCGACACCGACACCCAGTACGCGTTCACCCGTCCGCTGGCCGGGCACATGTTCACCAACTACGACGGCGTGCTCAAGATCGACGGCGAGGTGGGCAACAAGAAGGCCTACGACCCGCGCAGCTACCTGAAGAAGGCCGAGGCGTCGATGTCCGAGCGCGTCGTCGAGGCCTGCGCCGACCTGCACAGCACGGGCCGCTCAGTCACCGCCGGCTAGTGATTCGTGAGCGCAAACGTTCGCCGTGCGACTGTTTGCGCTCACAAATCGCAAGGACTACTGGGGGGCTTGGCAGATCTTCCACTGCTCGTCGCGGAACTCCAGATCGAAGCTGCGTGTCGACCGCGTCGACGGGTCGAAGGCCATGAACGACGTGACGTTGGCCTCGGCGTGGTTGTCGTTGACCACCACCTGATCGATGCTGGCGACCACCGGATACTGCCTGGCCGCCGCGACGCGGGCGTGGATGTCCTTCCACCGTGTGTCGTCGTACTTGATGTAGCTGTCGGCGGTCTCGCCGCACGTGATGCTGCGCAGGGTGGCGAGGTCGCCCTTCTGGATCGCGGTGTCGAAGTTCTGGATCGTCGTGCGGACCCGGTCCTCCTGCGAGACCTTCGGCGCATCGTCGCGAGCGAGCAGCACGGTGCCGAGGATGGCGACCGCCACCAGTGCCGCGATCACCAGCAGCAGGGCGATCACCCAACCCCAACTGCGGCGCTTGCGGGGTGCGGCCGGTGCGTCCGAACGCGGCGGGATGAGTTGCGGTGCAACGGCGTTCGGCTGCGGCGCGAACTGTTCGGTCGGGGCTCCAGACGCGGCCATTCCCGCGGGCGCCTCCGACACCGAGAGGATCTCGGTGGGCGGCCCGGTTTCGATGATTTGGGTCGAGCCCGCATCCGATGGCGACGGTGCGGTGAATCGGCGTTCCTGTAGCTCCGGCGGCGCAACCTGCTTCAGTGCCGGATCGGTGGGCGCGATGGCCTCCGTCTGCGGTTCGGCCGTGAGCTCGTCGCCCGAAGCCGGCTGCAGGTTCTCGTCGGGCCCCGATGGGTTCGACATCTGACTCTCAGTCCTCCCTAAAACACACTTCTGCTGAGCCTATCGATCCACGCTTGGCCATGCCTGAAGGCGGTCGTGCGAGACCCGCACGGCACAATAGGCCCATGACACGGATGGGTGATCTTCTGGGGCCGGATCCGACGCTGTTGCCTGGCGACAGCGCAGCCGAGGATGCGCTGAACGCGGGTGAGAACCCGACCGCCGTCGCGGCCGCACACCCGTCGGCCTCGGTGGCGTGGGCGGCGCTGGCCGAGGAGGCCCTCAACGACGACAGGGCCGTCACCGCCTATGCCTACGCCAGGACCGGCTACCACCGCGGTCTGGATCAGCTTCGGCGCAACGGGTGGAAGGGCTTCGGCCCGGTGCCCTACGCCCACGAGCCGAACCGCGGTTTTCTGCGCTGTGTGGCCGCGCTGGCCCATGCCGCCGACTCCATCGGTGAGACCGACGAGTTCCAGCGGTGCCTGGATCTGCTCGACGACTGCGATCCGGCGGCTCGCTCACAGCTGGGGCTCAGCTAAGTCGCAAATGCGCGTGGCATCCTCGCCGCGTGAGTTGGATTCGGCGGTGCGTGAACGCGCTGGCTGGGGTGCTGGCCGTGGTCGCGGTGGTGGTGGGTGCGGTCACCGTGGAGGCACTCAGCACTCCTGGCAGTGACAGTGCCGAGGCGAAGCTCGCGGAATGGGGCCGCGATCACCACCTCGGTGCGGAGGTCACGTGGCTCGAGCGGCTGCAGTACGAGCACGACCCACCGCAGGTGGGTGGAACGCCGCCGGGGGGCATCCCGACGCCGGATGGCGTGGTCGCTCCAGCCGTGATGTCGACGGTCTTCACGCGCTCGCCGCTCGCACCGCTGGCGCACGGCACGCCGCTGCCGGGTGAGGGCGTCTGGCGGACCGTGGTGACGGTCAGGGGACTGCCTGCCGTTCAGGTCGCGGCGCTACGACCCGACGACGTTCACACGTCGTACGTGGCTGGCGTGATCCGGATGAACCCAGCGCTGGTCCGTGGTGAACTGCGACCGGGCTCTACGGACCCCGGTGGCCTCTGGCAGGCAGCGAACTACCTCACCGATTCCGAGCAACGAGACGTCGCCGTGGTGTTCAACGGCGGATTCCGGCTCAACGATCGGGACCGGGGCGGCTACTACAGCGAAGGCCGCACGGTCGCCCCACTACGCGACGGCGAGGCGAGCCTGGTGCTGCACACAGACGGCACCGCCGACGTCGGCGCCTGGGGTCGTGAAGTGCGGATGGATCCGACCGTCGCCAGCGTCCGGCAGAACCTGGTTCCGCTCGTCGACGGCGGCGAGGTCAATCCCGCGTGCGCGACGGGCGGCGCCAAGGAGTGGGGCAAGACCATCGGGCAGTCCGCGTACATCCAGCGGTCGGGTTTCGGCGTCACCGCCACAGGTGCCGAGATCTACGTCGGCGGTCCAGCGCTATCGGTCTGCAGCCTGGGCCGGATCCTTCAGGACGCCGGCGTGGTCCGCGGCATGGAACTCGACATCAACCCGGCGTGGGTCAGCGGCGCGTACTTCCACCCGCGCCCGTCGGGAGCACCCACGGGCTATCGGCTGTACCCCGGCGAGCAGGTGGATCCTGGCCACTACCTGAAGCCGTCGAGCCGCGACTGGTTCGCCTGGTTCACCCGGTCTTAGCTCGCGAAGGGACCAGTCGAGGACGCGTCACCGGTGCGCTTGCTTCTCGCAATCACCGGCGCCCTCGGGCGGTTCCACTTGGACGGTGGCGTGCTCCAGGCCGCGGGCGGCCAGCACTGCGCGCGCATCCTCCAGCACCTGGACCGAATCGCCGCAGCAGATGACGTGTGCGGTGGCCATGTCCTTGCCAGGTACCAGGGTCCACACGTGCAGGTCGTGCACGCCCGTCACGCCGTCGACGGCGGCCAGAGCCGACCGCAACTCCTCGACGTCGATGTGGCTCGGCGACGACTCGGACAGGATGCGCAGCGCGGCCCTGGCCAGTGCGAACGCCCGCGGCAGCACCCACACGGCGACGAGGACCGCGACCACGACGTCGGCGTAGGGCCAGCGCGTGGTCACGGTGACGATGCCGGCGATCAGCACGCCGATGCTGCCCACCGTGTCGGCGACGACCTCCATGTAGGCGCCCTTGACGGCCAGGCTCTGCTCGGAGTGCGAGCGCAGCAGCAGTACGACGACGAGGTTGGCGAGCAGGCCCGCGAGTGCGACGACGATCATCGGGACCCCGGGCACGTCGGGTGCATGCCCGAGTCGCTCGACCGCCTCGAAGAGGATGAACGCGGCGACGCCAAGCAGCAGCACGGCGTTGGCGACGGCGGTGAACACCTCGGCGCGGTGCCAGCCGTAGGTCCTGGCGGCCGAAGCCGGTCCGTGCCGGGCCAGCAACACCGCCGTCAGCCCCATGAACATCGCCACCAGGTCGGTCAGCATGTGGCCCGCGTCGGCCAGCAGCGCGATCGAGTCGATCCACAACGCGGTGGTCAACTCGATGACGAAGAAGATGGTCAGGATCGCCGCTGCGGCGAGCATCCGGCTTACCCGGGTGTCACTGCCCCCGTGATCGTGACCTGCACCCATGCCAGCAATATATGCGAAAGAACGCATATATTGCAAGGGTCGTCAGAACCAGGCGGACCAGAAGCGTGTCAACGTGCTACCGGCGCCCACCAGGGCGCTGGGCACGCCGGACAGGTCGAAGAACCAGAACACGATCGAAAAGAACCATCGGTTCAGCGAAGGCGCGATGAGAAGGATCAGCAGGATGAAGAACCCCCACTGCTTGACCGGTTGCAGTGAGCGCTGGGTGTCGGGGCTGAGGTGGGGCTCCAGCGCGCTGTAACCGTCGAGACCGGGGATGGGCAGCAGGTTCAGGATGACGGCGGTGACCTGAAGGAAGCCCAGGAATGCGACGCCCGCCCAGAACACCAAGTGGTTGGGGTCCCACAGCACGCGGGTCAGCACCAGCAGCAGGATCGCGAGCACCACGTTGGCGAACGGGCCGGCCAGACTCACCGTCGTCCGCTGCCGAGGCGTCATCCACGACGTGCGGACGTACACGGCCCCGCCGGGCAGGCCGATGCCGCCCAGCGCAATGAACAACACCGGCAACCCCAGCGAGAGCAGGGGATTGGAGTACTTCAACGGGTTCAGCGTCAGGTAGCCGCGCACCTCGACGTCACGATCGCCGTAGCGCCATGCGGTGAAGGCGTGGCCGAACTCGTGCAGGCACAGTGACACCAGCCAGCCGAATACCACGAACGTGAAGACCCCGACGTAGGCGAGGGCTGACGGACGGCCGCCCGTCAAAACGGGAGACAGCCATGCGATGACGCCGCCGACTGCGGTGATCGCGACGATCGCCCAGAAGATCAGGCTGGGTCGCACCGATTGGCGCAGCGGACGGATACTCACTTCACGAAACTACCGTTACCGGACGGCCAGCCAGCCCTGCGTGTGGCGGTAGAAGGTGGATCGACGGACCGGGCGCGGCGCCGCAACGCCGTCGCGCACCACCAGCGCGCCCGTCGTACCGAGTTGGACGGCGCGCCCTGTGACCCACCGGCGCGGCCGCATCCGGCCCGTCAACACGCTGGCGCGCAGCCCAGGCAGGCCGGCCGTCGGCTCGATGCGCACCCCCGTCACCTCCCCGTCGAACAGCAGGGTGTCGTCGACGACGCCCTCACCGGCGATGGTCCGCGCGGCTTCGTCGGGCGGCAACCAGTAGGCGGTTCCTGTGAGGACGGTGCCCGTCTCGTCGCGGATCAGCGGCACACGCCTGGCCCCGGCAGTGCGTGCGCGACGGGCGTGCCACGGCCGGCTGACGAGGCCGACCTCGACGTCCAGCCGGTCGGCGCGCAGCAGCCGGGTGAGCACGACGCCGAGGTCCGCGAGGCCTCCAACCACGATCATTCGGCTCGCGCCTGCGAGGGGGTCGACGTCGGTGGGTGCGCCGACGTCGTGCACGGGCAGACCCACCAAGGCGCGCGGTACCCGCCGTCCACCGAAGCGCAGCACGACGACATCTGCGCTCAACTCAGCTCCTCGCAAACAGCCAGGGATCAGGTCGGATAGGGTAGCTCACCGGCTGCACCACAGTCTTGACGCACTTGAGCGGGAGAGTATGCCATGCCGGCAATCGTCCTCATCGGCGCCCAATGGGGCGACGAGGGCAAGGGAAAGGCCACCGACCTACTCGGTGGGCGCGTGCAGTGGGTCGTGCGATACCAGGGCGGCAACAACGCCGGTCATACCGTCGTGCTGCCCTCGGGTGACAACTTCGCGCTGCACCTGATTCCGTCGGGCATCCTGACGCCAGGTGTCACCAACGTCATCGGCAACGGCGTCGTCGTCGATCCTGGTGTCCTGCTGAGCGAGCTGGCGGGCCTCGAGGAACGCGGTGTCGACACCTCGCGACTGCTGATCTCCGCCGACGCGCACCTGTTGATGCCGTACCACGTGGCGATCGACAAGGTCACCGAGCGCTACATGGGCAGCAAGAAGATCGGCACCACCGGCCGCGGCATCGGGCCGTGCTACCAGGACAAGGTCGCGCGGCTCGGCATCCGCGCCGCCGACGTCCTCGCCCCCGACCTGCTGGCCCAGAAGATCGATGCCGCACTGGAATTCAAGAACCAGGTGCTGGTCAAGATCTACAACCGCAAGGCGCTCGACCCGGACGAGGTGGTCGAGACACTGCTCGCACAGGCCGAAGGCTTCAAGCACCGCATCGCCGACGCCCGCTACCTGCTCAACACCGCGCTGGAGAACGGTGAGACGGTGTTGCTGGAGGGCTCGCAGGGCACGCTGCTCGACGTCGACCACGGCACGTATCCCTATGTGACGTCCTCGAATCCGACGGCGGGCGGCGCTGCCGTCGGCTCCGGCATCGGCCCCACCCGCATCACCACGGTGCTGGGCATCCTGAAGGCGTACACCACCCGCGTCGGCTCGGGCCCGTTCCCCACCGAGCTGTTCGACGAGTTCGGCGCCTACCTGTCCAAGACGGGTGGCGAGGTCGGCGTGACGACGGGGCGCGCGCGGCGCTGCGGCTGGTTCGACGCCGTCATCGCGCGGTACGCCACGCGAGTCAACGGGATCACCGACTACTTCCTGACCAAGCTCGACGTGCTGTCCAGCCTGGAGACGGTGCCGGTGTGCGTCGGCTACACCGTCGACGGCAAGCGCACCAACGAGATGCCGATGACGCAGAGCGACATCGCGCGCGCCGAGCCGATCTACGAGGAGCTGCCCGGCTGGTGGGAGGACATCTCCGCCGCCCGGCAGTTCGACGATCTGCCCGCCAAGGCCCGCGACTACGTGCTCCGCCTGGAAGAGCTTGCCGGCGCCCATGTTTCATGCATCGGCGTCGGGCCCGGCCGCGACCAGACCATCGTGCGCCGCGACATCCTGGTGCCGCGGTGAGTGGCGATGAGCGCCTGCGCGAAGAGCAGACGACTACTGATCCCGAGTACGACCGGCATGGCGGGTTTCCGCTCTTCGAGGCGGCGGAACCAGGACCGGGGTTCGGACCGTTCCTGTCGTCGATGCGGCGGCTGCAGGACCTCGCGGTGTCGGCCAACCCGGACAGCGACACCTGGGTGGATGCCGCCGCGCGGGTCGAGGAATTGGTCGCGCTGCTCGAGCCGTTCCAAGCGCCTGAGGGCGTCGGCCCCGCCAACCGCGTACCCGACCTGCCTGGCGCGGGCAGCCTACTGATGCCGCCGTACGAGGTGGCCGCGTTCGAGCCCGACGGGGTCGAGTTGAACGTGCGATTCAGCCGCTTTCACGTCGGCGGCAACTCCGCCGTGCACGGTGGGGTGCTGCCCCTGCTGTTCGACTCCGTGTTCGGGATGGTGATCCACGCCGCCGGTCGACCGATCAGCCGCACCGGGTTCCTGCACGTCGACTACCGCAAGGTGACGCCGGTCGACACTCAGTTGACGGCGCGCGGCTGGATCCGCGCGACCGAGGGCCGCAAGGCGTTCGTCAACGCCGAACTGCGCGACCCCGACGACGCACTGCTTGCCGAAGCCAACGGGTTGATGATCCGGCTGCTGCCCGGCCAACCGTGAGCGCAATCTCAACGCCACCGTCCC
>NZ_JAVRPS010000280.1:0-6969 GCF_032162105.1 Mycobacterium sp. | reverse complement strand
CGACCTCGTCGTGGTGCTGGAGGCCATGAAGATGGAGAACCCGGTCACCGCGCACAAGGACGGCACCATCACCGGGCTCGCCGTCGAGGCCGGCGCCGCGGTCACGCAGGGCACCGTCCTCGCCGAGATCAAGGACTAACTGGCGGCCAGCCAGTCGGTGAACCGGGTGGCGGCGAGCACCGCATCGTCACCGGTCACCAGGCTGTGCTGCTCGTCCACGGGCGTGCCGAAGTAGGTTGCCTGCGGATCGACGACGACGGTCTTGTCGTCGCCCTGCTTGGCCAATACGGCCCAGGCCATGTCCGCGAACGAGAACTTCTCCGGCCCACCGATGTTCACGATGCCACCCAGTGGCGGGCCGACGGCGACGCGCGCCACCTCCGCGGCCACGTCGTCGGAGGCGATCAGCTGAATCAGCCCGCCCGGCACCCGGACCTCGTCGCCGACCACGAGCGATCCGGTGATCGCCGCGGCGAACTCGTGGAACTGCGTGGCGCGCACCACCGAATACGGGATGCCGGAGTCGACGATCGTCTTCTCCTGGACGACCTTGGCCCGCATGTAGCCGCTGTCCGGCAGGCCGTCCGCGCCGACGATGGACAGCGCGACGTAGTGACCGACGCCGGCCGTCTTCGCGGCCGCCGCCAAATTCGTGGCGGACGTCGAGAAGAACTGCAGCACCGCTTCGTCGTCGAACGACGGCGAGTTGACCACGTCGATCAGGACGTCGGCACCGACCAGCGCGTCCGCCAGCCCCTCGCCGGTGAGCACGTCCAGACCCGTCGACCGCGACGTGGCCACCACCTCGTGCCCCGCTGCGGTCAGCAAGTCGACGACCTTGGTTCCGATGAGCCCGCTGGCTCCGATGATGGTGAGTTTCATGTGGCGTACGCCCTATTCATTGGATGCTGCTCTACGTGAGACGCTGACCCGATGGAGCCCGTCGAGATCAACAACGGCCAGTGGTATCTGCGCGCACTACGGTACGACGACCGTGTCGACGACCGCCCCGCGCTTGCCGACCTCGGCGAGACCGACCTCGACTACGTCCACGACGCCGAAGACGACTGGGCCTCCGACACCCGGTACACGTGGGCCGTATGCGAGCCGTCCACCGGAGAGCTGCTCGCCGAGATAACGCTGGACCCCAACTCGTCGTACATGCACAGCAGGGCGCGGCCCGGCCACGAGGACGCCGCGGCGATGGCCGAGGACACCGTCCGCCTGTATGCCTCCGAGATTCTCGGCCTGCGGGTGCACACGTGAATCCGAAGATCGTCACCGTCACCGGCGCGGCAGGCCAGATCGGCTACGCCGCGCTGTTCAGGATCGGTGCGGGCGCCCTGCTCGGTCGCGGCGTGCCAGTGACGCTGCGCCTGCTGGAGTTGCCGTCGGCGGTACGGGCCGCCGAGGGCGTCGTGATGGAGCTCGTCGACAGCGCCTTCGACCTCCTCGCAGGCGTCGAGATCCACGACGACCCGGTGCGGGCGTTCGACGGCGTCGACGTCGCCCTGCTGATCGGCGCCAAGCCGCGGAGCAAGGGCATGGAACGCGCCGACCTCCTTGCCGCCAACGCCGCGATCTTCGCCGAGGCGGGGCGCGCGCTCAACGCGGGCGCGGCCGACGACGTCAGGATCGTGGTGGTCGGCAACCCTGCGAACACGAACGCCCTCGTCGCGTCGGCGCACGCGCCGGACATCCCCGCCGAACGATTCACCGCGCTCACCCGGCTCGACCACAACCGGGCGGTCGCCGCATTGGCCGCTCACGCGGGCGTCCACGTCACCGACGTGTCCCGGGTGACGGTGTGGGGCAACCACTCTCCCACCATGTATCCCGATCTCTTCCACGCCGTCGTCGGTGGTCGCCCCGGCGCCGAGTACGCCGCCGACCTGGATTGGCTGACCGGCGACTTCATCCCCACCGTGGCCAAGCGCGGTACCGCGATCATCGAGGCGCGCGGCACGTCGTCGGCAGCATCTGCCGCCAATGCCGCGATCGATCACGTCAGGGACTGGGTCGACGGCACCGACCCCGACGACTGGACCTCGGTGGCGCTGCCCTCCCCCGGCGTCTACGGCATCCCCGAGGGCGTGGTGTCCTCGCTGCCGGCGCGCGCCGTCGACGGCGCGTGGCGAATCGTCGAAGGGCTTGAGCTGAACGACTTCTCCCGCGCCCGCATCGACGCATCGGTGGCTGAGCTGGCCGAGGAGCGTGCCGCGGTGGCCGCGCTGGGACTCCTGTAAGCGGCTCTCCGGCCTTGGGGACAGCGGGCCGTAGCGGTCAGCGGTCGAGCGCCCGGACGAGCAGATCCTTGACCTCGGCGACGCCTTCTTCGAGAGTTCGTTGGCCCGCCTTGAGCTGGGCAAGATCTTGACTGTGCTCAGCCAGCACCTGACTGTGATCCCGCTGAGTCGCGCCCATCTCGCGCTGGTTGGCGGCCATCTCGCGCTGGTTGGCGCCCAGCGCGTTCACTGCGGCCAGGACGGCCCGATAGTCGGCGTGCGACGCCTCCAGCGCCGCCACCCGCGCTTCCAAATCGTCCAAGGTCGCCACCCGGCGATGGTAACGCCTGCCGCGAGGAGAGCGCGGGTTCATCCACAGGCGCCGTTAGGGCCAAGTTGTCGATATGAGGCGGGCAAACCGCCCATACCTCCGCCGGGTGACCAGTGCGACGACCGTGGCCTCGATCAGGCCGTGTCGACGTCGGCCCCGGTGGCCAGGTCGCCGCACTCGACGGCGACCACGTCGGAGCGGGCGGCCAGGAACGTGCGGGCGCCCTCGTCACCGTGCAGCGTCTCCGTCAACGCCGCGACGTGGCTGCGCTCGATCACCACCGGGTGGCCCGGCCGCCCGCCGTACGTCGCCCTGGCCAGGCCGGAATCCGCCGACCGTGCGGCCGCCAGCACCCGGGCGACCACGTCGGCCCCGACATCGGGGGTGTCGACGAGCGCAAGCACCACGTACTGCCCACCCTCCGTGGCGGCCAGACCGGCGCGCAGGGAGGCGCTGAGCCCGTCGGCCCAGTCCGATGCCACCACCGAGCGCGCAGGCCCTGGCACGTCGACGACGGCTGCACCAAGCACCACCACGACGTCGTCACAGGAACCACTCAACGCGTCGACCGCCGCGCGCAGCCACTTCCCTTGCTCGGCAAGCACTTTGGGTATGCCGAAGCGCGAACCGGCACCCGCGGCCAGTAGCACGCCCGCGACGGGCACCTGCTTCGACATGCGAACAGTGTGAACCTGCCCGATTCTGGGACCATGTCAGCCCCATCGACCGCGACGGCCGAGAAGCCCAAGAAGCGCGTGCACCCCGTCGACGAGGTGCTGCCGATCCCCAAGTTGGCGACATACGGCTTCCAGCACGTCGTGGCGTTCTACGCCGGGGCGGTCCTGGTGCCGATCCTCATCGCCAGCGCGATCGACCTGCCGGGCGAGGAGCTCGTCAAGCTGATCACCGCCGACCTGTTCACCTGCGGCATCGCCTCGATCATCCAGGCGGTCGGATTCTGGAAGATCGGCGTGCGCCTGCCGCTGCTGCAGGGCGTGACGTTCACGGGCGTCTCCCCCATCATCGCGATCGGGCTGGCCCACGGCGGTGGCGCCGCGAGCCTGCTCTACGTGTACGGCGCGGTGATCGTCGCAGGCGTCTTCACGTTCCTGATCGCGCCGATCTTCATCAGGCTGCTGCGGTTCTTCCCGCCCGTCGTCACCGGCACATTGATCACCATCATCGGGCTGTGTTTGGTGCCGGTGGGTGCCCACGACGCGGTGACCAACCCGCACACCGGTGAGATCGACGCGTCGAACCTGCGCTGGCTGCTGTACGCGGTGGGCACCATCGCGATCATCGTCGGGATCCAGCGCCTGTTCCGCGGGTTCATCGCCACGATCGCCGTCCTGCTGGGTTTGGTGATCGGGTGCGCGGTCGCGTTTGCGCTGGGCGACATGAGCTTCGAGAAGGTGGGCGCGGCGTCCGCGATCGGCTTCACCCAGCCATTCCTGTTCGGCATGCCCAAGTTCGACGTCGTCGCCTGCCTGACGATGATCATCGTGCTGTTGATCACCGCCGTGGAGTCGACCGGCAGCACCATGGCCACCGGCGAGATCGTCGGCAAGCGGATCAAGGCCTCCGACATCGGCAACGTGCTGCGCGCCGACGGTCTGGCCACCGCGATCGGTGGCGTCTTCAACTCGTTTCCCTACACCGCGTTCTCGGAGAACGTCGGCCTGGTCAGACTCACCGGCGTCAAGAGCCGCTGGGTGGTGGCCGCAGCGGGCGTCATCATGATCCTGCTCGGCTTCCTGCCGAAGGTGGCGGCCGTCGTCTCGTCGATTCCGCAACCCGTGCTCGGCGGCGCGGCGCTGACCCTGTTCGCCACCGTCGCCGTGGTCGGCATCCAGACGCTGGGCAAGGTCGACTTCACCGACCACCGCAACCTGATCATCGTCACCACCAGCATCGCGTTGGCGCTGTGGGTGACGTCGTATCCCGATGTCGCCCAGGCGCTTCCGTCCGGCATCGACCTGCTCTTCGGCAGCGGCATCAGCATCGGCGCGATTGCGGCCATCCTGCTGAACATCGTGTTCTTCCATCTGGGATCGCGCGGCCCGCGGGTGGCCGGCGGCGGGTCCATCACCCTCGACGAGGTCAATGCGATGACCAAGGAGCGGTTCACCGAGGTGTTCGGGAACGTGGTGCAGAACGTGCCGTGGGCCGTCCAGCGCGCGCTCGAACAGCGCCCGTTCGCCGACACCATGGCACTGCGCGAGGCCTTCCAGGACGCCGTCCTGACCGGTTCCTCCGAGCAGCAGCTGCAGTTGATCCGGGCGTTCCCCGACCTCGGCGCCGAGGACGAGACCGGCCACGCGTTGGCCGTCGATCACGTCGCCTTGTCCAACCTCGACGAGGACGACCACAACGACGTCGTCGAACTGTCCACCGCATACCGGGAGCACTTCGACTTCCCGCTGATCATCTGCGCCAAGGAGACCGAACGCTTCGACAGGGTGCTGCGCAACGGGTGGTCGCGGATGGACAACTCGCCCGCCGCCGAGAAGGCGTTCGCGCTGATCGAGATCGCCAAGATCGTCAACTACCGGTTCAGCGACCTCGTCGCCGACGCCAACCCGATCGCGGCCGCGCGGTTCAGCCGGCTCAGCGAGTTGCCATAGTCGTCACTGATGACCACTCAACCAGCGCTCGGTCTCGATGGCTTCAACCGCTGCACCGAGCGCCAGCGCATGCACCTGCTGTTCGGCGTGTGCGCGTCGCCGATCTGGGCCCGCCGCGTGCTCGCCGGGGCGCCGTTCGCCGACGTCGACGCCCTGCTCGACCGGGCCGGCCGCGTCCTCGCCGAACTCCCCGACGCCGAGATCGACACCGCGCTGGACGGACATCCCCGCATCGGGGGCCGGGTCGACAACGCCTCATCGGCGCGGGAACAGGCCGGCGTGACGGCGGCCGACGACGACGTGCGCGCCGCGTTGGCCGCAGGCAACCGGGACTACGAGGACCGGTTCGGCTACGTCTACCTGGTGTGCGCCAGTGGACGCTCCGCCGACGAACTGCTCGCGATTCTCACCGACCGGCTCGGCAACGATCCCGACACCGAACGCCGCGTCATGCGCAACGAACTGGCCAAGATCAACCGGCTTCGGCTGAAACGGCTCCTGAGCGAGCCACCCGGCGAGGCAAGATCGAGCACATGAGCCTCTCCACCCACGTCCTCGACGCCGTGTCCGGCAAGCCCGCGACGGGCGTGCCGGTCACACTGCTCGATGCAGACGGCACCGTCCTCGCGGACGCGACCACCGACGACGACGGGCGGGTCGCGCGCCTCGGCGGCGACCTTGCCACGGGCGTGTACCGGCTGCACTTCGACACCGCAACGTACTTCGCCGCCACGGACGTCGCCACCTTCTACCCCGAGATCGTGATCGCGTTCGAAATCACCGATGCCGCAGGCAAATACCACGTTCCGGTGCTGCTGTCACCGTTTGCCTATTCGACCTACCGAGGGAGCTGAACAGATGTCGGGCATCATCCTTGGCAAGAACCAGTACGGCAAGGCCGAGAACCGCCTGGTCCGGATCTACCGTGACACGCCGCGACACGAGATCCACGACGTGAACGTATCCACCTGTCTTCGTGGCGATTTCAGCGCGGCTTACCTGACCGGCGACCAGTCCGACGTGCTGCCCACCGACTCACAGAAGCAGACCGCCTACGCCTACGCCAAGGAGAAGGGTCTGCAGTCGATCGAGGACTACGGTCTCGCCCTGGCCAGACACTTCGTCGACGACGTCGTCCCGGTGGACGGCGCGCGCGTCGACATCGAGGAATACGCATGGGAGCGGGCGATCGTCGACGGCGCCGAACACGACCACACCTGGGTGCGCAAGGGCCAGGAGGTGCGCACGGCCGCGATCACCGTCGACGGGAACGGCGAGTGGGTGATCGGCGGACTCAAGGACCTCGTCGTCCTGAAGTCCACCGGGTCGGAGTTCGCGGGCTTCCGCACCGATCCCTACACCGTCCTCGAACCCACCCACGACCGCGTGATGGCGACGGCGCTGGTGGCGCAGTGGCGATTCACCACGACCGAGATCGACTGGGAATCAACTTACGTCGCCGTCAAGAGCCAACTGGTGAAGCAGTTCGCGATCGTGCAGTCGCGCGCCCTGCAGCAGACGCTCTACGAGATGGGCAAGGCCGTACTGGAGAACCATCCCCAGATCGCCGAGGTCCGGCTGTCGGCCCCCAACAAGCACCACTTCGTCTACGACCTGTCCCCGTTCGGCCTGGAGAATCACAACGAGGTGTTCCATGCCGACGACAGGCCGTACGGCCTGATCCAGGCCACGGTCACCCGCGACGATGCGCCTGGTGCTGGGCCTGCCTGGGACCTGGCACAGGGCTGGCTGGGCTGATCACGCTTGATTGGAATCGTCTTACATCGTT